>NZ_NMUO01000055.1 GCF_002237365.1 Zobellella denitrificans
CGCGTCCCATAAGCGACCACTGTCCTCGCACGCCGCACGGAACCCGGAGGCACGAAAGAACGAGAGGAAGCCCGGGACTATGCCGCCAGCGATATAGGCGCCGCCGAAGGTGCCGAGATTCTGCGCCAGGTTGCGGCCGAAGCGACCCATAAGCCCGCAGAACCGGGCCAGGGTTCGCCGGCACAGCGCGCCCTCGGCGGCGACTGCGCGCTGTGCCGGCGAACCCTGGCCCTGTTCTGCGAGCTGATGGGACGCTTCGGCGGCAACCTGGCGCTGAATCTGGGCACCTTCGGCGGCGTCTATATCGCCGGCGGCATAGTGCCGCGCTTCCTCGACTTCTTCCGCGACTCCGGCTTCCGGGCGGCGTTCGAGGACAAGGGCCGCTTCAGTGACTACCTGGCCGCCATTCCCGTTTTCCTCATTACCCACCCGCACCCTGGGCTGCTGGGAGCGGGGGCCTACCTGCGCCAGCAGTTGGGGTTCCGTCTCGACGCCACCGCTTCCTGATACCCTCGGGCCGGGTGTCGACACCGGCCCGGCATGAATTTTCCACACACCGCTTGTACCCTCGTCGACATCGGATAGAATAGTAATTTAAAGCGCTTTAACTTTTATCTTCACGACCTATCGAGGTAACTGCCATGAACCATCACAGCGTCGTCACCGAACTGCTCGCCGCCCTGGGCGGGGCCGATAACCTGGCCCGGCTTTCCCACTGCGCCACCCGGCTGCGGGTGGATCTCCATGATGAAACCCGCTTCGACAAGGAGCGTATCGAGCGGTTGGCGCCGGTGGTGGCGGTGATCGAAGGGAGCGTGCTCGGACAGCACAAGGCCTACCAGCTGGTGGTGGGGCCGGACAACAGCCAGGCCCTGTACCAGGCCCTGGTCGAGGCCGGCCGGCTCGAACAGGGCAAGGAGCGGGGGAGGCTGAAAGGACTGACCCGGCGGCTGTTCGGCAACCGGGACTAAGCCCGATCGGCGCGCTGCCGCGCCGGTGCCGGACTCAGGGGCGGGGACAGGGCCCGCAGGAGCGGCGCACGATCAACTCCACCGGCGCCACCTGCTGCAGCGAGCGGGGTTCGGCGCCGTCGAGCAGGGCTACCATCATCTCGGCCAGGGGCTGGCAGGCATCCATAAAAGAGGAGCGGGTCACCGTGAGTGGCGGATCGAAATGCTCGGTACGCGGCAAGGACACCACGTCGTCGTGGGCGATCACCGACAGCTCCCTGCCGATGGTAATACCCAGTTCCCCGGCGGCCCGATAGACCCCCTGGGCCTGGGGAGCCGAAGCGCAGATGATGGCGGTAGGGGCCTCGCCACCGAGCCACAGACGGGCATGATGGTAGCCGACCTCTTCGCTGCTGTCGTCGAAGGCGATGAGTTCCGCCGCCAGTCCCTCCTGGGCGAGGGTATCGCGGAAGGCGCGGGCCCGTTCCAGGGCGAAAGCCTGCCGGGCCGGTCCGGTCAGCAGGGCGATGCGCCGGTGGCCAAGATCGAGCAGGAAGCGGCTCGCCTGCACCAAGGCATCGTAGTTATCGATATCGTAGTAGGGATAGCTGACCTCGCCGGCGGTACGCCCGTGCATCACGAAGGGAAAGCCCTGCTCCTGCAGGAAGGCGACCCGTTCATCATCCACTTCCGGTGTGTTGAGGATCAGGCCGTCCACCGCCCGGCCGGCCACGAAGCGCTTGAACGAGTCCAGCGCGTTGCCCTGGCGGGCCGAGTTGATCAGCAGATCGTAGCCCGCATCGCCCAGGTGGCGGCTGATCTGGGCGATCATCCGCACGTATTCCGGGGCCTGCACCAGCTCGTCGCAGGACTTGAGCACTATGCCCACCATGCCGGACTTGCCGGTAGCCAGCTTGCGGGCACCCAGGTTGGGCAGATAGTTGAGCTGCTTGGACGCCTCGAGTACCCGACGGCGGGTCTTTTCATTGACCTCGGGATAGCCGTTCAGGGCCCGGCTCACCGTCGCCTGCGACAGTCCCAGATGCTCGGCCAGATCCTTTAACGTCACCACCGCTGCTCTCCTCATATTGTAAGCGTTTCAATTAAGTATGCCGTTGCCGGCCCGGTAAAAACAGCACAATATCGCCATTTCACCGGGATTGATCAACCAAAAGGCGGGATGAGTCACAGATTTTGCATCGGAAATTGCGGCTGTCTTGCACAAGAAATTAAAGCGCTTTAATTTTGTCGTGGGTATATACCTGTCTTTCCTCCGGCTTCCAAGGCCGGCACTTCCATCATCCATAGGGACTAGCAGATGAATCGTACCGTACTGGCCATGGCCCTGGGCGCCATCATGGCCACGCCCGCCCTGGCGGACACCCAGCCCCGCACCCTGTTCGACAGTCCGCGCCACGGCATCGAGGACGAGGTGTTCTACTTCGTGCTGCCGGACCGTTTCCATGACGGCAATCCGGACAACAACCAGGGTGACCCGAACGACCCCCATGCCTCCGGCGGTTATGACCCCACCGACAAGGGCATGTTCCACGGCGGCGACATCGCCGGCCTGCAGCAGAAGCTCGACTACCTGGAGGGGCTGGGGATCACCGCCATCTGGCTGACGCCCATCCTGAAGAACAAGGCGGTGCAGGGCGACTCGGCCGGTTACCACGGCTACTGGACCCTGGACTTCACCCGCCTGGATCCCCATTTCGGCAGCAACGAGGAAATGAAGGCCTTTATCGCCGCCGCCCATGAGCGCGGCATCAAGATATTCTTCGACATCATCGTCAACCACACCGCCGACGTGATCAAATACCGCGAATGTCACCAGGAAAACGGCGCCTACCTGCCCGGACTGAGTCGGTGCGACTACCGCTCCCGGGAGCGGGTGGCGGCGGGGGAGGGCTATACGCCCTTTATCCCGGCGGGAGAGGAAAACGCCAAGGTGCCGGCCTGGCTCAATGATCCCCGCTTCTACCACAACCAGGGCGACTCCAGTTTTTCCGGCGAGGACAGCCTCTACGGCGACTTCTTCGGGCTGGACGATCTGGATACCGGCAACCCCGAGGTGGTGGCCGGGTTGATAGACATCTTCACCGGGCTTATCGACGAGTGGCGGCCCGACGGCTTCCGTCTCGATACCGTCAAGCACGTGGATGCCGACTTCTGGCGGGCCTTCGCCCCGGCGGTGCTGAACCATGCCCGCGACAGCGCCGGCATTGAGCACTTCACCATGTTCGGCGAGGTGTTCAGCAGCGATCCGCGCGAGCTCAGTTTCTACACCCGCAGCGCCGGCCTTCCCACCGTGCTCGACTTCGGCTTTCAGGCCGCCGCCGGTGCTGCCCTGGCCGGACAGGGCGGCGTTTCTGCCCTGACAGCCCTGTTCGAGCAGGATGACCGCTACAACCATGCCGGCGGCTCCGCCAACCAGTTGCTGAACTTCCTCGGCAACCACGATATCGGCCGCTTCGGCCACTTCCTGCAGGCGGGCGGCGAGCCGGACGACGCCAAGCTGCTGGCCCGCTACCGCCTGGCCAACGCCCTGCTGTTCTTCAGCCGGGGCGTGCCGGTGATCTACTACGGGGACGAGCAGGGCTTTACCGGCGAGGGCGGCGACAAGGATGCCCGCCAGAACATGTTCCCCTCCCGGGTGGCCAGCTACAATGCCGGCCGGCTGATCGGCACCACTGCCACCACCGCCGACGACAACTTCGACCCCTCTCATCCCCTGTACCGGGATATCGCCGGCCTGAGCGCCCTGTACCGGGAGCATCCGGTGCTGCGCCGCGGCATCCAGCTGGCCCGCCCCAACAGCGACGACAGCGACAGGGTGCTGACCTTCTCGCGGGTGGATCTGGCCGAGGGGGTGGAATACCTGCTGGCCTTCAACCTGGCCGACGAGGCCCTGAGCCTGACCTTGCCGGCGGCCGGCGACTACCGGCCGGTGGCGGGCGAGGTTGTTTCCCGGGTGAACGAGGGTCAGTTGCAGCTGACCCTGGCGCCGTTGCAGTTCGCCATCCTGAAGGCCGAGGGCATAGCCCCTTCGCCGGTGGCGGAGCCGGTGCTGAGCGGGGTGGCGCCGGGGGCCCGTACCTCGGGCCTGCTGGAGCTGGAGGTCACGGCCGAGGCCCTGGCCGGGCAGGCGCTGCCCCAGTACCAGGTGCGGTTCGAGGCCAGCCTCGACGGCGGCGACTTCGAGACCCTGGCGGTGGACAACAACGCCCCGTACCGCCTCTACTGGGACACCGGCGCCCTGGCCGAGGGCACCGAGGTGACCCTGCGCGCCAGCCTGAGCAACCTGGTGGCGCCGCCGCGCCAGGCCGAGGTGTCCTTCATCCTGGACGGCCGTTCGCCCCGGCTCGAGCTGAGCTATGCCAATCCCCACGATCTGCCCGAGCTGCTGCTCTACGACGAGGCCGGCGGCATGACCCTGCTGCGGGACGCCGATGCCGCCACCCCCGGCTTCCAGGCTGCCTTCGACTGGGGCGAGGCCGCCCGCCGTACCCTGGTGTTCGCCCGCCTGGATCGGGAAGGGGGCGCCACCGTGCTGGAGCAGCCGCTGCTGCTGGAGCGGGAGCGGGTAATGGCGGCGAGCCGGGAAGACGACGCGGGCGGACTGGTGGCGACGCTCCCGCTGGAGGACGAGTCCAGGCCCCTGCTCGAGCGGGTGCCGGAGCCCCTGGCCGCCGAGCTGCACTTCCGGGGCGGTGCCAACGACTGGGGGCTGAGCCCGCTGGCGGCGGTGGCCCCCGGCACTTATGCCGGCACAATCCGGGCCCGGGCCGGGGTGAGCGAGTTCAAGTTCGCCGACGCCAGCTGGGGCCTGCTCAACCTGGGCGCGCCGCTCACCGCCACCGGCCTGAGCGCGGGCGGCAACCCGGGCAACCTGCGTTACCACTTCGCGCAAGACGGCGACTACCAGGTGACCCTGTGGCGGGCCCGGGATCCGGACGGGCGAGAATATTACCTGCCGCTGCTGGAGCCGGCGGCAGAGTAACCGGAAAGGGCGCTTCGGCGCCCTTTTTCAATGGCGCAGCACCACTGCTTCTTTGCGGTGTCGTCACCGGCCAGGCCGAATACATTCGGTCCTAACTAGCTGTTCCGCATAGTAGATCACTCCCGGCAGCGGCCGGGTTCCGCTACAGGTTCCGCTAAGTAGACCCTCCGCGCAAGGGATGGTGCGGCGAAGCCCCCGGGGATGTGTTGGCGTGTCTGCATCTGGGGCGCGGGCGGCCCGCCCGCATGAGGGTGGCACCGAGGTGGGCGAAGGCACAGCCCAACCCGCGATGCCTGTTCTGCCTCGAGCCTCTTTAAACCTGTGGTGTGGTAGGCCAGTCCGAGGGTTCCCGCTGCGCGGGAAAGCAGGCGGGCCGCCTGCGCTCCACCATTTCGCCAACGGCGCCGGGGCTCGGTCGAATAAATTGGATCTTTATCGGACGGCGGTTTGGCCGAACAGGCATAGCGGCGGCAATAACGGGAGGGAGGCCGGCATGGGGCCCCATGCCGGCAGTATTAAGGGGAGGGATATCAGTCGTTCAGCCGGTACACCCGGGCTTCAAAGGGACGCAGATCCAGGGTGTCGCCGGCCGGGTGCGGCTCAACCGGGTAGTTGGCCAGGGCCAGCCGCTCATGGCGCAGCGGCCAGGGCAGCTGCCGCTGCTCTGCCGGGCGATCGCTCAGGTTGACCAGCACCAGCCAGTGCTGGCCGTCGAGCAGGCGGCTGTAGGCGTACACCTGGGGGTCGGATTCCAGCTCCAGCCGGTAGCGGCCGTACACCAGCACCGGCTCGGCCTTGCGCAGGCGGATAAGCCGGCGGTAAAAGCCGAGCACCGAGTCCGGGTCGCCTTGCTGGGCGGCCACGTTGATGGTCTCGGTATTGGGGTTTACCTTGAACCAGGGGGTACCCCTGGTAAAGCCCGCCCCGGGGCCGGCGTCCCACTGCATGGGGGTGCGGGCATTGTCCCGGCTGGTCTGCGACAGGGTCCGGATGATCTCGGCGTCATCCACGCCCTGTTGCTTCATCTGGACATACTGGTTTTTGGCGGCCACGTCGTTGAAATCGTCGAGGCTCCCGAACGTGGTGTTGGTCATGCCGATTTCCTGACCCTGGTAGATAAAGGGCGTACCCTGCATCAGGAAATAGAGGCTGGCGATGGCGGTGGCACTCTGGTACCAATAGTGCTCGGCGTCACCCCATTTGGAGATGATGCGGGGCACGTCATGGTTCTCCACGAAGAGCGCATTCCAGCCAAAACCTTCCACTCCCGTCTGCCAGCGACCGAAGGCCTGCTTGATCTGTGACAGGTCCAGGCCCGCCGCCTCATCTTCCGCCCACAGCCCCACATGGTCGAAGGCGAAGATCATGTCCAGCCGCTGGTGCCGTTCGCCTATCCAGTCTTCCGCCTGGGCCGGTGATACGCCGTTGGCTTCGCCCACCGTCATGACGTCGTAACGGTTGAAGGTTTCCCGGCACATCTCGTCCAGGTGCTCGATAATGCCGTCGACGTTCATCATCTTGTCCCAGGCGGCACCATAGGCCTGGCCTTCCAGGGCAGGGACGTCGCTCAGGCCGGCTTCCTTCTTGATATGGCTGATGGCGTCGAGGCGAAAACCGTCGATGCCCTTGTCCAGCCACCAGCGTACCATCTCGTAGATGGCGTCGCGTACCTCGGGGTTTTCCCAGTTCAGATCCGGCTGCTTGCGGGAAAACAGATGCAGGTAATATTGCTCTGTGGTCTGGTCATATTCCCAGGCCGAACCCTTGAAGATGCTCTCCCAGTTGTTGGGCTCGGCGCCATTTTTGCCGTCGCGCCAGATATACCAGTCGCGCTTGGGGTTGCCGCGGGAAGAGCGGGACTCGATAAACCAGGGGTGCTCGTCGCTGCTGTGGTTGACCACCAGGTCGAGGATGAGCTTCATGCCACGGGCGTGCACCTCGGCCAGCAGCCGGTCGAAGTCGGCCATGGTGCCGAACTCGGCCATTATGCCTTGGTAGTCACTGATGTCGTAGCCGTTGTCGTCGTTGGGGGACGGATACATGGGACAGATCCAGATCACATCGATGCCGAGATCCTGGAGGTAGTCCAGCCTGGCGGTGATGCCGTTCAGATCGCCGATGCCGTCGCCATTGGAGTCCATAAAGCTGCGCGGGTAGATCTGGTAGGCCACGGCTTCTTTCCACCAGTGGCGGGTGACGGAGGTAGGGGGTTGCCCGGGCATAAAAATCCTCGTTGATTCAGGTTACTTGATCAGTAGTTCGGTCTGGGGATCGAAATAGCAGACATGATCCATCTCGGCGGCCAGGGCCAGCGGCTCGCCTTCCGCGACGCGGCTCCGGCCACCGAGGCGGGCGTTGAGCCTGTGCTCTCCGGCTTGCAGTTGCACAAAGGTATCGGAGCCGGAGGACTCGACATTGGCTACCGGCAGGTGGATGGCGTGATCGTGTCGCGCTTCGCGGTAGGGATGCAGCGCCTCGGGACGCAGGCCTACCACTACTTCCTTGTCCTGGTAGTCACGCAGCCGTTCGGTGGCGCGACTATCCACCAGGGTAAAGCCGTTTGGACCGCACACCTCGAGGAGGACGCCGGCATCGCTGAGCTCGACCCGGGCGGGCAGCAGGTTCATCGGCGGGGTGCCCATAAAGTTGGCCACGAACATGTTGGCCGGTTCGTCGTAGATTTGCTGTGGGGTCCCCACCTGCTGGATATGGCCGTCGCGCAGTACCACTATCTTGGTGCCCAGGGTCATGGCTTCTATCTGATCGTGGGTCACATAGACGATGGAAGCGTTGGTCTGTTTGTGCAGATGGTGGATCTCGGCGCGCATCTCCACCCGCAGCTTGGCATCCAGGTTGGAGAGGGGCTCGTCGAACAGGAACAGCACCGGCTCCCGCACCAGTGCCCGGCCCATGGCCACCCGTTGCCGCTGGCCGCCACTGAGCTGCGATGGCTTGCGATCGAGCAGGTGATCGATTTGCAGCATTTGCGCCACCTCCCGGGTCTTGCGCTGCTGCTCTTCCTTCGGAACCTTGCGGATTTTCATGCCGAAGGCGATGTTTTCCGCCACCGTCATGGTGGGATAGAGGGCATAGGACTGGAACACCATGGCGATATCCCGATCCCGGGGCGGTACCCGGGTGACATCGCGTCCATCGATCAGGATCTGGCCGCCGGTTGCCTCTTCCAGCCCGGCGATGCAGTTGAGCAGGGTGGACTTGCCGCAGCCCGAGGGACCGACCAGCACCAGGAAGTCTCCCTCGTCCATGTCTACCGACACGGACTTGAGGATGTCGGCACCGCCGTAGCTCTTGATCAGGGCATTGACCGACAGCACTTTGTGGGCCTGCTCCTGTTGGATTGCTGTGTTCACCATCTGTTGCTCCATTATGCCAAGGACACCCGCGACGCGATTTCTGTTGCAAAAGCCATCTGAGCGCCTTGCTTTCCTGAAATTTAAAACGCTTTGAAGTTAACCCAACTGGACGAAGAAGCAACCATCATATCGGTGACTTGTGACCGGGATCTAACTTTGGTGGGGGAAATGGCAGAGACAGTCCCCGGTTTAATCGTAATTTAATTCCCTATTGTGAAATTTAATGACGTTTTTGTTGGTTGTTTTGTGATGTGAGTTGCTGTTTATGGCGGGTAACACTGTTATTTGATGTAAATTTTGCGTTGGATCACACAATGATAGGCCGATGGGGGATCTATCTTGCATCTCCGATTGAAAGCGCTTTAAATAAAATCATTCGCCGCTTCCCCCTTGCCTGGGGCTGCGAGCGTATTGTCATTGGTCTGCCAGGCAGGAGTCTGGGTCAAACTATAGTATGGGAAGGTACAACCATGATGAAGTTTAGGGTGAAACTGCTTGCCGGCCTGCTTGCCGGGACGATGTCCGGCCCGGTGCTGGCTTTTGAACAGGACAAGCTGGTGATCTGGAGTGGCAGCACCAACAGGGGGGTGGCCGCCGTGGCCCAGCAGTTCACCGACGAGCTGGGCATCGAGGTGGTGGTGGAGCATCCCGAGCCGGTTACCGACAAGTTCCAGCAGTCCGCCGCCAATGGCCAGGGACCGGACATCATCCTCTGGGCCCATGACCGCTTCGGCGAATGGGGTAACGGCGGCCTGCTCACGCCGGTGGAGCCGAGCCAGGAGATCAGGGAGCGGATGTTCGACTTCAGCTGGGATGCCCTTACGCTCAACGGACGCACCTGGGGCTACCCACTCACCATAGAGGCGGCGGGCCTTATCTACAACAAGGATCTGCTGCCTGAGCCGCCGAGTTCCTTTGAACAGTTGTTCGATCTCAAGCTGGCCGATGGCGTCAAGACCATCATGTGGGATTACAACAACGCCTACTTCTCCATGCCGCTGCTGATGGCCAACGGCGGCTATGTGTTCAAGCAGGAGAACGGCGTCTATGATGCCCGTGATGTGGGGGTCAACAATGAGGGTGCGGTCAAGGGCGCCAGAATGATAAAACGGCTGATCGACGAGAAGGTGATGCCGGTCGGGGCCGATTACAACGTGATGGACACCGCCTTCAACAAGGGGGAGCTGGCCATGATGATCAACGGTCCCTGGGCCTGGGACAACCTCAAGGCCACCGGCATCAATTTCGGCGTGGTGCCCCTGCCCACCATCGAGGGCCAGTCGCCCAAATCCTTTGTCGGGGTGATCTCCGCCGGCATCAACGCCGCCAGTCCGAACAAGGATCTGGCGGTGGAGTTCATCGAGAACTACCTGCTGACCGAAGCCGGCCTGGCCGAGCTGAACAAGGCGGTGGCCCTGGGCGCGGTGGCGCACAAGGCCTACTCACAAGTGTTGTCCCGGGATCCCAACGTGGCGGCCACCCAGCAGATCGCGGCCCAGGGCGTACCCATGCCCGGCATTCCCGAAACCGGCAAGTTCTGGTCGGCGATGAACCCGGCGCTGCAGAACATCACCGGCGGCCAGCAGACGGTGGAAAAGGCGCTGGATGACGCCGCCACCCGGATGCTGGCGAAATAATGGCCATGCCGGCACCTTGGGTGCCGGCAGCCTGTAGCAACGATCACAATGTATTTTTGGAGGCTGGCATGAGTTCGCCGACGGTCTGTGCGGAACCGGTGATGGGGGTTGAGAAACCGTCGCGGTTGTCCCTGGCCAATATGGTCAAATTGAGTGTGCTCGGGGTGGTGTCACTGGCACTGCTGTACGCGGTATGGAGCCTGTACCTGGCCGGCGAGCCGCTGTTCGCGGTATTGGTGATGGCGGTGCTGGTGGGCTTTGCCCTGATCTACGGCAATCGGCGTTTCTATAATGCCCGTTTCGTGTTTCCGGCGGTGGTGACGGTGGGGCTGTTCATCGCCTTTCCGGTGATCTACACCAGCTACGTCGGCTTCACCAACTACAGCGCCAGCAACCTTCTGTCTTTCCACCGGGTCAACGACATTCACCTGTCCCAGGTGACGGTGGACAAGAGCAGCGAGCGCCCCTTCTTCCTGTTGCCCGTCGAGGGCGGTTACCGGCTGGTGCTGCGTGGTGCCGACGGCGATCTGATAAGCGACCCCTTCGTCGCCGATGGCCAGCCCCAGCAGCTGCCGATGCAGGCAAGCGGGGAACTGGCGGCGCCGGCCGAAGCCTTCCTGCCGGCCCGCGACATGGTGCGCCTGCGCGGTGAGCTGGGCGCCATCACCGCGTTGCTGCCCGACGGCCAGAGCCTGACCACCTCCGGCATCCGCACCATGGCCCATGTCCAGCCCGTGTTCGAAGAACTCGAGGACGGCCAGCTGCGCAACCGGCTCGACGGCGGCATACTGGTGGCGGATCACTCGGTGGGCTTCTACCGGGACGAAGCGGGCAACCAGGTGGCCCCCGGCTGGCGGGTCAACGTGGGCCTGGACAACTTCAAGCGCATCCTGTTCTCCGAGGGCATCCGCGGCCCCATGCTGGAAATCTTTATCTGGACGGTCGCCTTCGCCCTGCTGTCGGTGCTGTTCACCTTCGGGGTAGGGGTGCTGCTGGCGGTGATACTGCAGTGGGAGCACCTGCGCTTTCGCGGCCTGTACCGCATCCTGCTGATTTTGCCCTATGCGGTGCCGGGCTTTATTTCCATCCTGGTGTTCCGCGGCCTGTTCAACCAGAACTTCGGCGAAATCAACATGATCCTGGAGGCGGTGTTCGGCATCCGGCCCGAGTGGTTCACCAATCCGACCCTGGCCCGCGCCATGACCATTATCGTCAACACCTGGCTGGGCTATCCCTACATGATGCTGCTGGCCATGGGTTACCTGCAGTCGGTGCCCGGCGATCACGCCAAGGCCGCGGCCCTGGAAGGAGCCAGCCCGGTGCGCAGCTTCTTCTCCATCACCCTGCCGCAGATTTTGCCGCCCTTCGCGCCCATGCTGATCTCGGCCTTCGCCTTCAACTTCAACAACCTGGTGCTGATCCTGCTGCTCACCCGGGGCCTGCCGGACATTCCGGGCACCCTGATCCCGGCCGGCTCCACCGACCTGCTGGCGTCCTTCACCTATCGCATCAGCTTTATGGACTCGGGCCAGAACTTCGGCCTGGCCGGCGCCATCGCCACCCTGATCTTCTTCATCGTCGGGGCCATGGCCTATGCCAACTTCGTGGCACTGCGCCGTGCCGTGGCCGCCAAGGGGAAATAACATGATCGTCGAATATCCACGCAACCTGCTGCTTCGTAAAATCCTGGCCCACGGCTTCCTTTGGATTTTCCTGCTGCTGATCCTGTTTCCGTTCGTGATGATACTGTCCATCTCCTTCCGGGAGGGCAATTTCGCCACCGGCAGCATCTTTCCCGAACAGCCCACCCTGGAACACTGGGCGCTGGCCCTGGGGCTGGATTACCAGCGGGCCGACGGCACCCTGGTGACGCCGCCCTTTCCGGTGTTGCTGTGGCTGTGGAACTCGGTCAAGGTCGGCACCATCGCCTCCCTGGGGGTGCTGGTGGTGTCCACCATCGCCGCCTATTCCTTCTCGCGGATGAAGTTCCGCGGCAAGGGCGGCCTGCTGGACTCGCTGCTGCTGATCCAGATGTTCCCCAGTGCCCTGGCGGTGGTGGCGCTCTACGCCATCTTCGACGCCCTGGGCAAGGTGACGCCCATCCTCGGCATCGACAGCCACTGGTCGCTGATCCTCTGCTACCTGAGCGGGGTGACCATGAACATCTGGATCATCAAGGGCTATTTCGATGCCATCGATCCGGCCCTGGACAAGGCCACCCAGATCGACGGCGCCACCCCCTGGCAGACCTTCCGCCATGTGTTCCTGCCGCTGGCGGTGCCCATACTGGCGGTGGTGTTCGTGCTGGCCTTTATCGGTACCGTCACCGATTACCCCCTGGCCTCGGTGCTGCTGCGCAAGACCGAGCAGATGACCCTGGCGGTGGGCGCGCGCCAGTACCTGGTGGATCACAAGTACCTGTGGGGCGACTTCGCCGCCGCCGCCATACTGTCGGGGCTGCCGATCACCCTGATGTTCCTGCTGGCCCAGCGCTACCTGGTGTCCGGCCTGTCCGACGGCGGCGTCAAGGGCTAGCCGAGGTCGGGAAGGTCCCGACGGTTCCCTGTCGCCATCCGGCGGCGGGGAACCGTCAGGCGCTATGCTGTTCTCAGGATCCCTGTTTTTCGCCCGGTGGTGCCGGGCGTGTCTGTTGTTTGTGTGTTCAGGCTAAGGAGAGCCTATGCCCCTGTTATTGTCCTGCCGCCCGGGATTGCCCTTTCCCCTCGGAGCCCGCTGTGGTGG
Source organism: Zobellella denitrificans (assembly GCF_002237365.1). Lineage (GTDB taxonomy): Bacteria > Pseudomonadota > Gammaproteobacteria > Enterobacterales > Aeromonadaceae > Oceanimonas > Oceanimonas denitrificans. The sequence goes on from NZ_NMUO01000055.1 coordinate 12,707, forward strand.
GGATGGGGTGAATTTTGCCGTCTACGCTCCGGACGACCCCAGCCTGCGTCTGGTGCTGGAAAACCCGCAGAAGCACCGCTTCTGGCTGCCGCTGACCGACTGCCACAAGGGCGTCCGCCATCTGTTCGTGCCCGGAGTGGACCGGCACTGGCGATACTGCTACCAGAGCGGGCGAGGCAGCCGGCCCCGCTACCTGCTCGATCCCTATGCCACCCAGCTGTCGGAGTTGCCGTTTTTCGCCCATCCCTACGACGCCGGCTTCGACTGGCAAGGGGTTGGCTCCCCCCGGCACGACTGGCACGAGACGGTGATTGCAGAAGTGCACGTCAAGGGTTTTACACATCGTCATCCGGCCGTGCCGATCGAGCAGCGGGGTCGCTACGCCGGCCTTTGTCATCCCGGAGTGATCAGGCAGCTGAAAGAGACCGGCATCACGGCGGTGCAGCTGATGCCGGTGGCGGAATGGCGGGACGAGCCCGAACTGCCGCCGCTTGGCCTGACCAATTACTGGGGCTATAACCCGCTGGCGCCCTTTTCACCCAGCCGGCGTTACGCCCGGCAGGATCCGGTGAATGAGTTCAAGACCCTGGTGCGCGAGCTGCACCGTGCCGGCATCGAGGTGATCCTGGATCTGGTACTCGGCCATACCGCCGAAGGCGGGGAAGAGGGGCCGGTATGGCACTGGAAACACCTCTGTCCCGACTATTACCTGCGCGATCAGGATGGCCTGCTCGCCAACTACAGCGGTTGTGGTAATACGGTGGATCTGCGCCACCCCGCCGCCCTGCGCCAGGTGATGGACTGCCTGCGGTTCTGGGCGGAGGAATTCCGGGTTGACGGCTTTCGCATCGGTATGGCGACCACGCTGGGACGGGAGGGGGAGCACTTCGCCGAGTCTTCGCCCTTTTTCCGGGCGCTGGCGCAGGATCCGGTGCTGCAGCGTTGCAAGCTGATCGCCGAACCCCGGGACAGGGGCCCCCACGGTGACCAGTCGGGGCGCTTTCCCGATGATTTCGCCGAAGGCAATGACCGTTTCCGCGACGGCATTACCGGCTTTTGGCGCGGGGACAAGGTAGCGCCGGCGGAGCTCGCCCACTGTCTGACCGGGTCGCGTGGTCGGTTCAGCGAACAGCGCTGGCCGGCACTCCTGCCTGTGAATTATATCTGCAGCCACGACGGCCCCACCCTGGTGGATCTGGTCGGCGGCCCTGGCCGGGGCGGGCAGGGACAGGCCGCCGGGGACGACGTCGTGGCGTTCCGGCGACAATGCAACCTGCTGGCCTGCCTGCTGCTGTCCTTTGGGGTACCGCACCTGCTGGGTTCGGATCTGGCCGCGCACAGCCAGCGCGGCAACGTCAATGCCTACGATCAGGACAATGTCGTCGGCTGGCTGGACTGGGGAGCGGATCCCGAGGGGCGGCTACGTACCGTTATTTCCCGGCTGGCCGCCTTGCGCCGGCAGTGGATCATCCCGCTGCAGCAACGCATGAGTTATGCTTCTCCCCAGACCTCCTATCCGGATATGCACTGGCTGCGTCCAGACGGTGAAGCCATGGAAGAAGTGGAGCGGCGAGAGCCGGGGCTGCGCAGCCTGCAACTGCTGATTTCCGAACCCAGCCTGGGCTCGGTGCTGTGGCAACTCAATCGCGGTGACCGGGCCGAGTATCATCGCCTGCCCGGTCGTACCCCCTGGCGTCTGGCACTGGACAGTGCCAGGCCGGGTATCGAGCTGTCGGACGAAGGCGGATCTCACCTGGTGGCGGCGCACAGCCTTCGCTTCTGGGTGCAGCCTCCGGTGGCCGGTGACGGCCTGGCCGGGCCCGATGGTGCGGCCATGGCACGGCTTACCCGGTGGGGGGAATGAACCTGGCCGGAAAACAACGGGGCTTTTGCTTCTCATCGCCCGGCTAACCGGGTAACGTAAAGCAAAAACACCTTGTCGGGGATCTTCCATGGAACTACTTGCAGAGGCAGTCACCAGAACCATTCTACTGACCGGGGACTCGGTGGAGCGAAAGCGGGAAGAACTCCGCACCTATTTTCACCGGACCTTCAGCCTGTACGAATCCCTGTTCGACTGTATCAACAGCGACGACGCCTATTACCTGCGGCCGGAGCCGCTGCGCCATCCGCTCATCTTCTATTTCGGCCATACGGCGGTGTTTTTTATCAACAAGCTGGTGCTGGGCAAGTACCTGGACCGGCGCCTGGACGAGAGGCTGGAGTCCATGTTCGCCATCGGCGTGGACGAAATGTCCTGGGACGATCTGAACGAGGCGAACTACGACTGGCCCTCGGTGACCGACACCCGGGCCTATCGCCGGCGGGTACGAGAGCGGGTGGATGCCTTTATCGGCGAGATGCCGCTCGGCCTGCCGATCACCCCCGACTCCCCGGCCTGGATAGTGCTGATGGGCATAGAACATGAGCGTATCCACCTGGAAACTTCCTCGGTGATCATGCGCATGCTGCCGCTGGACTGGTTGCAACCCCACCCGTTCTGGTCTTCGGCCTGTCCCGAGTCGGGTCCGGCGCCGGAAAACGGCCTGCTGCCGGTGGCCGGCGACACCCTGACCCTGGGCAAGCCGGACAGCGCCGCCAGCTACGGCTGGGACAACGAGTACGGCCGTAAAACGGTGGCGGTGCGGCCGTTCCGGGTATCCCGCTTTCTGGTGTCCAACGGCGAATACCTGCAATTCATGCAGGCCGGCGGCTACCGAAGCCCGGAGTACTGGACCGAGGAGGGCCGGCAGTGGCTCGCCTTCAGCCGGGCCGCCATGCCCCGCTTCTGGTGTGAACGTCATGGCGAATACTACCAGCGCAACCTGCTGCAGGAGGTGCCATTGCCGCTGGACTGGCCGGTGGAGGTCAATTATCTCGAGGCCAAGGCCTTCTGCAACTGGAAGGCGGCCCAGGCCGGCACCCATGTGCGGTTGCCCACCGAGGCGGAATGGACCCTGCTGCGCAACCGGCTCGACACCGACCAGCCGGGCTGGGGACGGGCGCCGGGCAACATCAACCTGGAATACTTCGCCTCGTCCTGTCCGGTGGACCGCTTCGCGGTGGACGGCATCCACGATCTGGTCGGCAACGTCTGGCAGTGGACCGAAACCCCTATCGACGGCTTTCCCGGCTTCGAGGTACATCCGCTCTACGACGACTTTTCCACCCCCACCTTCGACAACCGTCACAACCTGTTCAAGGGGGGCTCCTGGATCTCGACCGGCAACGAGGCCACCCGTTATTCCCGCTATGCTTTCCGCCGGCATTTCTTCCAGCATGCCGGCTTTCGTTACATTGAATCAGACTATGCAGAGGTGCCCGTGGAACCCGTGAATACCTATGAAACCGACGAACTGGTGGCCCAGTACCTGGAGTTCCACTACGGGGCCGAATACTTCGGCGTGGCCAACTATCCGGTGGCCTGCGTGCGCACCCTGCTGGCGCGTCTGCCCGGGCTCGACAAGGGCAGGGCGCTGGATCTGGGTTGCTCGGTGGGCCGGGCCAGCTTCGAGCTGGCGCTGCACTTCGGGGCGGTGGATGGCATCGACTTTTCCGCCCGTTTTATCCAGCACGGCTTCCAGTTGAAGGAGAGCGGCCAGACCCGCTTCGCCATTCCCACCGAGGGCGAACTGGTGGAATTTAAAGAGACCAGCCTGCACGTCCTGGGCTACGCCGAGGTGGCCCACAAGGTGGAGTTCGTGCAGGGCGATGCCTGTAACCTGAAAGCCCGTTTCGGCGGCTACGATCTCGTCTTCTGTGGCAACCTGATTGACCGGCTCTACGATCCCAGCCTGTTCCTCGGCCAGGTGCACGAGCGGCTCAACCCCGGTGGCTGCCTGGTGCTGACCTCGCCCTACACCTGGCTGGAGGACTACACCCCCAAGGCCAAGTGGCTGGGCGGCATCAAGGTCAACGGCGAGAACTTCACCACCCTGGACGGTCTTAAGGCGTTACTGGGCGGGCGTTTCGAGCTGGTGGGCCAGGAAGACATTCCCTTCGTGATCCGTGAAACCCGTCGCAAGTTCCAGCATAGCCTGGCGGAAATGACCCTGTGGAAACTGAAGTAAGAAAAACGGAGACCGGTGCTCTGGTCTCCTCGGATAAAGAGACAGTCGGTCGCTGATCGGCTTCAGATGGCTGACAACGGCCCGGTGCTCAGTATCCCATCAGTTCCAGCAGGCTCTTGGCCTGGGCTATCGCCTCCTGGCGGTGGTTGATGCCGAGCTTCTGATAGAGGTTGCGGATATGGGTCTTGATGGTGGTGGCGGCCACGTCCAGCTCGGCGGCGATCTGTTCGTTGTTGTAACCGGCGTAGATCAATCCCAGCACCTGCCACTCCCGCTGGGTCAGCGGGCTGGTGCGCACCAGTTCGGGCACCTGGGGGTGGGTCAGCAGTTTCTCCACGAAGGCCTCGTCGAAGTGGGCCGAACGGTGCCGGTGCTGATGCTGGCTCAACTCCTTCAGCAACCGCTGGGCCCGGTGCCGGGTCATGTCGTCCAGGGAGGCCTGGCTGGCGGCCTGGTGCAGCAACTGGGCCAGGGCTTCCCCTTCCAGAATAAAGTGGCTGATGAAACCGGTGCGGTTGGCCAGGGTCAGGGCTTCCAGCAGGCACTGGCGCGCCTCGTCGGTTTCGTGCCGGCGCAGGTGCAGGTGGGCCTGCAGGATAAGGTTGCGGTTGAGATCGCTCACCAATTGCAGCCGGCGGGCGGTGTCGTTGCGCTGCTGCAGCAGTTCCAGGGCGGTGTCGGGGTCGCCGGCCAGCATCTGGGCCCGGACCAGGTTGCGCCACTGGGCCTGCTGAAAGTGGTTGGCGTCGCCTTCCGGAGCCTGGGCCTCGGCCAGCCACTGGCGGATGGCGACCTCGTCGCCCACCAGTTGCCACAGCAGCAGCCGGGTCTGATCCACGCTGGCCACCCAGTCCATGTGGAAATGCCCCCCCCGCAGCAGCTGTTCGCAGTGCTGGAGGTGTACCCGGGCATTGTCCACGTCGCCGCGCACCAGGGAGATCTTCACCAGCATGGTCCTGCACTTGAGCTGCTGCTGGGGCGAGAGATCTTCCAGCACCTCCAGCCCTTTGCGGGCGGCGCTTTCGGACTCGTCCAGGCGATGCCAGCTCCACAGCACCCGGGAGCGCAGATACAGCAGAAACTCATGCAGCGGCACCTGCTGCAGGTGCTGCTCCTGCACCAGTTCGAAGGCCCTGTCCTGTATTTCGAAGGCGGCCTGCAGGTAGCCCTGGGCCAGCAGTATTTCGCTCTGCTGCAGCATGGCCCACAGGGCCTGGTGGTAGATGCCGTAGCGGCGGGCCATGGCCTCGCATTGCTGCATGACCGGCAGGGCCCGGGTCAGTTGTCCCAGGCAGTGGTAGACCTCGCCGGTGACGGTGGTGGCCACCACCCGGCTGTGGCTGCGATCGGCCGGCAACTGGGCAAGGGCTTCCTCCGCCAGGGCCAGGGCCTGGCGGGGCTGGCCGGCGTTGATCGCCACCTGGGCACGCAGTGCCTGGAACTCGCCCTGGTCACCGGGGCTCAGCGTCAGTCCTTCGACCGCCATCGCCTGTTCGGCACGGCCGAGCTGCAGTTCCACCTCGGGATAGCGATGCTGGCTCTGGGCCAGCCAGGCGCGCAGCAGCACCAGGCTGGGGGTCAGCAGCAGCCGGCTTTCGGGCAACCGGTCGAGGCTGTGCTCCAGCAGCCTCAGCTCGCCGCCGTGGAACAGCGGCCAGCCGTGTTCCAGCAACAATTGCTGCAACAGGGCGGGATCGTCGGCGGCCAGGCAATGGTAGAGCGCTTCCACCGGAAAATCCTGCTCCAGCCAGGCTTGGGCCGCCATACCGTGTAACTGCGGGCCCAGCCCCGGCTGCTCGCATTCCCGTTGGTGGGACAGAAACTGGGTGAACAAGGGGTGAAAGCGAAACCAGACCCCTTCCGCATCCAGACGCTGGGTGAAGAGTCCCTGGCGTTCCAGGTTCTCCAGCAGCAACTGGCCGTCTTCCCGGCCGGTCAGCCGGTTGGCCAGGGCCGCGTTGAGCGAGCGCAGCGCCGAGCAGCGCAGCAGAAAATCGCGGGTGGCCGGATCCACTCTGTCCAGTACCTCTTCTTCCAGGTAATCCCGCAGGTGCGCCTGGTTGAGTCCGGCCAGGCGCTGGGCCGACTGCCGGGGTTCGAGGTGGCCCTGGCGAGAAGAGAGGGCGATCAGTTGCAGGGCGGTGGGCCAGCCTTCGACATCGTCGCATAACCGGGCCGAGTCGGCCTCGGCCAGGGGCTTATCCAGCCGCTGCCGGAAAAACTGGCCGGTTTCCTGGTGGTTGAAGGCCAGTTCCCTGCTGTCTATTTCGAACAGTTGCCCCCGTACCCGCAGATTGGCGATGCCGAGTGGCGGTAGCGTGCGGGAGGCTACCAGCAGGCTGAGAGACTCGGGCATATGGCGGAGGAAAAAGCGCAATCCATCGTGGATCTGTTCTTCCCGGATCAGGTGATAGTCGTCCAGCACCAGCAGGGTGGGGGTGTGCCAGCCGGCCAGTTCCTCGAACAGCTGGCCGAACAGGGTGCTGAGCCTGCTGAACTGGCGTTTTTCGGCCATGGACAGGGTTTTGGGGCAGGCCTGGCCGGTGGCCCGGGCCAGGGCGGCGATCAGATAGTGGCCGAAGCGCTGGGGGTCATTGTCGCTGTCGTCCAGGGAATACCAGCCCAGGTGTTCGTGATCGGTGGTCCATTGGGCCGCCAGGGTGGTTTTGCCGTAGCCGGCCGGGCAGTGCAGCAGGAGCAGCGGATAATGTTCGGCCTGGCCCAGCAAGGCCAGCAGCCGCGGGCGCAGCAGGGTGTGGTGCAGCCGTGACGGCCGGTTCAGTTTGGACGGGATCAGCATGGTGAGGTCTTCGGTTCCCCTGTTGCTCGTTCGGAATAGTCTACCCACATCCTACCCGGGGCGGTAACGAGCACAACCGCAGGCCTCATTTAACCGTGTCCGATCACAGTTTTTGTGCCTGGGGGCGGGTGGTGCTGCCGGCATGGATGAAAAAAGGGTGTGCTATGCACACCCAAACACAAGGAACTTAGCGGACAGACGGGTTATTTCACCGCCTCCACAAAGGTGCGGCGGGCGGCATCGATGCCCAGCCGTTCTGCTTCCTCCATTAGGCGCAGGGCCTTGTCGATATCCCCCTGGCCGGCGGCGGCGCGGATGGCCTGGGTAAAGTAGGCTTCGGTTTCGGGCTGGGGCGCTGCGGCCGGACTGGCTGCTGTTGCCGCCAGCGGCTGCGGACCTATGACCACGGCACCCTGCTTCTGCTCGGCCGCCACCTTCAGTTGCAGCTTGCCCTGGGGCTGATGGGACACCCGCACATCCGGGATGGCCGGCGGCTGGTTGCCGATGGCCTGGGCATGCACCTTGGCCGGGTGGGGCATCATGGTATGGCGGGCCAGGTCTTCGCTCCGGGTGAACACCAGTATATGGATCCGTTGTTGCCCCGGCATGGGCGTCAACCTGATGCTGCCTGCCAGCCGGTTGTCCAGCAGCAGCCGGCCGGAGGCGAAGGGAAAGGCGTCGGCGGGATAGAAGGCGGCGGGCCGCAGCTGTTCATCCAGCACCAGCACATTGGGGGCGAAGACCTGATTGTGCTCGTTCACCAGGCTGTGCAGGGTGAGCTCCAGGGTGCCCCGGTCGGCGGGCAGGGTGAAGGCCGCGACCGGCCCTTCGCCCAGTCCGGTGTCGAGCCGGGGGCCGGCGTCATCGAGCACGAGGGTTTCGGTGACCGGTGGGTTCAGTGGCTGCCATTGCAGGGCGGCAAGCTGCTGCTGGCCGATGGTCGGCAAGTCCTGCGGTGCCTCGGCCGCCGCCACGGGCCGGGCGGCCAGCACGGCGCCGAACAGGCACAAGGCGACTAGCGTTTTGTTCATGATGCCTCCTATCTGTAGTGGTGCCCTATGATCGAAAAAATCCGGGAGCGCGGACGAGCCGCCCGCGCTCCAAGGGGTTTACCACCAGGCTTCCATCTGCACGCCGAAGGTCACTTCGCCGTCGCTCGCTTCAGGGGTACCGGCACGATCGCCCCACTTGTCGTTCCAGTCGGCGTAGGTGGCGAACAGGCGGATGGCCGGGCGGGCCCAGATGCTGTCGCCGGCCTGCCACTGCTGGGCCAGGGTGTATTTCATCTGATCGTTGCGCTTGCCGCTGGCCTGGTCCTTGACGTTGTCATAGCCCAGCTCGAGCAGGGTGCTCATGGTGTTGCTCCACTTGTACATGGGGCGCACGCCCGCCGAGTACCAAGTGCTGCCGTTGTTGTTGTCCAGATCGATATCCTGGTACAGGGCCACGTACATCAGCTCCCAGTCGCTGGCGGGCTGTACCACACCGTGGTTGATCAGGCGTAGCATGTTGCCGTGGTTGCTGGTGCTGGCACCTTGTGAGTGGCCTGAATTCCAGGAGGTCATGGAATCGGTGGCGTATTGCGCCACGAACTTGTTGAAGCCGCCGAAGAAGTTGCCCTGGGTGTGCTGGGCGGTAAGCATGTAGCCGTCCTTGGTGGCGTCCGGATCCAGGGAGGCGTCTTTCGCGGTGCCGGCGCGTCCGTAATCCAGGCCCAGTTCCAGGTTTCCGTCCTGGTTGGTCTGCAGGCCAGCCAGGCGGAGGTCGAAAACGTTGTTATAGGCGTTGTCATCGCTCCCGAAGCTGGCGGCGCCGCCTTCCTCGGTGTTGCGGGTGACCGCCAGCGACAGCTTGCCGAAGCCGAGGTCGACGTTTTCCAGGCCGGCGCCGGGGCCGGAGATATCCCAGTAGTAGAAATCGAGCATGTGCACGTCATGACGCTGATAGAAGCGCTTGCCCGCCCACAGGGTGGCGCCCGGCAGGGCGTCGAAGACGTTGCGGGCCTGGACGTTGACCTCTCGGAAGGCAGGCTCGACCTGTTCCCAGTCGTTCTGCTGAGAAATGGCGTAGGCCAGGTTGGTGTCGAAGTAGAAGCTCTTGCCACCCTCGGCCCACAATTCCTTGCCCAGCTTCAGTTCGGCGTAGGTTTCGCATTCGTTGCCGAGGCGGTACTTGGCAGCGGCGCCGGTGGCGGCGAAACACTGCTGTTCACCGCCGCCGCCGGTCCAGCCGATACCGGAACGGGCATAGCCGCGAAAGTCCACCGCCATGGCCTGGGTAGCCATGACTGCTGCCGCCACGGCGGATGCAACGGGAAGTAAACGCCATTTGTTCATTTGAGTTCTCCTTGTTGGCCTGGTGCAGGGACCATTCCCTGGTCGGCCTTGCTTGCTTGATAAAAGGGTTGTGTCGTATCGGTGCGGTCAGACACCGGGCTCGGGATGTAGCCGGCGGCAGGCCCGGCCGTCTTCGTGGAACAGGTGGCAGCGCTCGGGCGCAATGCCTATCTCCAGCAATTGGCCTTCCTCCACCAGTTGCACGTCGTTGTGCCGGTAAATCAGGTTGCTCTTGAGGGCGGGGATGCGAATGTGCATCTGGGTTTCGTTGCCCAGTTGCTCCACCACCTGTACTTCGCCGCTAAGGCGGACCGATGCCTGTGCGGCGGGCAGCAGGTGTTCGGGGCGGATGCCGAGCGACATATTGGCGCCTTCCTGCACGGCGCGACCGTCCACCGGGATCCAGAAGCGGGTGTCGTTGGTACTTATCTCCACTCGCCCGGCCTCGGCGGCGGTCACCTTCACCGGCAGGAAGTTCATCTTGGGCGAGCCGATAAAGCCGGCGACGAAGCGGTTGGCGGGGTAGTGGTAGAGTTCGAGCGGCCTGCCCACCTGGGCCACCCGGCCAGCCTCCAGCACCACTATCTTGTCGGCCAGGGTCATGGCCTCGACCTGATCGTGGGTGACGTAGATCATGGTGCTCTTCAGCCGCTTGTGCAGGCGGGCGATTTCAATGCGCATCTGCACCCGCAGGCCGGCGTCCAGGTTGGACAGCGGTTCGTCGAGCAGGAACACCCGGGGCTCGGCCACCAGGGTGCGGCCGATGGCCACCCGCTGGCGCTGGCCGCCGGACAGCTCCTTGGGACGGCGCTCCAGCAGATGGGCCAGTTGCAGGATTTCGGCGGCGTGGTTGACCCGCTGCCGGATCTCCGCCTTGGGGGCGCCGGCCAGCTTGAGCCCGAACGACATATTGTCGGCCACCGACAGGTGCGGATAGAGGGCGTAGGACTGGAACACCATGCCCACGCCCCGCTCCGAGGGCTGCACCTCGTTCATGCGGGCTTCACCGATCTGCAGTTCTCCCGAGGTGATCTCTTCCAGGCCGGCAATCATGCGCAGCAGGGTGGATTTACCGCAGCCGGACGGACCGACAAACACCACGAACTCGCCGTCGTGGATCTCCAGGTTGATATCCCTGGAGATATGGACGTCTCCGTATGATTTGCACACATTGTGCAGGGTGACATTGGCCATGAATTACTCCTGTTCCTTGGGCCTGACGATGGCGGCGGCGAAACCGCCAAGGTTCAGTGTATGGTCGTCGCTCATCTCGGCCTGGCCGAGGGTCAGCTCCGCTTGCCAGCCGCGGGTTTGCGGGGGAAGATGATGGTGTTGGCGATAGGGCAGCAGGTTGAGCACGACGGTCAGCGATGGCTGTTCTCCCACCAGCCGTACCCACAGCAGGCCATCGTGCAGGCCGGTCACGTCGATCCGGCCATTGGCCACCAGCGGCTGCCGGCGGCGCCACTGCAGCAGCCGGCGGCACTGGTTAAGGGGGGAGTCGGGCTCCTGCTCCTGGCGACTGACGGCCATGGCCCTGTGCTCGGCGGCGACCCGCCGTTGCATGGGATGGGACGGTTGCTCGGGATACTCGACCCAGGGCAGGGGGCTGCGGTTGCCCCGGGTATCTCCCAGTTCGGCGGCGTGGGGCAGGCCCAGCTCTTCTCCCTGCCACAGGCTGACGGGGCCGGGCAGGCAGGCCAGCAGCGCCAGGTAGGGCAGGGCGACCTTGAGATCGCCACCGCCGCAGCGGCTGACCACCCGGGCCAGATCCTGGCCGCCGGTGGCCCAGATCGCCGCTCCGCCCTGGGCCCGTTTTTCCAGCCAGTGGGTCAGCCCGACGGGGCCGTGATCGACCAGGGTGCACAGGGGCAGGATCTGCCCTTGTGGCCAGGAGCGGTAGTGCCGGTATTCTTCCAGCCAAAGTGATAATCCCGCCTGTTGCAGCCGATCCGCGATCGCCTGCCAATATCCCTCCGCAAGACCACGCCGGTCATGCCGGGTCAGTACCAACCCATCCACCCCCAGTCGGGTAAAATAATCCAGTTGTAGCAACACCCCGGCCAGATCGCCCCGACCGTCGCCGTCACCGTCGAAGAAGTGGGCGCTGTCCACGCGATACAGGGTCGCGTTACGGGGCAGACTTGAAGATCGGGTATCGAATGTCATTCGGACCTGGCTCACGGGGTTATTGTCATTGGTCTCATCATGCCCGCAGGCAAAGGGGGGGGAATCCTCCGTC
>NZ_NMUO01000056.1 GCF_002237365.1 Zobellella denitrificans
CGCGGCGCGGGCCGGAGGCCGGGGGGGGGCGAGTGGGACGAAAGGGGAGGCCCCCCCCCGTGGCGGGCCCCGGGGGGGGTGGGGAGACCGGCCCACCCAGCGGGGAGGGGGGGGGGCGAGAGGGGGGGGGGCGGCGCGGGTGGGGGCTGGAGCCCGCCGCGGGGGGCGGTGGGGGGAAGTAGGGGCCCCTTTGCCACCCCCTCAGTCCCCGCCTCGACGGCGACCGGCTGCAGGCGGAACTGGATGGCGAGGCCCTGGCCTGCCATTGCGCCCGCCACGCCGACCAGTTGTGGCTGTTCCACCGGGGCGAGCGCCACGACCTGCGCCTGGCCCCGCTTGAGGTCGCCCGGCACCAGGCCGGGCATCAGGCCGGCCTCCGGGCGCCCATGCCCGGGATCATCGGCCAGTTGCGGGTGGCGGTGGGCGACACCGTCGTCGCCGGCCAGACCCTGCTGGTGCTGGAGGCGATGAAGATGGAGCACCCCCTGCGCGCCCCCGCCGCCGGAAGGGTGGCGGACATTTTCTGCCGGGAAGGCGACCAGGTAAGCGAAGGGGACGAACTGCTGCGGCTGGAGGGAGCGGATGGATAGGGTCAAGCTGGTGGAGGTGGGCCCGCGGGACGGGCTGCAGAACGAGGCCGTCCTGGTCCCCACCGAGATCAAGATAGCCCTGGTCGAGCGGCTGGCCGACTGCGGCCTGCGGCATATAGAGGCGGCCAGTTTCGTCTCGCCCAAGTGGGTGCCGCAAATGGCCGACGGCGCCGCCGTGCTGGCCGGGATCCGCCGCAAAGCCGGGGTGGTCTACTCGGCGCTCACCCCCAATCTCAGGGGGCTGGAGGCGGCCCTGGCCGCCGGCGCCGACGAGGTGGCGGTGTTCACCGCCGCCTCCGAGTCGTTCTGCCAGAAGAACATCAACTGCTCCATCGAGCAGAGCCTGGCGCGCTTCACGCCCGTGCTGGCCGAGGCCTGGGCCCGGCGGGTCCGGGTGCGGGGCTATGTGTCCACCGTGCTCGGTTGCCCCTACGAGGGCGACATCAGCCCCGATGCCGTGGCCCGGGTGGCGGGGGCCCTGTACCGGATGGGCTGTGCCGAGATTTCCCTCGGCGACACCATCGGCACCGGTACCCCTGGCAAGGCCAGGGCCATGCTGGCGGCGGTGCGCCGGGAGGTGCCGATAGAGCGGCTCGCCGCCCACTTCCACGACACCTACGGCCAGGCCCTGGCCAACCTCTACGCCGTGCTGGAAGAAGGGGTGCGCATCGTCGACTGCTCGGTGGCGGGCCTGGGCGGCTGCCCCTATGCCCGGGGCGCCTCCGGCAACCTGGCCAGTGAGGACCTGGTCTACCTGCTGCACGGGCTGGGCTTCAAAACGGGGGTGGATCTGGCCAGGCTGGTGGAAACGGGCCACTGGATAAGCCAGCAACTGGGGCGGGAAAACGGCTCCAAGGTGGGCCGGGCCATGAATGGTTAATCTGGCTGTTGTTTGCGGTAACCGTAGCAAAGAGACAACAGGGCGACCTCCGACGACACGCTGTGAATACCTCCCTGTACGCTCGCACATGCCATCCTTGGCATGTGACGGTCGGCGGAGGCCATCCCTGTTGTCTCTTTCAAGCCCCGACGCCGTCTGGGGATGGAGCCGTCAAGCAGCAGAGGGACTATGGGGAGGATACTGGGCCGACGCCATCAGGAGCATAAAGCACTTAAATAGCTGTTCCGAATAGTAAATCACTGTCGGCGGCGACTGGGTTCCGCTAAGCAGACCCTCCGCGCCAGGGATGGCGCGGCGGAGCCCCCAGGGATGGGTTCACGGCGAGTCTGCGTGCGGGGCCCAGTCGATGTAGCACTATTAGGATCAGTTATTTAAAAAGGCGCCCGCGGGCGCCTTCAAGGTACAGGATCAAGGCAGTATCAGCCGCGGATCTTCTGCAGTTCGGCCTGTACGTCGTCCCACAGCTGCTGGCCCACTTCCTTGGCGATGCCCTGGTTGACCTCGGTCAGGCGCTCGCGCATGCGATCCACCTGGGCCGCGTCCAGTTCATTCACTTCCATGCCCTTTTCCTTCAGCTCGGCCAGGGCCCAGGCGGCCTCTTCCCGGGTATCGCGACGCTCGAAGTCGCGGGAGGCCGCGGCGGCCTGCTCGAGCACCCGGCGCTCGTCGTCGGACAGCTTGTCCCAGAACTTCTTGCTCACCAGCACTATCCAGGGGCTGTAGACGTGGTTGGTCACGGTCAGGTACTTCTGCACCTCGTAGAACTTGCTGGAGAGGATGGTGTTGTAGGGGTTTTCCTGGCCGTCCACGGTGCGGGTTTCGAGCGCGGTAAACAGCTCGGAAAACGCCATGGGCACGGCGTTGGCGCCCAGCGCCTTGAAGCTGTCGAGGAAGACGTTGTTCTGCATCACCCGCAGGCGGATGCCGTCCATGTCTTCCAGGCTGGTCACCGGACGACGGCTGTTGGTCAGGTTGCGAAAGCCGTTTTCCCAGTAAACCAGGCCGACCAGCCCCTTCTCTTCCAGTTTTGCCATCACCTTCTCACCCACGGGGCCGTCGAGCACGGCGTCGGCTTCCTCGGCATTGTTGAACAGGAAGGGGGTATCCCAGATGGCCATTTCCGGCACTATGCCGACCAGGGTGGCGGTGGAGCCCACCATCATCTCCTGGGCGCCGCCCAGCAGGGCCTGCTGCATCTGCAGATCCGAGCCCAGGGTGGCGGCACCGAAGGCGCGCACCTTCATCTTGTCACCGGACAGCTTGCCCACCTCGGCGGCGAATTTCTGCACCGCCCGACCCTGGTTGGAGTCTTCGTTCAGACCATAGCCGAAACGGATCATCCGTGACTGAATGTCGGCCGCCATGGCGTTGGCGGACACCAGGCCGATCAGGCCGGACAGTACAAGTGCTTTCAGTTTCATAACACAAATCCCTATTGGTTGGTGAGGTCAGGACAGCCAGCTCAGTGGCCAGAGTACCAGCTGCGGGAACAGGATAAGCAGTGCCAGCAGCGTGAAATAGGCGACGATGAAAGGCATAACGCCCCGTACCACCGCTTCCATTTTCATGTTGCCCACGCCGGAGACCACGTTGAGCACAGTGCCCACCGGCGGGGTGATCAGTCCGATACAGCCGGACATGATGAAGATGAGACCGAAGTACACCGGGTGCACCCCGGCGGCGGCGGCCATGGGCGCCAGCACCGGCGCCAGGATCAGGATGGCGGGGGTGAGATCCATCACCATGCCGATCACCAGCAGGAACAGCACCACCAACGCCATAAACAGCATGGGGCTGCCCAGTACCGGCTCGAACAGGTCGATCAGCTGGCGCGGCAGATCCGCCAGGGTGATCATGTAGGAGGACGCCATGGCGGCACCGGCCAGGAACATCACCACGGACGTGGTCTTGGAGGCGTCGATCAGCACCTTGTATACCCCTTTCAGATCCAGCTCCCGGTACACCAGGGTGGTGATGATCAGGGCGTAGACCGCCGCCACCACCGCCGCCTCGGTGGGGGTGAAGATGCCGCCGCGCAGGCCGCCGACGATGATCACCGGCAGCAACAGGGCCCAGATGCTGCGGCGCATCACCCGGCCGCGCTCCTTCCAGCTGGCCTTTTCCTCCACCGGCAGCTCCTTGCCGCGCACTATCCAGCCCCAGGCGACGGCGATGGCCACCGCCATCATGATGCCGGGCGCGATACCCGCCAGGAACAGCTGGCTGATGGAGGTGTTGGTGGTCACCCCGTAGATGATAAAGGGCATGGACGGCGGAATGATGGGGCCGATGATGCCGCCGGAGGCGATCAGGCC
Organism: Zobellella denitrificans; assembly: GCF_002237365.1. Classification (GTDB taxonomy): domain Bacteria; phylum Pseudomonadota; class Gammaproteobacteria; order Enterobacterales; family Aeromonadaceae; genus Oceanimonas; species Oceanimonas denitrificans. The sequence goes on from NZ_NMUO01000056.1 coordinate 3,807, forward strand.
GCCGCTGCTGCCGAGCGGGTAGCCCTGGCGGCGCATCATCGGCAGCAGCAGGGTGGCCAGGGCGGCGGTGTCGGCGATGGCCGAACCGCTCATGGAGGCCAGCAGCACAGAGGCGCCGATGGCCACGTAGCCCAGGCCGCCGCGCACATGACCGAAATAGACCCGGGCCAGGTCCACGATGCGGCGCGACAGGCCGCCGGCGGTCATCAGCTCGCCGGCCAGCACGAAGAAGGGCACCGCCAGCAGGGGGAAGTTGTCGAAGCCCGCCTGCACGTTCTGCGCCAGCAGCTGGGCGTCGAAGAAGTCGAGCTGGATCATCAGCGCCAGGGCGGTCAGCATCAGGGCGAAGGCGATGGGCACGCCGATGCTCATGGAGCTGAACAGAACCGCCAGGAAGATTGCGATGGACATGGGGTACTCCTTACTTGGCGGACTGGGTTGAGGCCGGCTCGCAACCGGCGGCGCGACGGCAGAACAGCTCCCGCGCCATCTCGCGCAGCAGCAGCACCGCCATGCAGGCGGCCATGGTGAAGACGGCGGCGGCGGCCAGCCCCAGGGGGTAGCCCAGCACCGGGCTGCGGCTGTCGATGCCCACCAGGATCTGGGCCCAGGCGCCCACCAGCAGGTGGTAGAGGGCCCATCCGATAAGGAGCCGGCTCAACCAGCGGCACAGTAACCTGGCCGGCGCCGGCAGCCGGTCCACCACCAGATCGAAGCGCAGGTGCTGGTTGTCGACCGTGGCCAGCACGGCGCCGATGCACACCAGCCAGACAAACAGCAGGCGGGACAACTCCTCGTAGCCGGCCAGGCCGGTGTTGAACAGATAACGCAGCACCACGTTCAGGAACACGGCACACACCATGCCGAACATGCTGACGGCCAGCATGGCCTCCGCCGCGCGGCGCAGCAGGGACACGGGTTTAGGGGACATCTCCGCCATGGCTTCTACTCCATTCCATTGCCTAGTGGGAAGTTACCAGTAACATGTTACGCGTAACCACAAAAAAGCACCAACCCCCAGGTGACGATAAAGTTAAAAAATGGGACAGGGCTCAAAAAAACGCAAATCATAAACGCTGTGTCGACAGCCGAAAATAAAACACAAGATACTGATTAAAAACAAATTACATTAAAATCGCTCTTGTTTTACCGGCATTGTCGACCGGTTCGCCTGTTGTTGTCATTGTGTGTCAGCTCACATTTTTAAAAGTTACTGGTAACATGTTACCCGTAACCTGATAGAGTGTATCTCATTCACCCCAGGGCAAGATTATCAGTAGGGACAGAGGTCAACATGACTGGAGAAAGCATCATAGTGATGGGCGTCACCGCCTGCGGCAAGTCGAGCGTGGGGGCCGCCCTGGCCCGGGCGCTGGGCGCCAAGTTTATCGACGGTGACGACCTGCACCCCAGGGCCAATATCCTCAAGATGGCCGAGGGCATACCGCTCGGCGACGAGGACAGGGCGCCCTGGCTGGAGCGGATCCGCGACGCCGTGTTCAGTATCCGCCAGAAAGGCGAAACCGGGATCATCGTCTGCTCCGCACTCAAGCGCGACTATCGCGACAGCATCCGCGCCGGCAACGATCGGGTGCGCTTTCTCTTTCTCGACGGCGACTTTTCGCTGATCCTGGCCCGGCTGCGCCGGCGCAACGGCCACTTTATGCCCGAGTCCCTGCTGCAGAACCAGTTCGAGGTGCTGGAACGCCCCGGCGCCGACGAGCCCGACGTCACCTTCATCAGCATCGACGGCGACTTCGACGACGTGGTCAACCGCGCCCTCGCCGCCATCAAGGGAGAAGCCCATGTCAACTGAACTCCACTCCGTCGTCCGCCGGGTCACCGACCGCATCCTCGAGCGCAGCCGGGCGGTACGCGAAGACTACCTGGCCCGGATGCAGGCCCAGGCCGAACAGGGCAAACACAGGGCCAGCCTCAGTTGCGGCAATCTGGCCCACGCGGTGGCCGCCTGCGGCCCGGAGCAGAAACAGCGCATCCTCGACCTGACCAGCGCCAACGTCGCCATCGTCAGCGCCTACAACGACATGCTGTCGGCGCACCAGCCCTATGCCGGCTACCCGGAGCAGCTCAAGCGGGTGCTGGCGAAGCAGGGCCACAGCGCCCAGGTGGCCGGCGGCGTGCCGGCCATGTGCGACGGCGTCACCCAGGGCCAGCCGGGCATGGACATGTCGCTGTTTTCCCGCGACGTCATCGCCCAGGCCACCGCCCTGTCGCTCAGCCACAACACCTTCGACGCCACCCTTCTGCTCGGCATCTGCGACAAGATAGCCCCGGGCCAGTTGATCGGCGCCCTCAGCTTCGGCCACCTGCCCACCGCCTTCGTGCCCGCCGGCCCCATGGCCACCGGCATCAGCAACGACGAAAAGGTCAAGGTACGCCAGCAATACGCCGCCGGTGAAGTGGGCAAGGAAGCGCTGCTGGAGATGGAGTGCAACGCCTACCACTCCCCCGGCACCTGCACCTTCTACGGCACCGCCAACACCAACCAGCTGGTGTTCGAGGCCATGGGCCTGATGCTGCCCGGCTCCGCCTTCGTGCACCCGCACTCGGCCCTGCGCCGGGCGCTGACCGAACACGCCGCCCTGCGCCTCGCCGGCCAGATCCAGGGCAGCGGCCACTACCGGTCGCTTGCCGAGGTGGTGGACGAAAAGGGCCTGGTCAACGGCCTGATCGCCCTGCTCGCCTCCGGCGGCAGCACCAACCACACCCTGCACATGGTGGCGGTGGCGCGGGCCGCGGGCCTGGTGCTGAGCTGGGACGATTTCAGCGATCTCTCCGAGGTGGTGCCCCTGCTGGCCCGGGTCTACCCCAACGGCCCGGCGGACATCAACGCCTTCCAGCAGGCGGGCGGCGTGCCCCTGCTGCTGCACAAGCTGGCCGAACGCGGCCTGCTGCACAGGGACGCCACCCCCATGTTCGGCCGGCTCGAGGACTATTTCCGCCAGCCGATGCTGGCAGGGGAGCAACTGGCCTGGCAAGCGGTGCCGGAAACCCGGGATCCGGCGGTGATCCCGCCCCAGGACACGGTGTTCAGCGTCAGCGGCGGCCTGCGGGTGCTGGACGGCAACCTGGGCCGGGGGGTGATCAAGGTCAGCGCCGTGGCGCCCGAGCACCAGCTCATCACCGCCCCCGCCGCCCTGTTCAGCAGCCAGCATGCGGTTGAGCGCGCCTACCAGAACGGCGAGCTCAACCGGGATGTCATAGTAGTGGTGCACCACAACGGGCCGGGCGCCAACGGCATGCCCGAGCTGCACATGCTGATGCCCATCCTCGGCAATATCCAGAAGGCCGGCTTCAAGGTGGCCCTGGTCACCGACGGCCGCCTGTCCGGCGCCTCGGGCAAGATCCCGGCGGCCATCCATATCACCCCGGAAGCCGCCAAGGGCGGCCCCCTGGGCCGGCTGCGCGACGGTGATATCATCACCCTGGACGCCGCCAGCGGCCGGCTGTTCACCGAGGCCGCGCTCGAGCAGCGCAGCCCGCTGCAACCGGACTTGACCGGCGAGCAGAGCGGCCTGGGCCGCGAGCTGTTCGCCCTGTTCCGCCGCCAGGTTTCCAGTGCGGAAACCGGCGCCTCTATCTTTTATCAGGAGTAACCCATGAGCTGGACCCTATCCCCCGCCGACGTCTTTTCCGCCTCCCCCGTGGTTCCGGTGATGGTGGTGGAAGACGCCGCCGATGCCGTGCCCCTGGCCAAGGCCCTGGCTGCCGGCGGCATCACGGTGTTTGAAGTGACCCTGCGCTCGGCCGCGGCGCTGGACGCCATCCGCGCCATCGCCCGCGAGCTGCCCGAGGCCCTGGTGGGCGCCGGCACCGTGCTCAACGTGGCGCAATACGACGCCGCCGTGGCCGCCGGCGCCAAATTCGTGATCACCCCCGGCTTCACCCCGGCCCTGCTCAAGCACGCCAAGGCCGGCCCGGTGCCGCTGATGCCCGGCATCGCCACCCCCTCCGAGGCCATGCAGGCACTGGAGCTGGGCTACACCCACCTCAAGTTCTTCCCGGCGGAAATCAACGGCGGCGCCAAGGCGCTGAAGGCCCTGGCCGGCCCCCTGCCCCAACTGCGCTTCTGCCCCACCGGCGGTGTCAGCGCCGCCAATGCCAGGGACTACCTGGCGGTGAAGTCGGTGATGACGGTGGGCGGCTCCTGGATGCTGCCGGCGGAGCTGGTCGCCGCCAAGGACTGGGACGGCATCACCCGCCTGGCCGCGGACGCGGTGGCGGCGGTAAAAGGCTGAAAGCCGGAAGTACATCGCTTGTAGGGTCGAATTTATTCGACCGAATCATAGCGGCACTGCGGGAATGGCCCATTGAAATGGGCCCTACGGCACTGGAAGCTAAATGACGTTAAAAGCCGCTTCGGGTTGGAAGCGGCTTTTTAATTTCTTCCGGCTTAAAGCTTCAGGCTTCCGGCTTCACAGGCTTTCTCCCAGCTTCAGTTCGAAGCCCAGATCCAGGGTGCGCTCACCGATGGGCTCGCCGCGCAGCCGGGCCAGCAGCCGCTCGGCGGCGACCTGCCCCATGGCCTTGCGCGGGGTGATCACGCTGGCCAGCCTGGGCACTATCGCCTGGCCGATATCGTGGCCGTGGAAGCCGGCCACGCCGATCCGCCCCGGCACCGCTATGCCCCGGCGCTGGCACTCGAAGATGGCGCCCACCGCCAGATCGTCGTTGGTGCAGAAGATGCCGTCCAGCTCCGGGTATTTGTCCAGTGCCTCGGCCAGCAGATCCGCCCCCAGGGAATAGGAAGAGGCACGTTCGGTCAGCAGCGAGCGCGGCATCAGGCCGTGCAGCTGCATGGCGGCGGCGTAGCCCTGTTGGCGCTGCAGGGTGCGCACGTCCTGGCGGGCGCCGAGGTAGACGATATGGCGATAACCACGAGCTATCATCGCCTCCACCATGGCCCGGGCGGCGGCGATGTTGTCGATACCCACCGCCTGCTCGATGCAGGAAGAGCACACATCCATGATCTCCACCACCGGCACCCCGGCGGTCTGGATCATCTTGAGGGTACGGGCGGTATGGTAGCTCTCGGACAGGATAAGGCCGTCCACGTTGTAGGACAGCAGCGAGGCGATGCGCTCCTCCTCCACCTTGGCGCTGTAGCCGTAGTGGGCCAGCATGGTCTGATAGCCGGCCGCCTCGGTCACCTGCTCGATGCCGCGCAGCACCTCGGCGAACACCTGGTTGGTCAGCGAGGGCAGCAGCACGCCGATGGCGTGGCTCTTGGCGTTGGAAAGGATGTCCGGCGCCCGGTTGCGGATATAACCGAGCTCGTCCAGGGCCAGGGCTATCTTCTCGCCGGCGGCGGCGGACACCTGGGCCGGATCCTTGAGGTAGCGGCTGACCGTCATCTTGGTCACCCCGACCCGGTCGGCCACGTCCTGCAGTGTGGGTCTTTTCTTCTTGGTCATATAAATGCAAAAAGCCTGTGATGTTACAGGTAACATAACAGGCTTTGCGTGGGGAAGGAAGCTAGAAGCTAGAAGCTAGAAGCTAGAAGCTAGAAGCTAGCAGTTTATTCTTCCCGCTTCCGGCCTCAAGCTTCCGGCTCCCCTCAGGCCCAGTCTTTCAGCTGGGCCAGCAGGCTGCGGGTCGAGGCATCCAGGCTGCTGGTGTCGCCGTCGCCGGTGATGCAGGGCAGCAGCACGCTGGCCTGCTTCTTGCCGAGCTCCACGCCCCACTGATCGAAGCTGAAGATATTCCAGATCGCGCCCTGCACGAAGATCTTGTGTTCGTAGAGGGCGATCAGCGCCCCCAGGGTGTGGGGCGTTACCTTGGGCAGCAGCAGGGTGTTGGAAGGCGAATTGCCCTTGTGCACCTTGAAGGGAATAAGCTCCGGCTGCTCGCCCTGCGCGCGCAGCTCCTGCTCGGACTGGCCGAAGGCCAGGGCCCGGCTCTGGGCCAGGCAGTTGGCGATAAGCTTGGCATGGTGATCGCCCAGGGGGTAATGGCTCTGGGCCGGCATAATGAAGTCCGCCGGGATCAGGTGGGTCCCCTGGTGCAGCAGCTGGTAGAAGGAATGCTGGCCGTTGGTGCCCGGCTCCCCCCAGACGATGGGCGAGGTGTGATAGCCGACCGGTTGGCCGTTGCGATCCACCGACTTGCCGTTGGACTCCATCACCGCCTGCTGCAGGTAGGCGGGCAGCCGGTGCAGGCACTGGTCGTAGGGCAGTATCGCCTCGGAAGGGGCGTTGAGGAAGTTGCGGTACCAGATGCCGAGCAGCCCCAGCAGCACCGGCATGTTGGCCTCCAGCGGCGCCGTCTTAAAGTGTTGATCCATCTCCCAGGCGCCGGACAACAGCTGCTCGAAACCCTCGAAGCCGATGGCCAGGGCTACCGGCAGGCCGATGGCGGACCACAGGGAGAAGCGGCCGCCCACCCATTCCCAGAAGGCGAACATGTTGGCGGTGTCGATGCCGAACTCGGCCACCTTGGCGGCATTGGTGGACAAGGCCACGAAGTGCTTGGCGGTGGCGGAGGTGTCCCCGGCCGCCGCCAGCAGCCATTCCCGGGCGCTGAAGGCGTTGGTCATGGTCTCCTGGGTGGTGAAGGTCTTGGAGGCGACGATAAACAGGGTGGTGGCCGGGTCCAGCCCTTGCAGGGTCTGGGCCAGGTGGGCGCCATCCACGTTGGACACGAAGTGCAGCCGCAGCTCGCCATGGTAGGGCTTGAGCGCCTCGCTCACCATGTAAGGGCCGAGATCCGAGCCGCCGATGCCGATGTTGACCACGTCACGAATGGGCCGGCCGTCGAAACCGGTCCAGCCGCCGCCGCGCACCGCGGCGCAGAACGCCTTCATCTGCGCCAGCACCGCCCGCACCTGGGGCATGACGTCGGTGCCGTCGGCCAGGGGCATGGGCTCCTCGGCCCGGTTGCGCAGCGCCATGTGGAATACCGCCCGGTTTTCGGTGCGGTTGATGGTCTCGCCGGCGAACAGCGCCTTGATGTTGTCGCGCAGCCCGGTCTCCTCGGCCAGGGCCAGCAGGGCGCCCAGCACCTTATCGTCGATCAGGTTCTTGGAAAAATCGAGTTTGAGGCACTGTGCCAGCTCCAGGCTGTAGCGGCGCGCCCGCTCCGGATCCTCGGCGAACAGGGTGGAAAGGGTGCGCTCGGTTTGCGCCAGCTCGCCAAGCTGCTGCCAGGCCCGGGTATCGAGGGGGTTCACTGAGTTCATAGCATTACCTGCGGAAAGTGGAGTCATAAAGTTAGAAGAAGCAAAGCGGTTACCCAAACCGGCGGCGCTGCACTGTCGGCATGGGTAACGGCTCGGTGCTCGGCCCGAAGGCTGAATCGAGTCAGCTACAATAAAAAGCAAAGCGCCAGATTGCAATTGCCTTGCGTCGATTACTTGCTTCGACACGCAAAAAAAGAGAAATAGGGATAGTGCCACCGTTCAAATCAGGTTGCCTGAACGCAAAAAGGGAGCCGAAGCTCCCTTTTGGTGTCAGACGGTACCGTCGCCTTACTGGTTGACGAACTCGACGCCTTTCTCGATATCGCCGCGCAGGGTTTCCAGCATGCCATCCATCGCGGCCTGCTCGTAAGCGCTGACCGCGCCGTAGGGCAGCACCTTCTCCACGCCGTTCTTGCCAAGCAGCACCGGCTGGGCGAAGAACTGGGCGTGCTCGCTGCCGCCGTCCACATAGGTGCATTCCACCACGTTGGCTTCACCCTGCATGGCCTTGACCAGGGACAGGGCGAAACGGCAGGCAGCCTGGCCCATGGACAGGGTGGCGGAACCGCCACCGGCCTTGGCTTCCACCACTTCGGTACCGGCGTTCTGGATGCGGTAGGTCAGCTTTTCGATTTCCTCGTCGGAGAAGGACACGCCTTCCACCTGGGACAGCAGCGGCAGTATGGTCACGCCGCTGTGGCCGCCGATCACCGGCACCTTGACCTGGGTCACGTCCAGGCCCTTGGCTTCGGCCACGAAGGTTTCGGCCCGGATCACGTCCAGGGTGGTGATGCCGAACAGCTTGTTCTTGTCGTACACGCCGGCCTTCTTCAGCACTTCGGCGGCGATCGGCACAGTGGTGTTCACCGGGTTGGTGATGATGCCGATGCAGGCCTGGGGACAGGCGGCGGCGGCTTTTTCGATCAGGTTCTTGACGATACCGGCGTTCACGTTGAACAGGTCGGCCCTGTCCATGCCCGGCTTGCGGGCCACACCGGCGGAGATCAGCACGATGTCGGCGCCTTCCAGGGCGGGAGAGGGATCCTCGCCGCTGAAGCCCACCACCTTCACCGGGGTGGGGATGTGGCTCAGATCGGCGGCAACGCCGGGAGTCACGGGGGCGATATCGTACAGGCTTAAATCAGAACCGGCGGGCAGGTGGTTTTTCAACAGCAGGGCCAGAGCTTGACCGATACCACCGGCGGCTCCGAGTACGGCAACTTTCATAGCTGAACTCCGTTTATTATTGAGTAGTTATACGTTTCCTTGGGCCTTAGCAACATAGCGAAAGCGCCGGGGAAAGACAATGCCCGGGGGGCACCGAAATCCGGTTCTGTGAACCAGGCCGGCTCACCCCTGGGCCTGGAACACCAGCGCCCGCTTTTCCAGCCGCCGGAACAACCAGGTGAGCAGACCGTTCAGTCCCAGGTAGATGGCCCCGGCCAGGCCGAACACCGTCAGGGTGTCGTAGGTCTGGCCGTTGAGCCGCTGGGCCAGGCCCATGATGTCCATGATGGTGATGGTACTGGCCAGGGAGCTGCCCTTGAGCACCAGCACCACCTCGTTGGAGTAGGCCGGTATCACCCGCCGGCCGGCATGGCGCAGCTTGACGCTGAGCGTCTGCCAGGCGTTCATGCCGAGCGCCTGGCAGGCCAGGGTTTCGCCCTTGGGCACGGCATCCAGCGCGCCCTTGAACAGCCGGCAGGTGTAGGCGCCGGCGTTCATGCCGAGCGCCAGTATGGCACAGAACATCGGCTCGCGCAGATAGCTCCAGGCCCAGCTGTTTTTCACCCAGTCGAACTGGGCCGGGCCGTAGTACACCAAAAAGATCTGCACCAGCAGCGGGGTGCCGGTCAGCAGCAACAGGTAGCCTTCCGCCAGTTGCGCCAGCAGGGGTACCCTGCGATCCAGGATCCAGGTCAGCCCCAGGGCGATCACCAGTCCCAGCAGCAGGCCGCAAAAGGTGATGATCAAGGTGATCTCCACCCCCTGCAGCAGCACGGGCAGATAGTCGAGCCACTTAGTCATAGCGGGTTACCCTCCCCTGCAGGCGTTTCAGCCCCTGCTGGCTGAGCACGGTGATCGCCAGGTAAATCAGGGCGGCGATGCCGTACCAGGTGAACGGCTGGTAGGTGCTGGCCGCCACCGACTTGGCCTGGTACATAAGATCGTGCACCCCGATCAGCGACACCAGGGCGGTGTCCTTCAGCAGGATCAGCCACTGGTTGCCCAGCCCCGGCAGGGCGTGGCGCCAGGTCTGGGGCAGCACGATACGAAAGAAGGTGTAAAGCGGCGGCAGCCCCAGCGCCTGGGCCGCCTGGCGTTGTCCCCGGGGCACGGCGTTCAGGGCCCCGCGCAGGGTCTGGGCGGCGTAGGCGGCGAACAGCAGCGACAGCGCCGTTACCCCGCACCAGAAGGGGCTGAACTCCAGGTACCGGCCGGTGAGCAGGAACAACAGGTGGGTGGAGCCGAAATAGATGAAGAACACCACCAGTATCTCGGGCAGGCCGCGCAGCACTGTGGTGAACGCGGATGCCGGCCAGCGCAGCAACGCCGACCGGCTCATCTCGGCCCCGCACAACAGCACGGCCAGCACCAGGCCGGCCGCCAGGGACACCAATGCCAGCCCCAGGGTCATCAGGGCGGCATTAAACAGATGGGTCATCATCTCAGTGCGGGAAGTACTTTTGGTAGAGGCTCTCGTAGGTACCGTTGGCCTTGAGCTCGGCCAGGCCCTGGTTCAGCTTGTCGAGCAGCTCCTGGTTGCCCTTGGTCACGGCGATGCCGAAACCGGTGCCGAAGTAGTTCTCGTCGGTGATCAGGTCACCCACCACCTCGTAGCCCTCGGTCTTGCCCAGCCACTCGCCCACCACGGCGGTATCGGCGAACACCGCTTCCAGCCGGCCGTTGGTCATGTCCAGCAGCGCGTCCTGCACGCTCTGGTAGGGCCGGGACTTGAGCCCCTCGCCTTCCAGCTTGTCCTGGATGTATTTCTGGTGGGAGGTGCCGTTCTGCACGCCCACGGTCTGGCTCAACAGCTCGTCCAGGCTGTCGAACTTGCCTTGCGGCGCCACGAACACTGCGGAGTTTTCGTAGTAGATGTCACTGAAGTCCACCTCCTGGGCCCGCTCCGGGGTCACGTCCATGGCGGCGATGGCGGCATGGTAACGACGGAACTTGAGGCTGGGGATCAGGCTGTCGAAGGCCTGGTTGTGGAAGCTGCACTCAAGCTCGGCCACGGCGCACAGGGCCTTGGCCAGATCGATGTCGAAGCCCTGCATTTCGTTGTTTTCGTCCACGAACTCGAACGGCGGATAGGCGGCGTTGGTCACGAACTTCACTTCTTCCGCCTGGGCGGCGGTGGCGCCAAGGGAAGCCAGCAGAGCCAGGGACAACAGGGATTTTTTCATGGTCACGTCCTTAATCACAATCAGTGGGTCAGAAATTCCGCCAGACGCCTGGTCTGGGGATGGTCGAGCAGGGAGGCATCACCGTATTCCACCAGCCGCCCCTGCTCCAGGTAGGCCACCCGGGTCGCCACCCGGCGGGCGAAGCCGACTTCATGGGTGACGATCACCTGGGTAATGCCGGTTTTTCCCAGTTGCAGGATGATCTCCGCCACCTCCTTGGTGATCTCCGGATCCAGTGCCGCCGTGGGTTCGTCAAACAGCAGCACCTCGGGATTCATCATCAGGGCGCGGGCGATGGCCACCCGCTGCTGCTGGCCGCCGGACAGGGAGCCGGGCCAGGCCTGGCGCTTGTCGGCCAGCTTGAGCTGGCCCAGCAGCTCGCCCACCTTGTCCCGGGCCCTGGCCTTGTCCATGCCCAGCACCTTGAGCGGGGCCTCCAGCAGGTTCTGCTCCACCGTCAGGTGCGGCCACAGATGGTACTGCTGGAACACCATGCCCACCTTGCAGCGCAGCGCTTGCGCCCGCTTCTGCAGCTTGCCCGGGTGGGGATCGGGAAAGGAAAACTGCTCACCCGCTATGGTCAGGGTGCCGGCATCCGGAATATCCAGCAGGTTCAGCAGCCGCAGCAGAGAACTTTTTCCTGCTCCGCTGGGCCCGAGCAGAACCAACGTCTCTCCGGCATCGCATTTAAGCGAAACCTGGCTTAGAATTTCCTGACCAGCCCAGGACTTGCAAATGCCGCTGAATTCAATGCCCATGCGCTATGTTCACATCCTCTGTCAGAGTGTTCGGCTGATTTTATTTTACATTACTGTTAATGCAAGCTGATTTTGCATCTTTATGCAAAATAAATGACTATTCCTTGATAAAAACCCGCCACGGATAGACAATATGTCCCATTCAACCACCCTCAGTCGACTGCAAAAGATGAACGAAAAGCAAGAACAACTGATCAAGGCCTTCAAGGCCCTGCTCAAGGAAGAGCGCTTCGGCTCCCAGGCGGAAATCGTGAGCGCACTGCAGGATCTGGGATTCGACAATATCAACCAGTCCAAGGTGTCCCGCATGCTCAGCAAGTTCGGAGCCGTGCGCACCCGCAACGCCAAGATGGAAATGGTGTATTGCCTGCCGGTCGAACTCGGGGTTCCCACCTCCAGCAGCCAGCTGAAGAACCTGGTGCTGGACGTGGATCACAACAGCGCCCTTATCGTGATCCACACCAGCCCCGGCGCGGCCCAGCTGATCGCCCGCATGCTCGACTCCCTGGGCAAGGCGGAAGGCATTCTCGGCACCATCGCCGGCGACGACACCATCTTCATCACCCCCACCAAGGACACTCCGATAGAAACCCTGTTCCAGAGTGTACTGGACCTGTTCGAACAATACGTCTGACGCCTGCGGCGAGCTGGAAGCTGGAAGCTGGAAGCTGGAAGCTGGAAGCTGGAAGCTGGAAGCTGGAAGCTGGAAGCTGGAAGTAAATGGTAAAGGCTGCGGACTCCTTGCCAAGGGTGCGCAGCCTTTTTAGTTGGTTGATTCCTTCACGGCATCAACCAATGGCTCGAGCGGCTTAACGCTGATGGCTTCCCGCTTCCCGCATATGAGGGTTACTCCCCTTGCCTTTCCAGCCACTCTTGCGACGGGGCGAAAAACGCCGAGCCGGTTTCGGCCTGGGTGAACAGCATCAGGTGATCGAAGTGCCCCGCCCCGTCGGCCTGGAACATGCTGTCCAGCATACGGGTAAAGTGCAGCGGGGTGTTACAGCAGGAAATGAACACCAGGCCCTGCTCGGCGGCCGAGCCCCAGGGCATGCTCTGGCGCAGAATCTCCATGCTGTTGCCCGCCCCGTCCTTCAGGCTGGTGCGCTTGGTGTGGGCGGTGAGCGGCTTCTTGTCCGAGTCGTACTCGATGTTCTCGACCTTGGTGCGCCCGTACACATCTTCCTGGGACTGCACCGACAATCGCTGCCACTTGGCCATATTGTGCCGGTAGTGCTGCACATGGACATAGCTGCCGCCGGCGAAGGGGCCCTCGGCCACCAGCGCCACCTCGGCCCTGTGCTCGCCCTGGGGGTTTTCGGTGCCATCGACAAAGCCGGTAAAATCGCGGCTGTCCAGGTAGCGGAAGCCCTGGCGCTCGTACTTGAGTTCCGCCTTGTCGGCCAGCAGGGCCATCAATCGCTGCACGGCGATATGGAGCACGTCCAGCCGATCGGCGCGCGATTGAAAGAAGAGATCGAAGGGCGTTTCGGGCGCGACCCGCTTGCCTTCCTGCTGGGCCGGGAAGGGCGCCAGCTCGCTCGGACGGGCCCGGGGATAGAGCCCGTCCCAGGCCCTGTCACCCACCGCCACCAGACCGGAGAAATGGGCATCCGGATAGCCCTGGGTCAGTTCGCGCCACAGGGCCGGCACCTCGGCCAGGGCGGCGCGCACCGCCGCCTGACACCCGGGCAGGATGTCGAACATCAGGTAATAAGCGTGAAGATTGGGTTCGGCGCAAACGCCGGCTTGTGCTGTCATCGCCTGCTCTCTCGGTGATTGGTCATGGCCCAGTATAACCGGAAAAACAGGGACTTGGGACTCGGGGAGCCCAGTCCCGAGTCCCTGATCCCAAATCCCCGTTTCTAGGCCACGGCGCGCTGGCCCTGCTGGCTGTCGGGAAAAAAGGTCAGGGCATGGGGCACCACGCTCACGCTGACCTGGCTCACCGCCGGTAGGGGTTCGTTGATGCTCACTTCCAGCTGCAGCCCCTGACAATCCACCAGGCAGCGGGTGTGGGCACCGAGGAACTGCTGCTCCAGCACCCGGCCATTGCCCTGCTCGGTGAGCGACAGCTGGATCTGACGGGGCCGCAGCAGCAACTGGCCGTGAGTACCGAGCCCGGCGTTGAGTGCCGCCTGGCTGGTGATGGGCCCCATGGCGGTCATCAGGGTACGGCTGTCGAGCACGGTGGCGGGCACATAGTTGGCCTGCCCCAGGAAATCGGCCACGAACCGGCTCTGGGGATGCTGATACAGGGCCTGGGGCCGCCCCACCTGCTCGATATGGCCGGCGCGGAACAGGGCCAACTGGTCGGAAAAGGCGAAGGCCTCTTCCTTGCTGTGGGTCACGAAGATGGCGCTGATCCCCTGCCCCTTGAGCAGGGAGCGGATCTCGCCGATAAGGCGCATCCGCACCTGGGTATCGATATTGGAGAAGGGCTCGTCCAGCAGCATCAGGCCGGGCTGGCAGATCAGCGCCCGGGCGATGGCCACCCGCTGCTGCTGGCCGCCGGAGAGCTGGTGCGGATAGCGTTCGCCCAGCTCCGCCAGGTTGACCAGCTCCAGCGCCTCCGCCACCCGGGCCTTGATGCGCGCCTTGTTCCTTTCCTTGCTCTGCAGGCCGAAAGCCACGTTACTGGCCACATTCAGGTGCGGGAACAGGGCGTAGTCCTGGAAGATCATGCCGATATTGCGCTCTTCCGGCACCACCGCCACGCCCGCGCCGTTCATCTGCCGGCCATGGATATGGATCTCTCCCCGAGTCACCGGCAGCAGCCCGGCCACCGCCTTCAGCAGGGTGGTCTTGCCGCAGCCGCTGGCCCCCAGCAGGCACATGATCTCGTTCTCAGCCACCGACAGGGAGAGGTTATCCAGTATGGGTTTGCCGTTGTAGCTACAGCGAATGCCGTTTACATCCAATGCCGCCATCAGTGATGCTGCTCCAATGATCGGTTCAAGAAAATCAGCGGGACCAGGCCTACCAGCACTATCACAATGGCGGGCAGGGCCCCCCGTTCAAGCTGCTCGTCGGACACGAACTGGTATACGTAGGTCGCCAGCGTCTGGAAATTGAAGGGCCGCAGCAACAGCGCCGCCGGCAATTCCTTCATGCACTCGATAAACACCAGCAGGGCACCGGCCAGCATACCCTTGCGGATCAGCGGCATGTGCACCTTCATGATCATGGCGCCGGGGCCGTAGCCCATGGTCTGGGTCACCATGTCGAGGGAAGGCGACACCTTGTTGATGCTGCTTTCCACCGCGCCCACCGCCATGGCGCCGAAACGCACCAGGTAGCCGAAGGCGATGGCGGTCATGGTGCCGGTCAGCACCAGACCGGGCTCGGAGAGCCCCAGCCAGAGGGCCAGGTCGTTGATGGCGAAATCGAGGGTGGTCAGCGGCACCAGCACACCGATGGCCAGCACGGTGCCGGGCAGGGCGTAGCCCATGGAGGCCAGCCGCATTGGCAGCACCGTATAGGTCTTGCCCTTCAGGCGATGGGTCATGCCCAGCAGCAGCGCCATCATCAGCGCAATGGTCGCCACCAGGCCCGACAGCAGCAGGCTGTTGATGCTGTATTCGAAGAAGCGGGCGTTCCAGGCCTGGTCGAAATACTGCGCCGCATGGTAACAGAGGATCACGAAGGGCAGCAGGAAACCGAGCAGCACCAGCCCCCAGCAGAACAGCAGAGCCGCCAGCCGGGGGAAGCCGGTCAGTCGGTAGCCGGTTTCCTGCTCGTGCTCCATGGTTTTCTGGAACACCTGCTGGCGCTTGCGGCTCACTCGCTCCAGGCTGAGCAGTACCATCACCACCAGCAGCATCATGGCCGCTATCTTGGCGGCGGCGTTGAGGCTGCCATAGCCCAGCCAGGTGTCGTACACCGCCGTGGTCAGGGTATTGACTGCAAAGAAGTGCACGGTGCCAAAGTCGGCCAGGGTTTCCATCGCCACCAGCGACAACCCCACGGCGATGGAGGGACGCGCCAGGGGCAGACTGACCCGTTTGAAACTCTGCCAGGGGGTGCAACCCAGCAGCCGGCTGGACTGGATCAGGCTGGTGGATTGTTCAAGGAAGGCGGTGCGAGCCAGCAGGTAGACATAGGGGTAGAGCACCAGCCCCAGCACCAGGACGGCGCCGCCCAGGCTACGGATGGGCGGAAAATAATAATCGGCGGCGGATTGCCAGCCGAACCAGGCGCGCAGGCTCTGCTGTACCGGGCCGGAGAAATCGAGCAGGTCGGTATAAACGAAGGCGACGATATAGGAGGGCATGGCCAGGGGCAGGATCAGCGCCCATTGCAGCCAGCGTTTGCCGGGCAGTTCGCACATGGCCATCAGCCAGGCGGCGGGAACCCCGCAGATCAGGCTGAAGCCCAGTACCAGCAGCACCAGCCAGAAGGTATTGTTGATATAAACGGGCAGCACGGTGCGCCACAGGTGCCGGAAGATATCCTCCGCGGGCAACAGTGCTTCCACGATCAACGCCAAAATAGGCAAGGTCAGCAGCAGGGCCATGGCCCAACTGCCGACCGTCCAACCAAGTCTTTTCATCTACCACTCAAAACAGGGGAACGGGCCCCCGTCTTTTTACAGATCGTATTGGACTTCGTCCATCAATTGGATGGCTTCTTTCGCATGTTTTGCGACGTCGGTCAGCGGCAGTTCGTCTGCCTTGAACTCACCCCAGCTCTTCACCAGCTCTGAAGGCTCCACGCCCGGCTTTACCGGATGCTCATGGTTGGCGGAGGCGTACAGGTGCTGGGCCTGATCCCCGGCCAGGTATTCCATCAGCTTGACCGCCGCATCCTTGTTCTTGGCATGCTTGGTCAGGGCCACGGCGGATATATTCACGTGGGTGCCGCGATCGGCCTGGTTGGGGAAATTGACCACGGCGGCCTCGGCCCAGTCACGCTGGGTGTCGTCGTTGAGCATGGCGCCGTAGTAGTAGCTGTTGCCCAGGGCATAGTCGCACACGCCGTCACGGATGGCCTTGACCTGATCCCGGTCGCCACCCTGGGGTTTCTGCGCCAGGTTGGCCTTGAGGCCCTCGAGCCACTGCTTGGTGTATTCGGTGCCGTGCTCGGCGATCATGGAGGCGGTCAGGCCGATGTTGTAGGCGTGCTTGCCGCTGCGGGTACAGACCTTGCCCTTGTACTTGGGATCGGCCAGCTCTTCATAGGTGATGTCGGTCTTGCCCACCCGCTCGGCGGAACTGTAGACCACGCGGGCACGGGTGGTCAGGGCGAACCACTTGCCATCCGGATCCCGGTACTGGGCCGGAATGTTCTGCTCCAGTACCTCGCTCTGTACCGATTGGGTCAGGTCCTTGTCCACCACCTCCATCAGGCGGCTGATGTCCACGGTCAGCACCAGGTCCGCCGGCGACAGGCGACCTTCCCGCTCCAGGCGCTCACCCAGACCGTCGGGGATGTTGACCAGGTTGACCTTGATACCGGTTTCCTTGGTGAACTCGTCGACGATGGGCTTGATCAGGAAGTCCTGACGGTTGGAGTAGACGTTGACTTCTTCGGCAAAGGCCTGGGCGGTAAAGCTGGATACCAGCAGGGCGGCGGCAGACAGGAACAACTTGTTTGACATCATCCAGATTCCATTTGGTTGAGTGAGAATAATTAACGTTCAGCAGTATAACCGGGTCCGCATGGGAATCAACACTCAAACCACATCTAAATAATAAAAATTTTCATCTGCAATAAGGTTCTCCATCAGTGCCGATTTTTCCTTGCGCCAGATCAAAGCCGCGCAACAAAAAAAGGGAGACCCAGGGGTCTCCCAAAACCAGGCTCGGCAGCCTCGTCAAGTCGTTGAAAATCAGTTCTGCTTCACGGTCACGAACTCGGGGTAGGCATCGATGCCGCAGTCGATCATGTCCATGCCGGACATCTCTTCCTCTTCGGTCACGCGGATACCCATCACCTGCTTGAGCACATACCACACCAGCAGGCTGGCGCAGAATACCCAGGCGCCGATAACCACTATGCCGACCATCTGGGCCCACAGGGAGGCGTCCTCGTTCGCCACCGGCACCAGCAGCAGGCCGAAGATGCCGCACACGCCGTGCACCGAGATGGCACCCACGGGGTCGTCGATACGCAGCTTGTCCAGGCTGACGATGGCATAGACCACCAGCACGCCGGCCAGCAGGCCGATACAGGCCGCCCACAGGTGGCCGGGAGACAGCGGGTCGGCGGTAATGGCCACCAGGCCGGCCAGGGCGCCGTTGAGGATCATGGTCAGATCCGCCTTGCCCCAGGTCATCTTGGTGACGAAGAGGGCGCCGATGGCACCGGCGGCGGCGGCGGCATTGGTGTTGACGAAGATCTTGGCCACGGCGGTGGCGTTTTCCACGTCGGACACCAGCAACTGGGAACCGCCGTTGAAGCCGAACCAGCCCATCCACAGGATAAAGGTACCCAGGGTCGCCAGCGGCATGTTGGAACCGGGGATGGGGTGGATTTCACCGTTCTTGCCGTATTTGCCTTTACGGGCACCCAGCAGCAGCACCCCGGCCAGGGCGGCGGCGGCACCGGCCATGTGCACTATGCCGGAGCCGGCGAAGTCGGTGAAGCCCCATTCGGACAGGAAGCCGCCACCCCAGGTCCAGTAACCTTCCAGCGGATAGATAAAGCCGGTCAGTACCACGCAGAAGGCGAGGAAGGCCCACAGCTTCATGCGCTCGGCCACGGCACCGGAAACGATGGACATGGCGGTGGCCACGAACACCACCTGGAAGAAGAAATCGGATTCCAGGGCATGGTCGGCATCGGCGTCGGCGGAGCCGATCAGGCCACCCAGGCTCGGCAGCCAGCCACCTTCGGCGTTGTCCACGTACATGATGTGGTAGCCCACCAGCAGGTACATGGTACAGGCGATGGCGAACAGCAGTATGTTCTTGGTCAGGATTTCGGTGGTGTTCTTGGCCCGGACCAGGCCCGCCTCCAGCATGGCGAAGCCCGCCGCCATCCACATCACCAGCACGCCGGACATCAGGAAATAAAAGGTGTCCAGGGCAAACTTCATTTCGGTCAATGCATCCATCATGCGTTCCCTCGCTTAAATCGCTTCTACATCGCGCTCGCCGGTGCGGATCCGCACGGTTTGCAGCAGGTCAAATACAAAAATCTTGCCGTCGCCGATCTTGCCGGTGTAGGCGGTTTCCGAGATGGCCTCGATCACCCGCTCCACCTGATCGGACTGGGTCGCGATTTCCAGCTTGATCTTGGGCAGGAAATCCACGGTATACTCGGCGCCCCGGTAAAGCTCGGTGTGCCCTTTCTGGCGGCCAAATCCCTTTACTTCCGACACCGTCATGCCGTCGATGCCCACTTCAGCCAGGGCCGAACGTACGTCATCGAGTTTGAACGGTTTGATAATGGCGCAGATCATCTTCATGGCTAGCTCCGTGTTGTAAGCCTGTGACCCTTAGCTATAAACAATCTCTGTGCCAACTTTTTTATTTGTTGTTTTTCATATAGTTATAATATGAAGGCTGGTCCCAACCAGGGGCTGAATGTTATCTTGGTGCAGGCTTGAACAGGAAGGCACCAAAATGGTGCGTCGGAGAAAGGCATGTTGGAAATATCGGCCCGGGTGCATATCCCCGAGCGCGAGCTGGAGTTCCTGACCATGAGGGCCGGCGGCCCCGGCGGCCAGCACGTGAATAAAACCGACTCGGCGGTACAGCTGCGCTTCGACTATGCCAATAGTCCAAGTTTGCCCGACAGTTACAAGCAGGCGCTGGCGGCGATGAAGGATCACCGCATACTGTCGTCGGGCTGGATACTGATCCGCTGCGATACCGATCGCAGCCAGCTGATGAACAAGGAAACCGCCAAAGCCGCCCTGGTGGCGCTGTTGCAGCAGGCAGGCCGCCCCATCAAGGTGCGCCGGGCCACCAAACCGGGCAAGGCCGCCAGGGCCCGGCGGGTGGACAGCAAGACCCACAGGGGAAAAATCAAGAGCGGCAGGGGGAAGATCAAGCTGTAAGCGGGAAGCCTGATGCGGGAAGCTGCCCGAGCCGGCTGAGGTTTATATGTTGTGCCTGTGGCCTGGGCAGACAGAAAAAGACTCGGTCGAAGCCTGATCCACAGCCAACATCGGGCAGCTTCAAGCGTCCAGCCTACCGCTTCAAGCTTTAATAAACGCCCGCCACTGGATGAGCACCCGAGCCAGATCGTCCAGGCCGCAGCCGGCGAACAGCTCGTCGTCGTAGTAAGCCATGCCCTCTTCCAGTTCATCGTTGGCGAAGGCCAGGGTATGGGCGGCGAGTTCGGCCTCGTCCCGACCAAGAAACAAGCTGAACTCGGCATAGACTTTCCTGAACTCCTCCCGCAGGCCGCCTTCCAGCTCATGGATCATCCCGAGCAGCGCCTCGGCCTCGGCCGGAGTCACCTCGTCGGTCAACCACTGGCCGAAGGCCTCGTGGCCCATGGAAAAACGCGCCCGGCAGGTCCCGTTCAGATCCCGGAAAAATTCAAAGTCCATAACCACCTCATCAGTCATCAGGGACCGGATTCTACTCCCTCACGCCGGTTCGCGACAGCCACCCGGAAAAAGCCAAGCGCCCCCGGAGCGCAGGCGGCTCGCCTGCCTTCCCGCGCTGCGGGAACCTCCATATCTGAAAGCAACACCTTGGCCACGGGTACAACGCCCATGCGGACGGGCCGCTCGTGCTCCAATATGATGCAGCATTCGAGTGGGTCTGAAAGAAAAAACCGGGCGCACCAAAAAGCCAGCCCGAGGGCTGGCTTTGGTTCAGCGTGTTCCGAGGAGGCGTTTAGATGGCCTGTTGGAAGATCACGGTGTCGGCCTTCTGCACGTAGCTGTCCAGCTCGTCGAAGTTCAGGTAGCGGTAGGTGTCCGCCGCCGTGGCGTTCAGCTCCTGGGCGTACTCCAGGTACTCCGCCACCGTCGGCAGCTTGCCGTGGATCGCCGCCACCGCCGCCAGCT
>NZ_NMUO01000057.1 GCF_002237365.1 Zobellella denitrificans
GGCCTGAGCCGGCGGGAATGGCAGGGCATGAGCGGCCTGCTGACCACCCTGGCTCCGTCCCGGCCTCTGCCTCAGCCGGCCATGCCGGCCATGCCGGCCGCTGCCGGGGTCTCGTCGGACAGCGGGCAGGGCCAGCCGCTGCTGCTGGCGCGGGAACGCTTCCTGGTGCTGATGTACCGGGAACGGCTCTGGCTGTGCGATCTGGACGGGGCCCGCGCCCATGAAAATGGCCAGGCGCTGCTGGCGGTGTGGCGAGAGGGACTGACGCCCCAGCCCCTGCTGTTGCCCATCAGCATCCCCCTGGATCGGGAACAAGCGGCGGCCTTGACGCGGCATGGTCCTACGCTGCAAAAACTGGGCCTGGAGTTGAAAAGCGGCAGTAAAGGCACCATTATCCTGACCCGGGTGCCGCAGCCCTTGCGCCATGCGGATCTGGCCCGGCTGTTTCCGGAACTGCTGGCCCGGCTGGACGATGAGGCACAGGCCCAGCCGGCGGCCCTGTGTGGCTGGCTCGCCGGTCAGGCACAGGCCCGGGCGGCCTGGACCCTGGCCGAGGCGAGCGCCTTGTGGCAACGGCTGCAGCCCGGTTTGCCCGCCGACCTGGAGGAAGTGCCCTTTTTGCGGCCGGTGGCGTTGGAGCAACAACTAGACAGGTGGATGGATGGGGACTGAACCCCTGGCAATATTCTTGATGGGGCCCACGGCATCGGGCAAGACCAGTCTGGCCATGACCCTGTGCCGGGAGCTGCCCTGTGAACTGATCAGCGTTGATTCGGCCCTGGTCTACCGGGGCATGGATATCGGGACTGCCAAGCCGACGGCGCAAGAGCAGGCCCTGTTCCCCCACCGGCTCATCGACCTGCGGGATCCCGCCGAGGCCTATTCGGCCGCCGACTTCCGCCGCGATGCCCTGGCCGCCATGGCGGAGATCACCCAGGCCGGGCGGATCCCGCTGCTGGTGGGGGGGACCATGCTCTACTTCAAGGCGCTGCTCGAAGGCCTGTCCCCCCTGCCCGGCGCGGATACGGCGGTCAGGGCCGGGATCGAGGCCGAGGCGGCCCGCCTGGGCTGGACAGAGCTGCACCGCCAACTGGCCGATATCGATCCGGTGGCGGCCGCCCGTATCCACCCCAACGACCCCCAGCGCCTGTCCCGGGCCCTGGAGGTTTTTCGTATTTCCGGTAAAACGCTCACAGAATTAACGCAACACAAGGGTGATCCCCTGCCGTACAAAGTGTTACAGTTCGCGATTGCACCCGCCCAGCGGGCCGAGCTGCACCGGCGCATTGCCGAGCGGTTCCGGCTGATGCTCGAGCAGGGATTCGAGCAGGAGGTTCGCAACCTGTATCAGCGGGGGGATCTGCATCCGGAACTGCCGTCCATCCGCTGTGTCGGCTACCGCCAAATGTGGGATTACCTGGATGGCGTTGTCGGCTATGATGAAATGGTGGAGCGTGGGATTGCGGCCACCCGGCAACTGGCCAAGCGGCAGCTGACCTGGCTTAGGAGCTGGCCGGATCTGCACTGGCTGGATACCGATAACAAAGAGGCCGGCCGTCACCTGGTTGAACGGGTGAAGCTGGCGCTCGACGACAGACAACAATAACAATTTTCCACAATTACAAAAGATAAGGACAACAAGATGGCTAAGGGACAATCTCTGCAGGATCCGTTTCTGAATGCGCTGCGACGTGAACGGATCCCCGTCTCTATTTATCTGGTGAATGGCATCAAGCTGCAAGGGCAGATTGAATCCTTCGATCAATTCGTCATTCTGCTGAAGAACACCGTCAGCCAGATGGTGTACAAGCACGCTATCTCGACCGTGGTACCGGCCCGGCCGGTGCATCACCAGGCGCCTTCGTCGGGCGGCCCGGATCAGGGTGATACCGAGCAGGATCAAGATTGATATTGACGAGCAACCCTGTATGGCGGTGTGACAGCGCCTTGATGTGCGCTGTGTCTGAACGACGGAGGAAGCACCTTGTTTGAGCGTTATCAAGGTGGCGAGTCCGCCATTTTGGTTCACATTAATTTTGCCGACGATAACGAACGGGAAGCGCTGGACGAGCTGGAGCTGCTGGCTGACTCCGCCGGGGTCACCACCTGCGCCGTGGTGACCGCCAGCCGGGGGGCGCCCCAGTCCAAATTCTTTATCGGCACCGGCAAGGTGGAAGAGCTGGCGGCGCTGGTGCAGATGCACCAGGCCGACGTGGTCATCTTCAACCACAGCCTGAGCCCGGCCCAGGAGCGCAACCTGGAGCGGGAAGTCAAGTGCCGGGTGCTGGACAGAACCGGCCTCATCCTCGATATCTTCGCCCAGCGGGCCCGTACCCACGAAGGCAAGCTGCAGGTCGAACTGGCCCAGCTTCGGCACCTGTCCACCCGGCTGGTGCGGGGCTGGACCCACCTGGAGCGGCAGAAAGGCGGCATCGGCCTGCGCGGCCCGGGGGAAACCCAGCTCGAGACCGACCGCCGGCTGCTGCGGGAGCGGATCAAGTATATCCAGAAGCGGCTGGAGAAGGTGTCCCGCCAGCGGGAGCAGGGGCGCCGGGCGCGGCAGCGCAACGAGATCCCGACCCTGTCCCTGGTGGGCTACACCAACGCCGGCAAGTCGACCCTGTTCAACCGGCTGACCCAGGCCGGGGTCTATACGGCGGATCAACTGTTTGCCACCCTGGATCCCACCCTGCGCAAGATAGAGCTGCCCGATGCCGGGCCCGCCATCCTGGCCGACACCGTCGGCTTTATCCGCCATCTTCCCCATGATCTCATCGCGGCCTTCAAGGCCACCCTGCAGGAAACCCGCGACGCGGATCTGCTGCTGCACGTGGTGGACTGCGCCGACGAGCAGATGCGGGAGAACATCCACGAGGTGAATTCGGTGCTCGAGCAGATCGAGGCGGACGAGGTACCGGTGCTGATGGTGTTCAACAAGATAGACAAGCTGGAGTCGCCCAGCCCGCGCGTCGAGGTCGACGACGAGGGGCGGCCTTGTGCCGTTTGGGTATCGGCGCAAGAAGCTCTGGGGATCGACGGTCTCTTAGAGGCATTGAACCGGCTGCTGGCCGGGGTACTGGTGGAACACCAGTTGACCCTGCCGCCATCGGCGGCCAGGCTGCGCAGCCGGCTCTATGCCCTGAACGGGGTCGTGAACGAGTCTTTTGGGGAGCAGGGGGAGTATGTGGTCGACATCCGGCTGCAGCAGGCCGACTGGCACCGCCTGCTTAAACAGGAAGGCGAACAGCTAGAGCGCTTTATAAGCGATTGATTGCTTGGTAAAGTTACTTTCATAAACCAGAAAGACGGAGATACAAATGGCTTGGAATGAGCCTGGAAATGGTGGTAAGGACCGTGACCCCTGGGGGAATAACGGCAAACATCAGGGCCCGCCAGATCTGGATCAGGTGATTCGCAACCTGAGCAACAAATTGGGAGGGCTGCTGGGCAACCGTGGTACCGGTGGTGGCGGTGGCAGCATCGGCTCCTTCGGTATCGTTGTGGGCCTGGTCATCGCCCTGGTGGTGTGGGTGGTCAGCGGTTTCTATACCATAGGCGAAGCCCAGCGGGGCGTGGTGCTGCGTTTCGGCAAGTTCTACCAGACGGTGGATCCGGGCCTGAGCTGGAAAGCGACCTTCATCGACCGGGTCTACCCGGTGGACGTGGAGACGGTACGCTCCCAGCCGGCCTCCGGTTTTATGCTGACCCGTGACGAGAACCTGGTCCGCGTGGAGATGGATGTGCAGTACCGGGTCATCGAGCCGCGCGACTATCTGTTCAACGTGACCAATGCCGATGACAGCCTGCACCAGGCACTCGACAGCGCCCTGCGCTATGTGGTGGGCCACAGCACCATGGACGACGTGCTCACCGTGGGCCGTGAGCGGGTGCGCCAGGAAACCCGGGCCCTGCTCGAAGAGATCATCGACCCCTACCAGCTGGGCTTGATGGTGCTCGATCTGAACTTCCTGCCGGCCCGTCCGCCGGAAGAAGTAAAAGATGCCTTCGACGATGCCATCGCCGCCCAGGAAGACGAGCAGCGCTTTATCCGTGAAGCCGAAGCCTACGCCCGGGAAATCGAGCCCAAGGCCCGTGGTCAGGCCCAGCGTCTGCTGCAGGAAGCCGAAGCCTACAAGGAGCAGGTGTCCTTCCGCGCCGAAGGTGAGGTAGCCCGTTTCCGTGAGCTGCTGCCCCAGTACCGGTTGCAGCCGGATCTGGCCCGCCAGCGTATCTACCTGGAAACCATGGAAGAGATCTACAGCAAGGTCAACAAGGTGGTGGTGGACACCCCCGACGGCAACAACAGCCTGCTCTACCTGCCGCTGGACAAGATGATGGAACAGCAGGCGGGCCGGGCCACCCGGATCGATCCCAATATCATCACTTCCGATTACCTGAACGGTAATGTCCCCACGAGTCAGGACGGCGGTCAGTTGCGGCCGGGTTCGGACCGTAGCGCTATTCGTCCGACAGGGAGAAACTAAGCGATGAAAAGAGTATTACTCGTTGTTCTCGGCCTGGTGGCGATCGTGCTGTATTCCTCGGTGTTCGTGGTCGGGGAAGGCGAGCGGGGCATAGTGCTGCAATTCGGCAAGGTGAAACGGGAGCAGGGCTCCGACCTGCCCACCGTCTACCAGCCGGGCCTGCATTTCAAGGTGCCGATGATCGACCAGGTGCGCAAGCTCGACGCCCGCGTCCAGACCCTGGACGATCAGGTGGATCGCTTCGTGACCTCGGAGAAGAAAGACCTGATCATCGACTCCTACGTCAAGTGGCGCATCGACAACTTCGCCCAGTACTACCTGGCCACCGGCGGCGGCAACCGGCTGCAGGCCGAGAACCTGCTGCGCCGGCGGATCAACAACAGCCTGCGTTCCGAAATCGGTAGCCGGACCATCCGCGATATCGTGTCCGGTGAGCGCGGTGACGTGATGGAAAGCGCCCTGCGCGGCCTGCTGGAGTCATCCTCCGAGCTGGGCATCAAGGTGCTGGACGTGCGGATCAAGCAGATCAACCTGCCGACCGAAGTGTCCAACTCCATCTACCAGCGGATGCGTGCCGAGCGGACCGCCGTGGCCCGGGAGCACAGATCCGAAGGTCGTGAGCAGGCGGAGATCATCAAGGCCGAGGCGGATCGCCGGGTGACGGTGATGATCGCCGAAGCCCAG
Source organism: Zobellella denitrificans (assembly GCF_002237365.1). Classification (GTDB taxonomy): domain Bacteria; phylum Pseudomonadota; class Gammaproteobacteria; order Enterobacterales; family Aeromonadaceae; genus Oceanimonas; species Oceanimonas denitrificans. The sequence goes on from NZ_NMUO01000057.1 coordinate 5,169, forward strand.
CGCAATTCCCGCACCCTGCGCGGTGAAGGGGATGCCCAGGCGGCCCGCATCTACGCCGATGCCTATGCGGCGGATCCCGAGTTCTTCAGTTTTATCCGCAGCCTCGAGGCCTATCGCAAGAGCTTCGAAAGCGGCGGCGACATGATGATCCTGAAGCCGGACGGCGATTTCTTCCGCTTCCTGAAGGATCCTTCAGGCAGGGTCCAGTAAGCAGTGATACCAGCCCGGGCAACCGGGCTTTTTTCTGCGCGATTTTTCCATCAAAAGTCCCGCTCCCATTGTTCCGACCTTGGTCAAAATTTGTTAGACTCCATTTTTAACAACTCAACAGTTAGTGAAAATGGGACAAAACGTTGTTGTACTAGGCACCCAATGGGGTGACGAAGGCAAGGGTAAGGTCGTCGACCTGCTGACTGACAAAGCCCGTTATGTTGTGCGTTATCAGGGCGGCCACAATGCCGGCCATACCCTGGTCATCGACGGTAAGAAAACCGTCCTCCACCTGATCCCCTCCGGTATTCTGCGCGACAACTGCACCTGTGTGATCGGTAACGGCGTGGTGCTGTCTCCCGAGGCCCTGCTCAAGGAAATGCGTGGCCTGGAAGAGAGCGGCATTCCGGTGCGCGAGCGCCTGGTGCTGAGCGAAGCCTGTCCGCTGATCCTGCCCTACCATGTCGCCATGGATCTGGCGCGGGAGAAGGCCCGGGGCGCCAAGGCCATCGGCACCACCGGCCGCGGTATTGGCCCGGCCTACGAAGACAAGGTGGCGCGGCGCGGCCTGCGGGTGGGCGACCTGTTCGACATGGCTGCCTTTGCCGACAAGCTCAAGGAAGTGGTGGCCTACTACAACTTCCAGCTGACCGGTTTCTACGGCGCCGAAGCCGTTTCCTACGAATCCGTGCTGGAGCAGGCCCAGGGCTATGCCGAACTGCTCACCAGCATGGTGGTGGACGTGACCGACCTGCTCGACAAGGCCCGCCTGAATGGCGACAAGATCATGTTCGAAGGCGCCCAGGGCACCCTGCTGGACATCGATCACGGTACCTATCCCTATGTGACCTCGTCCAACACCACCGCCGGCGGCGTGGCGACCGGCTCCGGCTTCGGTCCGCGCTACGTCGACTATGTGCTGGGCATCGTCAAGGCCTACACCACCCGGGTCGGCTCTGGTCCTTTCCCCACCGAGCTGTTTGACGAGGTGGGCGAGTACCTGGGCGTGAAGGGGCACGAGTTTGGCGCCACCACCGGCCGCAAGCGCCGCACCGGCTGGTTCGATGCGGTGGCCATGAAGCGTGCCATCCAGATCAACTCCATTTCCGGCTTCTGCCTGACCAAGCTGGACGTGCTCGACGGCCTGAAGGAAGTGAAGATCTGTGTGGGCTACCGGATGCCTGACGGTTCGGTACGCGATGTCCCGCCCATGGCCGCAGAAGGCTACGAGACGGTGACACCGGTGTACGAGTCCATGCCCGGCTGGGAGGAAACCACCTTCGGTGTCACTACCGTGGAAGGCCTGCCCCAGGCGGCCCGTGACTATGTCAAGCGGATCGAGGAGATCACCGGGGTACCGGTGGACATCATCTCCACCGGCCCGGATCGCGCCGAGACCATGATACTGCGCCATCCCTTCGAAGCCTGAGCTTCCCGGTAACGCAGCAAAAACGCCAGCCCCAGGGCTGGCGTTTTTTATTCAGCATGGTGAAGCGTGAGTCAGCGGGTGCGCTCCACCGCCAGGTGGGCCAGATCGATCAGCGCCGCCTTGTGCTCGCCGTCGGGCAATGGGGCCAGGCTGGCGATGGCTTTCTCGGCCTCCTGCTGGGCCCGCTCGCGGCTGTATTCCAGGGCGTGGGTGTCGGCCAGTATGCCCAGGATCTCCTCCAGATGAGCCATGCCGCTACGGTTGGCGATGGCGTCACGGATCCGCTCGCGCTGGGCCGGGGTGCCGACTGCCATGGCGCGCAGCAGCGGCAGGGTGGGCTTGCCCTCGGCCAGGTCGTCGCCCACGTTCTTGCCCATGTCGCCGGCATCCGAGCTGTAGTCCATGATGTCGTCCACTAACTGGAAGGCGGTGCCCAGGTACTTGCCATAGTCGAGCATGGCCTGCTCCACCGCCGGGGACTGGTGGGTCAGCACCGCCGCCAGGCGGGTGGCGGCCTCGAACAGCTTGGCGGTCTTGCAGTAGATCACCTGCATGTAGCTGTCTTCGGTGGTGTCCGGATCGTTGCAGTTCATCAACTGCAGCACCTCGCCCTCGGCGATGATGTTGGTGGCGTCGCTCAGGATGTTCATGATCTTCATGTTGCCGAGCTCGGTCATCATCTGGAAGGCACGGGTATAGAGGAAATCGCCCACCAGCACGCTGGCGGCGTTGCCGAACAGGGCGTTGGCGGTGTCCCGGCCCCGGCGCAGATCCGACTCGTCCACCACGTCGTCGTGCAGCAGGGTGGCGGTATGGATGAACTCGATGATGGCGGCGAGCTTGATATGGTCCTCGCCCTCGAAGCCCAGGGCGCGGGCGGCCAGCACGGTCAGCATGGGCCGCATGCGCTTGCCGCCGGCGCTGACGATATAGAAGCCGAGCTGGTTGATCAGCGCCACCTCCGATTGCAGCCGCGACATGATAAGGTCGTTGACCGCCTGCATATCCTGCGCGGTCAGTGTTTTTACCCTGTTGATATCTACCATAAAATTTTGAGCCGGACGGTGCAGTCTAAAGCCATTGGTGGTAGGATTTTACACGATTTGTCAAAGGGATAAACCCGCCCGGCTGGGGTTAGGCCAGAAACCGGGAAGGGGAGATTTTTTTGCTGTTCGGCCCTTGTCTAAGGGGATCATTTTACGTACAATGCGCGGCCATTGTAGAACAGTTTTAGTGCACGGCCCGAAGAGGGTAAAAGTGCCATATTCGGAGTTATAGACATGTACGCGGTAATCCAAAGCGGCGGAAAACAGCACCGTGTAGCCGAAGGCCAGGTCGTTCGTCTGGAGAAGCTGGACGTTGAAACCGGCGCCTCTGTCGAGTTCGACAAGGTGCTGATGGTTGCCCAAGGTGAAGACGTTAAAGTAGGTGTACCCTACGTAGACGGCAGCAAGGTAATTGCAGAAGTAGTTGCCCACGGTCGTGGCAAGAAGGTCAAGATCGTCAAGTTCCGTCGTCGTAAGCACTCTCGCAAACAGCAGGGTCACCGTCAGTGGTTCACTGAAGTGAAGATCACTGGTATCAGCGCCTAAGAGAGGAGTTAAGTTCCATGGCACACAAAAAAGCAGGCGGCTCAACTCGTAACGGTCGCGATTCAGAAAGTAAACGTCTGGGCGTTAAGCGTTTTGGCGGTGAGTCTGTCCTGGCGGGCAACATCATCGTCCGTCAGCGTGGCACCAAGTTCCACGCCGGCGACAACGTAGGTCTGGGCAAGGACCACACCCTGTTCGCCAAAGCCGATGGCAAGGTGAAGTTCGAGGTGAAGGGTCCGCAGAACCGTAAATTTGTCAGCATTGTAACCGAATAAGTTACAAGCCGGACTTGAAAAGCCCCGCCACCCGGCGGGGCTTTTTGCTTTATGAAAGTCACATTCGGCGTTTGGGCCGGATATACTGGGCTCAGCAAGCGAATGGGAGAGCAATGCAATGAAGTTTGTCGATGAAGCGGAGATCCGGGTTGAGGCGGGCGACGGCGGTAACGGCTGTGTCAGCTTCCGCCGGGAGAAGTATGTACCCATGGGCGGGCCGGACGGCGGCGACGGCGGTGACGGCGGTGACCTCTACCTGCTGGCCGACGAGAACCTGAATACCCTGATCGACTACCATTTCGAGCGGTTTCACCGGGCCGAGCGCGGTGAAAACGGCCGGGGCGGCAACTGTACCGGCAAGCGGGGCAAGGATCTGGTACTGAAGGTGCCGGTGGGCACCCGGGCCAAGGACGAGATGACCGGCGAGATCCTCGGCGATCTGACCCGTCACGGCCAGAAGCTGCTGGTGGCCAAGGGCGGCTTCCACGGCCTGGGCAATGCCCGCTTCAAGAGTTCGGTCAACCGGGCGCCGCGGCAGAAAACCAACGGCACCCCGGGCGAGGAGCGCAGTCTGTTGCTGGAATTGCTGCTGCTGGCCGACGTCGGCCTGCTGGGGCTGCCCAACGCCGGCAAGTCCACCTTTATCCGCTCGGTGTCCGCGGCCAAGCCCAAGGTGGCCGACTATCCCTTTACCACCCTGGTGCCCAATCTGGGGGTGGTGCGCTGCGACGGCCAGAAGAGCTTCGTGGTGGCGGATATCCCCGGCCTCATCGAGGGAGCGGCCGAGGGAGCCGGCCTGGGGATCCGCTTCCTCAAGCACCTGGAGCGCTGTCGGGTACTGCTGCACATGATCGACGTGCTGCCGGTGGATGGCTCGGATCCGGCCGACAACGCCGACATCATCGTCAACGAACTGGCCCAATACAGCGAAGAGCTGGCCGCCAAGCCGCGCTGGCTGGTGTTCAACAAGCTGGATCTGGTGCTGGAAGAGGAAGCCGAGGCCATCATCGACCGGGTGGTGGAGCTGCTGGACTGGCAGGGGCCCATCTTCCGCATCAGTGCCATCAGCAAGGAGGGCACCCGCGAGTTGACCCAGGCGCTGATGGGCTTCCTCGACGAGCATCCGCGTTCCCAGGAGGAGCTGGAGGCGGCCCGCGAGCCGGTCAGCTTCAAGTGGGATGAGTACCACCAGGCGGCGCTGACGGAGGTCGAGGATGGGGACGATGATGATGACGACTGGGATGACGAAGAAGACGACGGCCACGTCATCTATACCCGGGAGTAAGGCATGGAGCTGTCGCTGATCGTCGCCATGACCCGGGAGCGGGTCATCGGCAAGGACAACGGCATGCCCTGGCACCTGCCGGCGGATCTGGCCTACTTCAAGCGGGTCACCCTGGGTAAGCCGGTGGTGATGGGAAGGAACACCTTCGAGTCCATCGGCCGGCCCCTGCCCGGGCGGCGCAATGTGATCCTCAGCCGCTCGCTGAGTGAGGCGCCGGCGGGTACCGAACTGGCCGGCTCGCCGGCGGCGGTGCTCGAACTGCTGGCGGAGGCGGAAGAGGTGATGATCATCGGCGGCGGCCAGCTCTACACCGCCTTCCTGCCCCTGGCGAGCCGGCTCTACCTGACCCGTATCGACGCCAGCCTGGAAGGGGATACCCGTTTTCCGGAAATTGGGGAAGAATGGCGGCTGGTCTCGGAGGAGCTCAGGCCGGCGGACGAGCGCAATCCCTACGACTGCCGCTTTCAGGTACTGGAGCGCCACTGACCATCTAAACAGCCCGGCTTAACGCCGGGCTGTTGTTATTTATAATGCCGCCTCACGCCTCACGCCTCACGCCTCACGCATAGGCCGGGCAGGGCGTCGAACGTCGTTCGCCGCTGTCCCAGCACAGCAGGGTCAGGCTGCCGCCCCAGACACAGCCGGTGTCCAGGGCGTGGATGCCGGCGATGTCGCAGCGGCCTTCCAGCGCCGCCCAATGGCCGAATACCAGGGGCGGATCCTGGTACTGGCCCCGCAGCTCGTACCAGGGGCGCAGCGTCGGCGGGGCCTCGGCCAGGGTCGCCTTGTAGCCGAAGTCGAGCCGGCCGTCCGGGTGGCACAGGCGCATGCGGGTAAAGGCGTTGATGGTGTAGCGCAACTGCTCCAGCTCATCGAGATCCTCGCGCCAGCGTCCGGGCTCGTCGCCGTACATCTGCGCCAGCCGTTGCCGGTACTGGGGTGATTGCAGCTCGGCCTCGGCCCGCCGCGCCGCCCGGCGCGCCTGCTCCAGGCTCCATTGGGGCGGGATGCCGGCGTGGGTCATGACAAAGCCGTGCCCCTCGTGCTCGGCCAGCAGCGGTTGGTGTCGCAGCCAGTACAGCAGATCGGCCCCGTCGGCGGCCTGCAGTATGTCGTCGATGCGATCGGCGGCCTTGGGCCGGCCGATGCCGTTGGCCACCGCCAGCAGGTGCAGATCGTGGTTGCCGAGCACAGTGGTGGCGGCATTGCCGAGGGCGGCGATACGCCGCAGGCAGCCGAGGGAATCGGGGCCGCGGGCGACCAGGTCGCCGGTCAGCCAGAGCTGGTCCCGGGAAGGCGAAAAGCCCACCTCGGTCAGCAACTGCTCCAGCTCGTGCAGGCAGCCCTGCAGATCGCCGACGAGATAGGTGGCCATCAGTTGATCAGGTTCGGCATGGCCAGGCGGAAGGCGGCGATGGGGGCCTGGAATTCGCGACCATCGTCCAGCACCATGGTGTAGCTGCCTTCCATCACTCCCACCGGGGTTTCCAGGCTGACGCCGCTGGTATAGGTGTATTCTTCGCCCGGAGCGATTCGGGGCTGCTCGCCCACCACGCCGCTGCCTTCCACCTCGATTTTCTTGCCGTTGGCATCGGTGATCAGCCAGCGGCGGCTGATCAGTCGGACCCTCTCGTTACCGTCGTTGCGGATGGTGATGGTATAGGCGAACACATAATGCTGCTCGTCGGGGGCGGATCTGTCGGCCAGGTACTGGGGCCGGGTGGCGATGTGAATGGCTCCGGGAGTCATCAGGCTTCCTTCTGTTGGGCCAGGGCGTTGGCCAGGATCACATACTGGGCCAGGCTCAGCTGCTCGGGACGGGCGGAGGGATCCAGGCCCAGGGCCGACAGCTGCTCGGCGCTGAACAGGTGTTGCAGGCTGTTGCGGATGGTCTTGCGCCGCTGGCCGAAGGCGTCGGCGGTCACCCGGGACAGGCAGCCGATATCGTGGGCCGGATGGGGCGGGGCTGCATAGGGCAGCAGCTTGACCACGGCGGACTCCACCTTGGGCGCGGGCCTGAAGGCCTCGGGGCCGACTTCCAGCACCGGCACCACCTGGCAGTAATACTGGGCCATCACGCTCAGTCGGCCGTAGGCCTTGCTGCCCGGGCCGGCGGCCAGCCGGTTGACCACTTCCTTCTGCAGCATAAAGTGCATGTCTTCCACCAGGGCGGCGAACTCGAACAGGTGGAACATCAGCTGGGTGGAGATGTTGTAGGGCAGGTTGCCGAAGATCTTCAGCTTCTTGCCCGGCTCCAGCAGCTTGGCGAAGTCGAACTTCATGGCGTCGGCCTGGTGGATGTTGAGCTTGTCCTTGAGGAAGGGATGGGTGGCCAGGCGGGCCGCCAGATCCCGGTCCAGCTCCACCACGTTGAGGCGGCTGATCCGATCGCACACCGGACCGGTGAGGGCACCGAGGCCGGGGCCGATTTCGACCATGGTGAAATCATCGCTGGGATGAATAGCATCGACTATTTGGTCAATGATGTAGTCATCGTGCAAAAAATTCTGACCAAACCGTTTGCGGGCCTTGTGGCCCTGGTGAACCTTACTATTCATCGCGTTTTTCTATCATCTCAATGGCTTGATTAACGGCGCACAGCATGCTGCCCGCATCGATTTTATCGGTTCCCGCCAGTTCCAGGGCGGTGCCGTGATCCACCGAGGTGCGGATGAAGGGCAGTCCCAGGGTGATGTTCACCGCCTTGCTGAAACCGATGTACTTGAGTACCGGCAGTCCCTGATCGTGGTACATGGCCAGGAAGGCGTCGGCGTCCTGCATGTATTTGGGCTGGAACACGGTATCCGAGGAAAGGGGCCCCACCAGATCCATGCCCTCGGCCCGCAACTGGTCGAGGGTAGGGATGATGATGTCCAGTTCCTCCCGCCCCAGGTGGCCGTCCTCACCTGCGTGCGGATTGAGTCCGCAGACATAGATGCGCGGTTTGGGGATGCCGAACTTGGCCTTGAGCTCCGCATGCAGGATGCGGGTGATCTTGCTGAGCCGCTCGGGGGTGATGGCCCGGGCCACGTAGGCCAGAGGGATATGGGTGGTAACCTGGGCCACCCGCAGGCCGGGGGTGGCCAGCAGCATCACCACGTCCGGCACATTGGCCTGCTGGGCGAAGAATTCGGTGTGGCCGCTGAAGGAGACCCCGGCCTTGTTGATGATGCCCTTGTTGACCGGGCCCGTGACCACGGCGTCGAATTCGCCGCTCATGTTGCCGTCGGAGGCCCGCTTCAGGGTTTCCAGCACATAGAGGCCGTTGGCCTCGTCCAACTGGCCGGGCACCGCCGGCCGGGCGAGCCGGACCGGCTCTATGGTCAGGGTGCCGGCCCGTTGGGGCACGGGCGGCTGCTCGGGGTGGTAGGGCAGCAGGGTCAACTGCTTGCCCAGGGCCTGGGCCCGGCTCTGGATCAGGTCGGGATCGGCGATCACCACCAGCTCGACCGGCCAGTCGTGCTCGGCCAGCGCCTGCATCAGCTCGGGGCCGATGCCGGCGGGCTCGCCGGGGGTTATGGCTATGCGTTTACAAGTCACAATTCACCGTTGGCTAAATTGGGGTCGACAATACGGATATAGGCTTCATCCCTCAGCTCATCCAGCCAGGTCTGCACTTCCTCGGTAAAGCGACGATTAAAGATCAACTGATAGGCCCGCTGCTCGGTGGCCTGCTCGGTGGCGTCCATCACCCGCCGGTCTTCCAGCAGCACCAGGTGCCAGCCGTGTTCGGAGCGGAAGGGCTCGCTCAGTTGGCCGACATCGAGTCGGTTGACGGTATCGCGGAAGCTGCTGACGTACATCTCCGGGGCCGCCCAGCCGAGGTCGCCGCCGTTGATGGCGGAGCCCGGATCTTCTGAAAACTGTTCCGCCAGCTCGCTCATGCTGGCTTCACCGGCCCGGATCGAGCGGGAAAAACCGGCCAGCATGGACTGGGCCTTTTCCTCGCTCATGATGATGGACGGCTTGATCAGGATATGGCGGGCCTTGACTTCCACCGCCTGCACCGTCTGGGTGGTGCCTCCTTCCATATCGAAGATGGTGAGGATATGCAGACCGGCGCCGGAGCGGATGGGGCCGATGATATCACCCTTGGCGTGATTTCTCACCGCTTCGCTGAACAGGGAGGGCATTTCATTGATGCCGAGCATGCCCCAGTCGCCCCCTTCCAGGGCCTTGGGACCGGCGCTGTGGGCGATGGCCAGCTGGCGGAAGTCCGCGCCCTGTTTGAGTTGGGCCATCAATTGTTCGGCCAGGCCGCTGGCCTGGCGCAGTTGCTCGCTGCTGGGGTTGGCGGGCAGCGGCAGCAGTATGTTGCCCACCCGGTAGCGGCTATTGCCCTGGCCCTGCTCCTTGATCATCTGCACCACCTGCTTCACTTCCTGATCGGAGATATTGATGCGGCGGCGTACCTGATTGCGCGCCAGCTCGCTCAGCAGGATCTCGTTGCGTACCTGCTCCCGGAACTGGGCGTAGGTCAGGCCCTCGGCGGCCACGCCGGCGCGCAGTTGCTCGACCGTCTTGCCCTCGCTGCGGGCAATATTGGTGATGGCCTGCTCCAGCTGGGTGTCGGTGATGCGCAGTCCCAGCCGGTCGGCCAGCTGCAGTTGCAGGCTTTCGAGGATGAGGCGATCCAGGGCCTGCTTGCGCAGTTGCCGCTCTTCCGGCAGCGGCTGGCCGGCGGCACGGGCGCTTTGCCGGACCTGATTGACCAGGCCGCTGAGCTGGCTTTCCAGCACCACGTCCTGGTTGACGACAGCGACCACCTTATCCAGCAGCTCCACCGCCTGGCTGGCAGCCGCCGCCAGCACCAGGCCGGCGGCGATAAGCAGTTGTTTACCTCTTTTCTTCATGACAGGTCCTGTGTACGAGTAAAAATCAGTTGTTGAGATTGAAGGGCCGATAATAAGGCAACAGCTTGGTGCCCGGTGCGAACTCGCCACCACCGGCACCGATGGAACTCAGTCCCTTCAGTTCGAAGCGCAACCCTATGGTGGTTTCCTGCAGGGTTTGTGTCGGGTTGAACAGCTTGTCCTCTTTCTGCCATTGCTCCCAGACCAGGCTGACGGCCCAGCAGCAGGAGTCGTAGCGCAGTCCTATGAGACTGTCGATATTGCGGTTGAGTTCAATATCCCGGTAATAACCGCCGATCAGCCGCCATTGGGGATCCAGTGGCCAGGAGAAGGTGCCGCCCAACTGGTTGAGATCGTCGGCGAGGTTGGCTTCCTGATAATAGTTCTGGTTCAGATGGCGAAAGCCGAGTTGGGCGAGGCGGCCCTGGTGGTTGTATTCCAGGGTGAGGTTGCCGGCGGCCAGGCGGTTGTTGCGGGTATCCTGCTGGGCTTCCGCATGGACGAACCAGTTGCCGTCGAGGTTCAGATCCCCTTCGAAGGTGAGGAAGGAACGCTTGATATCGCTGGGGGTATCGGTCGGGAACAGCCGGACCCGGGGAGAGACGAAGTTGTAGGACTGGGCCAGGGCCAGGCGCAGCCGTTCTATGCCTTCCTGGTCGTAGATGCGGCTGGTGAAGCCGCCGGTCAGCTGGTTGGCGTCGCTGATCCGGTCCAGGCCGGCGAAGCGGCGATCGCTGAACAGGCTGTAGTAGTCCTGACGCATGTCGGTGGTGTCATACAGACCGATATGATCCTGATCCTTGAAGGGCACGTACAGGTACTGGAACTGGGGCTCCAGGGTCTGGGTAAAGGCTTGCCCGAACCAGGCCGTGTCCCGGTCGAACACCAGGGTGCCGTTCAGCCGGAGGCGGGGCAGCAGCCGATCGGCGCTGGAGTCGAGTTGATCTGGACTGAATCCCCTCTCATCCTGGTAATAGGGGGCGAGTTCAGAGGGAATATCCTGCTCATAGTGGGTGTAGTAGGCCCCCGCTTCGGCGGTGAGCTGGCCACCGGGCCGGTCGACCAGGGAGTAGACCAGCCTGGGCTCGGCATGGAAGCGGGTGGCTTCATATACATCCTGGCCGTCGTTGGCGAAGCGGGTCAGTTCGGAGTCGAAGCCCAGATCGACGCCCCCCAGGTGCTGGTAGCTGGTCAGGGCCAGGCTGGGAGCCAGCTGGAAGGGAGTCAGCCGGTCGGGTTTCAGGATTTGGTAGTCCCGCATTTCGGCGGTCAGCTGCCAGCGGCGGTCATGGTAGCCCCCCCGGAAGGACTGCATCAGCTGGTCCTCGACCAGGATGCCGACCGGCGGCGAAAAGTCGTCCACATAGACCGAGTCCCAGCCGGCCACCTTGGTGTAGTCCACATTGGCCCGCCAGTGGCCGTCGGGGTCGAAACGGGCATGGTGGCGCCAGTTGAACAGCCAGCGGGCGCGGTCGCGCCATTCGGAGTCGGCGAGCTTGTCGTCGCTGTCGAGGTACTCCCCGTAGAGGGTGCCGCTCTGGCCTTCCACCGGCAGGTAGCGGAATTCGAGCTGGGCGGCGGTACCGCGTTTTTCCATGTAGCGCGGGGTCAGGGTGGCGTCGTAGTTGGGAGCGATGTTCCAGTAATAGGGCAGGCGGATATCGGTGCCGTGTTCGCTGCTGAGATCGAAGGACGGGTAGAGCAGGCCGCTCTGGCGTTCGTCCTTGACCGGGAACTTGATATAGGGGAAGTAGAACACCGGTACGTCGCCTAGCCAGAGCACCGCATTCCAGGCTTCGCCGAATACCTCATCCTGCTCCACCCGCACCGAGCTGGCCCTGAGCTGCCAGGCTTCCTCGTTGGGCGGACAGGTGGTGTAGCTGGCGCCGCTCAGGTCGACCCTGTTGGTGTCCTCGGTCATCCGCACCCGGCGGGCCTGGCCGCGGCCGGGATCCCCGTGCAGCTGGTAGCGGGCCTGATCCAGTTCGGTGTCCTTGGTGTTGAGGTTGCCGGTGAGGGTGTGATCGCTTTCCACCGTGATGGTGCCGTCGGTAAAGTGGATATTGCCTTCGGCCCGGACATCCCGGCTCTGCTGCTCCAGTTCGACATAGTCGGCACCGAACTGGCGTGCGCCCTGCTCCACCCGGACATCGCCCCGGTAGAGGATCTTGCCGTCCCGGGTGGCCTCGAGCACCTCGGCGGTGACGGTGATGGGGGCATTGGGGTCGGTTGTGCCGGGATCGAGGCGCAGCGGCACGTGGCTGAAGCAACGGCTGAACGAAAAGGGGCTATCCTGGCCGGAGGTGAGGGCATCGGTCTGGGCCTGAACCAGGCCGGAAACAAACAGCAGGGGAAAGCCGATAATCCGTATTCTCATGGGTTGATGCTCGCGTTCCTGGTCGTGGCGACACCGTCCCGGGCCCGGCGGGCTGGTTGAGCTTTTGGTGTCATTATTTTATGGTAGCGGGCTATGATAATGCATTCTTGTTGCCAGCACTACGGCCGGCCCCGGTGCCCTGTTTTCGTGAATGGAACCCGCCCGATGATCTTTTTTCCCCTTTCTTTTCTCTTCACCCCGATTAAGGCGGCTGCGGCTCCTTTTTCCGACCCGCACGAGGTGCGCTGAATGCTGGCGCATATCAAGGGCAAGTTGATCGGTTTTCTGTTCGGACTGCTGATCGGCAACATCCCCGGTGCCCTGCTGGGCCTGTGGCTGGGGCACCTGGTCGATCGCAAGCTGGCCCACGCCTGGCGCTTCAACAAAGACAGCCAGGCCGAGTTTCTCTACGCCACCTTCGCCACCATGGGGCATATCGCCAAGTCCAGCGGCCGGGTCTCGGCCGAGGAAATCCGGCTGGCGGAACAGCTGATGGCCCAGATGCGGCTGCAAGGCGAGCAGAAGGCCGAGGCCCAGCAGGCCTTCCGCGACGGCAAGGAGAGCGACTTCCCACTGGCCGAGACCCTGCGCCGGTTCCGTGCCCAGGTCAGGGACAGCCGCAACCTGTTGCGCTTCTTTATGGAGGTACAGTTGCAACTGGCTTTTGCCGACGGCGAGCTGCACCCGGCCGAGCGCCGCCTGCTGCACTTTGTCGCCGGTGAGCTCGGTTTTTCCAGCCGGGAGCTGGAGCAGTTGCTGGCTTTCGCCGAGGCCCAGTTGCATATGTTTCGCAACGGGCAACAGGCGGGGAGTGGCCGGCACCAGCAGCGGCCGGCCGAGGACAGGCTGCGCGATGCCTACCGGATCCTGGAGGTGGAGGCCGGTGCCGACGACGCCACCGTCAAGAAGGCCTACCGCCGGCAGATGTCCAAGCATCACCCTGACAAGCTGGTGGCCCAGGGCCTGCCCAAGGAGATGATGGAGCTGGCCAAGGAGAAGGCCCAGGACATACAGCAGGCCTGGGAGACCATCAGGGCGGTGCGCAATATCCGCTGAATGGAAGTGAGGCGGGAGGGGAAGCGGGAGGCATTCTCCTTACCCCTTACCCCTTACCCTTTACCCCTTACCCCTCACCCCTTACCCCTTATTTACACCAGCCTGTTCTGTTCCCGCCCGGCCACAAAGGCCTCGATATTGTCGATCAGCTGATCCGCCAGCCGCTGCATGGCCGACTGGCTGGCCCAGGCGATGTGGGGGGTGAGAATAAAGTTGGGATGGCGCAGGGCCTGCATCAGTGGATGATCCGGCGCGGGCGGCTCGGCGCTGGCCACGTCGAAGCCGGCGGCGCCGATGGTGCCGTTTTCCAGGGCCGCCAGCAGGGCGGCCTCGTCCACCAGGCCGCCCCGGCCGACGTTGATCAGCAACACATCGGGTTTCATCAGCGCGAACTCCCGCGGCCCTATCAGGTGGCGGGTGTCGTCCGTCAGCGGACAGTGCAGGCTAAGCACGTCGGCCCGGGCCAGTACCTCCTCGAAGGCCAGGCGGCCTTCGCCGGCGGCCTGGCCCTTGCGGGCCGCCACCATCACCTGCATCCCCAGGGCCGTTGCCAGCCGCTCCAGATCCCGGGCTATGGTGCCGTAGCCGATCAACCCCAGGGTCTGGCCGGCCAGATCCCGCACCGGGTAGTCGAAATAGCAGAACTGCCCGGCCTGCTGCCAGCGCCCGGCGGCGATGGAGGCCCGGTAGGCATGCAGATTGCGGTTCAGGGCCATGATCAGGGCCAGGGCGTGCTCGGGCACCGAATTTCTGGAGTAATCGCGGATATTGCACACGGCGATGCCCGCCTGGCGGCAGGCGGCGAGATCCACGTTGTCGCTGCCGGTGGCGGCGATGGCGATCAGCTTCAACCGGGGCAGGTGGGCCAGGGTATCGGCATCGAGCCTGACCTTGTTGACGATGGCGATGTCCGCCTCCCGCAGCCGCTCCAGCACCTGGCCGGGCGCGGTTTCCTCATGGCTCTGCCAGCGGTGGGGAAAGCCGGGGGCGCGCAGCTCAATGGTCGGCGCCAGGGTCTGGCGATCGAGAAATACCAGCTTCATGGGTCTGTCCTCTCAGGTAGTCGGGGGCACTGGGGGGCAGCGGCAGCCAGCCCCGGCGCATCAGCCAGCCGGCCACCTGCCGTTCCAGCAGGGAATGGGCGGCGAGACGCTGCGCTTCGTAGTCGGCTTTATCCTGGCGGGCCACCTGTTGGCGGCGACGCTGCCGGTTGGCGTTGGTGGCGGCGTCATCGCTGCGGCCATGGATGTCCAGCACCGGATAGGGGCTGCGGGCCAGGCTGATGGCCAGCATCCGCTGCTGATCGGCCGCCCGGGGATGGGCGTCGAGCAGGATCAGGGCGTCCGGTGTCCGGGACTGGCCGGCGTCGATCAGTTGCTGGAACCAGAGGGCGGCGCTGCCCTGTGCCATGACCACCAGGGGGGGCTCGGATTCCGTCGCCGCCAGCGCCTCGTTCAGGCGCTGCGCCTGCCGCTCCAGCCAGGCCTGCTGCGCCGGCGAGGGCTGCTCGCTGACCGGATCGAAGGCCTGCTGATCAGGATCCGGCAGCAGCAGCAGGAAATCCCAGCCCCGTTGTTGCCAGTATTCCGCCATCGCCAGCCACAGGTGAGGCTGGTCCAGCTCGGGCCAGATCAGCAGGGTGCCGGCGGTCTGGCTGGCGCCCGCATCAAAATGCAGCAGCCGGGGCTCGGGCCGGTACTGTTCGAACAGAGCCCAGTCGGCCTTGCCCGTGGCCAGCGGCGCGACCAGCAGGGCCAGCAGGGGCAACCAGCGGGCCCGGTTCATGCCGGCCCCATGGAGAAGGGGGCCGGCGCGCTGAACTCCAGCCATTGCTTGCTGCGGGGATGGCGAAAGGCCAGCCAGGCCGCATGCAGTTGCAGGTGCGGCGCCATCGCCAGGGCTTCGCCGCTGGCATAGAGGTTGTCGCCCAGTATGGGGTGGCCCAGACTCAGCATGTGCACCCGCAACTGGTGGGAGCGGCCGGTGATGGGGGTCAGTTCCACCAGGCTGCGGTCTGGCTCCCGGCGCAGGCAGCGCCAGTGGGTGAGGGCCGGCTTGCCGTGCTCCAGGCTGACCATGTGCCGGGGCCGGTTGGGCCAGTCACAGCACAGGGGCAGGTCTATGCTGCCGGCGTCCTGTTCCAGGCGGCCGTGCACCCAGGCATAGTAGCGCTTGGCGGTTTCCCGCTCCCGGAACTGGCGGCTGAGTTCCCGGTGCGCCTTGGGATGCAGCGCCATGACGATGACCCCGGAGGTGGCCATGTCCAGCCGGTGCACCACCTGTACCCCGGGGTAGACCCGGGCCACCCGGTAGGACAGGCTGTCCCGGTGAATAAGCTCCCGCCCGGGTACGCTCAACAAACCGCTCGGCTTGTTCAGCACGATCAGGCTGTTGTCCTGGAACAGCACCTCGAACTGGGGATCCATGGGGGGATCGTAACGCAGCAGAACCATGATGGGCGACTCGTCCTCTTTACTGATGGCTGACCACGATAAACCGAATCGCGTCCAGTTTTAAGCGGGTATGGCTGAGCAGGCCGTCCAGTTCGTCCTTCAGCTCCCGCAGGTGGCCCAGCTCGCTCTCGCGCACGTTGGGGTTGACCCTGGCCAGTTGCTGCAGGCGGGAAAGCTCCTCGCCGATGGAGGCATGCATCCGCGCCCGGGCTTCTTCCACCAGGCCCTGCATCTGTTGCTCGGCCTGGGGCAGGGCGGCCTGCAGCAACTGGTGGATCACCGTCTGGGAAGCGTTGACCAGCTTGCTGGCCAGGTGGCGGTTGACGGCGCTGAGCTGCTTGTCGAAGGACTCGAAGCTGACCTTGTCCGCCAGGTTGTTGCCGTGCTTGTCGAGCAGCAGGCGGATGGGGGCCGGCGGCAGGAAGCGGTACAGCTGGGCATGGTGGGCGGACTCGGCCACGAAGATCAGCTCCACGAACTGGGTGCCGACCGGCAGCGCCTTGTTCTTGAGGATGGCCACCGAGGTGGTGCCGATCTCGGAGCCCAGCACCAGGTCGATGCCGCCGCGGATCATGGGGTGATCCCAGCTCAAAAAATGCAGATCGTCCCGGCCGAGCGCCGTTTCCCGGTCGAAGGTAATGCTGGCGCCGTCCTCCGGCAGGCCCGGAAACTGAGGCACCAGCATTTGCTCGGTCGGGCGCAGCACTATGGCGTTTTCGCCCCTGTCGTCCTGGTGCACGCCCACCTCGTCGAACAGCTTGATGGCGAAGATGGCCAGGGTGGGATCCTGGTCGGCTTCCGCCAGTTGGGTGGCCAGGTTGCGATTGTGGATGACGCCGCTGGAGTTGAGTTCCAGCAGCCGATCCCGTCCCTGCTCCATCTGGCTGTTGAGCTCCCGGGCAAGGGCGGCGGTGTCGGCAACAAGCTGCGCCAGGGCTTCCGTATCCTGGCCGTGGTTGGCCAGCAGTTCGAGCAGGCGTTCGGCCACCTGCTGGTAGACCGGCTGGCCGACCGCGTTGGGCCTGCTGAAGGCGTCCATGCCCTGGTGGTACCAGAGGGTCAGCGCCTGCTGGGCGGTACCTTCCAGGTAGGGCACATGGATGTCGATATCGTGCCGCTGGCCGATGCGATCGAGGCGGCCGATGCGCTGTTCCAGCAGATCCGGGTTGAGCGGCAGATCGAACAGCACCAGTTGGTGGGCAAACTGGAAGTTGCGTCCTTCCGAGCCGATTTCCGAACAGATCATCACCTGGGCGCCGCCTTCCTGCTGGGCGAAGTAGGCGGCGGCCTTGTCCCGCTCCAGCAACGACATGCCCTCGTGGAAGACGGTACCGCGGATCCCCTCGCGGGTACGCAATGCTTCTTCCAGCGCCAGGGCGACGCCGGCCTTGGCGGTGATGATGAGTATCTTGTCGTTGCGCTTGGCCTTGGCGAATTCCAGCAGCCATTCGACCCGGCTGTCGAACTGGGTCCAGGCGCTGTCGCCGCCCTCGAACTGGCGATAGATCTCCTCCGGATACAGGGCCTGCAGGGCGCGGGCGGCGGTATCCTGATGGTTGCCCATCATGCCGGCCACCCGGATGGCGGTCTTGTACTGGTTGGGCAGGGGAAGGGAGTGCAGGTGCAGTTGCCGGGAGGGAAAACCCTTGATGGCATGACGGGTATTGCGGAACAGCAAGCGACCGGTGCCGTGGCGGTCGAGCAGGCGGGCCAGCAGGGCGTGCCGTTGCTCGGGATTGGCCAGATCGACCGCCTCCTGCGCTTCCATAAAGGGCGCCAGGCGCGCCAGGGCCTCATCATCGAGCGGCGCCTCTCCCAGCAGGGCTTCCGCCGCCCGGGCCAGGGGCTGGTAGGCTTCTTCCTCGGCGAGGAAGGCGTCGTAGTCGTAGAAACGCTCGGGATCGAGCAGGCGCAGGCGGGCGAAATGGCTCTCGTGGCCCTGCTGATCCGGGGTGGCGGTAAGCAGCAGCACACCCGGGATCTGCCCGGACAGGGTTTCCACCACTTCATAGGCCCGGCTGGGCTGTTCTGCGTCCCACACCAGGTGATGGGCCTCGTCCACTACCAGCAGGTCCCAGCTGGTGTCCAGCAACTGCTCGAAACGCTTGCGCTTCTTGGTAATGAAGTCGAGGCTGCACAGGATAAGCTGCTCGGTGTCGAAGGGGTTGGCGGCATCGGCGAAGGCCTCGACGCAACGCTCCTCATCGAACAGGGCGAAGTGCAGGTTGAAGCGGCGCAGCATTTCCACCAGCCACTGATGGATCAGGGCGTCGGGTACCAGGATCAGGATGCGGGAAGCCCGCCCCGACAGCCACTGCTGCTGGATGATCATGCCGGCTTCGATGGTCTTGCCGAGGCCCACCTCGTCGGCCAGCAGCACCCGGGGGGCATAACGGCCACCGACCTCGCGGGCGATATGCAACTGATGAGGGATCAGGCTGACCCGGCCACTGGCCAGGCCGCGCAGGGGAGAGCGGCGCTGGTTGAACTGGTGGGTCAGGGCCTGGTAGCGCAGGTTAAAGCGGCCTATCTTGTCGATCTGGCCGGCAAAGAGGCGCTCCTGGGGTTTGTTCAGCTTGATAAAATGGTTGAGAAAGGTTTCCTTCAGACTGGCCGGCTCCCCGGTGTCCAGGCGAGTGCCGTGATAGGTGAGCAGGCCATCCTGCTCGGTCACGTCCGCGACCTCCAGTTCCCAGTCCTCATGACTGCTGATGGTGTCACCGGGGTTGAACATCACCCGGGTCACGGGGGCATCGTCCTTGGCGTACATGCGGTTCTCACCGCAGGCGGGAAATAGCATGGTTACCATACGGACATCGATCGCGACTATGGTTCCCAGTCCCAGATCGGTTTCGGTATCGCTAATCCAGCGCTGGCCGAGGGAAAAAGGCATTCAAGTCTCCAAGCTGAAGGGGGATAAAAAAGGGGCGCTATCTTACCCCAAGGCCGGTAAGGCTGCATCCGCCAAAATGGACAGGGCAGCGAGGGCGGGCCTCAATAGGTAAAAGTAGAATAAATTGTCACTTTTGGTCGAAAACTGTACGAACGGTGTTTTTTATCAAAAAAGCCCTTGCGCAAAAAGCGCGGCTCCCTATAATGCGCCCTCACTGACACGGCGGAACACGCCGGCGGTCACAAGCGGAAAAACTTCGGTTTTGAGGCTTGACGAATCAAACGGACGGCGTAGAATACGCAGCCCTGACCCGCTAACGGTCAACGCTCTTTAACAATTTATCAAGCAAACTGTGTGGGCACTCGCAGTGGTTGGG
>NZ_NMUO01000058.1 GCF_002237365.1 Zobellella denitrificans
ATCCAGCCGTCCAGCCGGGTCTCCGGCGCCGGCGGGCTGGGGCATCGGCAACCACGGCTATCGCTGGCGGGCCGGGGGCGGCCCCGATTACCGGCTGCTGGTAAGCCACCAGGATCAGGTGCTGCGCCTGCCCAGCCAGGCCCGGCTGCTGGCCGGCTCCGCCTTCTGCCCCCATGCGGCCTTTACCCTGGGCGAGCGGGTGCTGGGAGTGCAGGGGCATCCGGAGTTCACTCCCGACTATGCCCGCTTCCTGATAGAGCTGCGCCGGCACCGGTTCGATGACGATCTCTACCGTCGGGCCATGGACTCCGTTGAACAGCCCCACCATGGCGCCGAGGTGATGGGGATGATACTGGCCTTTTTGCGGGGGGAGAGCCCCCAGGTACCGGACGAAACCGGTCACCCATTGGACTAAGGAGCAGGCAAGTGGAACTCTATATCGCCAACAAAAACTATTCGTCCTGGTCGCTGCGGCCCTGGATCTTGATGCGGGTGCTGGACATTCCCTTCACCGAGCGGCTGGTGCCCTTCGGGGAAGGCTCCAACTGGAGCAAGTTCCGTCGTTTCTCGCCCACCGGCAAGGTACCCTGCCTGGTGGACGGGGAAGTCACCGTCTGGGACTCCCTGGCCATAGTGGAATACCTGGCCGAGTCCTGCCCGGCGGTCTGGCCCAAGGCCAAAGAGGCCCGGGCCTGGGCCCGCTCGGCGGCGGCCGAGATGCACTCGGGCTTCGGCGCCCTGCGCAGCCAATGCCCGATGAACTGCGGCCTGCACATTGCCCTTGACGAGATGGACGATGCCCTGCGCCAGGATCTCGAGCGCCTGAACGAGCTGTGGCAGCAGGGGCTTGCCCGCTTCGGCGGTCCCTGGCTGGCGGGGGAGGCCTTCGGCGCTGTGGATGCCTTCTTCGCCCCCGTGGTGTTCCGGGCCATCAACTACCGCCTGCCGCTGGCACCGGCTGCCGCCGACTACGCCCAGCGCATCCTGGCGCTGCCGGCGATGCAGGAATGGCTGGCGGCGGCCCTGGCGGAGCCCTGGCGGGAGCCGGGCCACGAGCAGGAGTCCCTGCAGGCCGGCACCCTGATAGAGGACAGGCGCCGGGGCCCGGGCTGAGGCCCGGTTTCGGGAGCCGCCCATGGATGAGCTGGCGGAAACCCTGCTGGCCGGGCACCAGACCCTGGCGCGGCTGGGGGTGGCGCTGCTGCTGGGCACCCTCATCGGCATTCAGCGCGGCTGGCAAAGCCGGGATACCCAGGCCGGCCTGCGGGTAGCCGGCATCCGTACCCATGCCCTGGTCGGCCTGCTCGGCGGCCTCACGGCCCTGCTCGGTGGCCATGTCGGTCAGTGGCTGACGGTGGCCGGTCTGCTCGGCGTCTTCGCCCTGACCCTGGTGGCCTACCGGGCCCGCAGCCGGGAGCTGTCCGATTACAGCATTACCGGCAGCGTCGGCCTGGTGCTGACCTTCTGCTTCGGCGCCCTGGCGATGCTCGACAACCCGGCCATCGCCGCCACCGCCGCGGTGATCACCGCCTTTATCCTCGACAACAAGCGGGAGATCCATGGCCTGCTGCAGAAGCTGCAGGAGCACGAGCTGGATGCCGGGCTCAAGCTGTTGCTGATCACCGTGGTGATGCTGCCGCTGCTGCCCAACAAGGACATGGGGCCGGGCGGTGCCATCAACCCTTATGAAATCTGGTGGATGGTGGTGCTGATCGCCTCCATTTCCTTCCTCGGCTATTTCGCCATCCGGGTCGGCGGCACCGAGAAGGGCATTTTCTTCACCAGTCTGTTCGCGGGACTGAGTTCTTCCACCGCCCTGACCCTGCACTACTCCCGCCTGTCGCGGGAATCGCCGGTGCTTTCCCCCCTGCTGGCGGCCGGTGTACTGCTGGCCTGCGGCACCATGTTCCCGCGCATCCTGGTGTACTGCGCCCTGATCAACCCGGCGCTGCTGGCCGACCTCTGGCTGCCGGTGCTGGTGATGACGCTGCTGCTCTATGTCCCTGCGGCCTGGATCTGGCGCCGCCACCGCACCGAGGCGAACGTGGATCAGCCGAGCCTGCATCTGAACCCGCTGGATCTCAAGGCCGCCTTCCTGTTCGGCGGCCTTATCCTGGTGATCATGCTGCTCGGGGAATGGCTGAAGGAGTTGTTGGGGCGGACCGGCATACTGCTGCTGTCGTTCGCCTCCGGGGTGGCCGATGTGGACGCCATCACCCTGTCGCTGACGCGGATGTCGCTGTCCGGCATCGATCACGGTACCGCCGTGCTCGGCATCGTGCTGGCGGCGTCGGTCAACAACCTGGTGAAGGCGGCCATGGCCCTGGCGCTGGGGGACGCCGTGCTGGGGCGGTGGGTGGCGCTGGCGATGGCTGCCTCGCTGCTGGCCGGCCTGGGACTGGCCTGGGGGATGAACTGAAACAACAGCTTGAAGCCGGAAGCCTGACTTTTAGTCACAAGTTTTTGTTGACTTTAGATCAGCAAAACATCGGCCAAAGCGCACAGCTCCTCCGGCACGCCGTAAACCCCTATATGGACACCTCGCTTTTCGCAAGTGGGGTTTCCGTGTTGTTGGCGACCAGGATTAACTGCATCCGTATATTCGGCCTGTGTTGATGAGTAAGTCATCCGCTCACTCTGGCCCTGATGAGAACCGCGCCCTTGCTGCATTATCGTCCCTACGGAGTCTGGGCTCCTTGGGCTCGCTCGGCGTTTGCAAGGGCCGGTTTAACCTGTTGCCTCATTCACGTCTACCACATCGCGTTTCGTCGGGGTGATAACCTCTTGTTTTTCCTTCCTGCTAAACGGGGGTTAACACTGTTACTGCATGTCAGCTCAGGCTGCCCGGTAGTGCTCCTGCCGGAACAGCATGGCCCAGATAATCCGTGCCAACTTGTTGGCGGTGGCCACCGCAGCGCGCTGCTTGCCTCGGCGTTCCACCAGTTGTTTGACCCACAGCGATAACCGGTCGGTGGCCTTGTTCAGGTGCCGGATAATCGACCAGGCACCCTGTACCAACAACGTCCGTAAATACCCATTACCGCGTTTGGTAATGCTGCCCAGCTTTTGCTTGCCGCCACTGGAATGCTCTTTCGGCACCAGCCCCAGGTTGGCGGAGAAGTGCCGGCATTGCGGTACTGACTGCCGTTGCCGATAAAGGCCACCATCGCGGTGGCGGTCACTGGGCCCACGCCCCGAATGTCGGTCAGCCGGGTGCAGGCCTCGTTGTCGCGACATTGTTGGCGAATGTCTGTGTCTATTTTCTGGATAGCCTCATCCAGTTGCTGCCATTCTTCCAGGATGTCACGACAACAGGCTCGCGCCCGTGGTGTCAGTTCGTTACTGGCATCCTCCAGCAGCAGAGGCATGGCCTGCTTCAAGCTTTCTTTACCGCCAGGCAGAACGATGCCGTACTCATTGAGCAAGCCCCGTAACTGGTTAATCAACCGGGTTCTTTCCCCAACGCGGCGCTCTCGCAGCCGGTGCACCAGACTGATATCGGTCTGCTCCAGGGTGCGTGGCTGAACAAACGTCATATTGGGACGGCGTGCCGCCTCACAGATAGCGAAGGCATCATTACGGTCGTTCTTGTTCCCCTTGACGAAGGGTTTCACGTGCTGGGGCGGCAGCAACATGACCTGATGCCCGCGCTGCTGCAGGGCTCGGCCCCAGTAATTGGAGCCGCTGCAGGCTTCCATCGCAATGGGTACCTGAGGGTACTGACTAAGCAGCCCCAATACCTTATGCCGGGCCACCTTGCGGTTGAACACCGCCTTGCCAGCTTGATTCACACCACACATCTGAATCACATTCTTTGCCAAATCGAGACTAATGAGCGTAATGTTCATAGTGGACACCTTTTGTGGTTATTTGAGCTTCAACCCAAATATGGCGCATTACGACGCCGCTTACCCAAGAGGTGTCCATCTCATCATCCCTGGGGGCTCCGCCGCGCCCTCCCTGGCGCGGAGGGCCGGCGGAGCTGCGCCCTTTGCCCTCTCTATCGCCTCGCAGCCGCCTGTTGGCACCATCTTCAGACGACGTCGGAGATTGAAAGAGGCAACAGGGATGGCCTCCGCCGACCGTCACCTGCCAGGGATGGCAGGTGCGAGCCTACATGGACGTACTTGCGGCGTGTCGGCGGAGGTAGCCCTGCTGCCTCTTCTCTGCATCAAATCAGGCAGCCGGACTTGTGACCAAAAGTCAGGCCGGAAGCCTGAAGCTGGAAGCGGTACCATGTGGCCAGGGAGAGTGGCGTATTCCATCTCGACATGAGCCGGCCTTCGGCAATAAAAAAAACGGCGCCGTACATCAAGGCGCCGTTTGCTATTTTTTCTTCCAGCTTCCAGCCGGTTTACGCCGGCAGCAGTTCCCGGTGCAGATCGGCCACCACCTGGCCGGCTACGTCTTCCTCGACCAGGAAGCACAGGTTGTGGGGGCTGGCGCCGTAGCAGATCATACGGATATTGACGTCGCTCAGGGCCTGGAACACCCGGCTGCCGGTGCCGTTGACTTCGCTCATGCGGTTGCCGATCAGCGCCACCAGCGCCAGGCCGTGCTCCACCTTGAGGTGGCAATGCTTGCTGAGTTCGGCCTGCACTTCCTCGGTCAGCAGCTCGGCGCCGGCGTCCAGGGTCAGGGACACGCTGATCTCGGAGGTGGTGATGAGATCCACCGAAATCTTGTGCCTGGCCAGAATGCCGAATACCTCGGCCAAAAAGCCGTGGGCCTGGAACATGCTCTGGCTGGTCAGGGTCAGCAATACCTGGTTGCGGCGCAGGGCCAGGGCGCGGAACAGGGGCTGGCTGGGGGTGCTGTTGCGGATCCAGGTACCGCCGGCTTCCGGCGCCTTGCTCGAGCCCACGAACACCGGGATCTGGCGGCGCACCGCCGGCTGCAGGGTGGCGGGATGCAGCACCTTGGCGCCGAAGGTGGCCATTTCAGAGGCTTCGCTGAAACTGATTTCGGGAATGGCGCGGGCCTCGCTCACCAGGCGCGGATCCGTGGTGTAGATGCCGGGCACGTCGGTCCAGATCTCCACGGCGGCGGCGTTCAGCGCCTCGGCCAGCAGGGCGGCGGAGTAGTCGCTGCCGCCCCGGCCCAGGGTGGTGGTGCGGCCGTCGTGGGCGGCGCCGATAAAGCCCTGGGTCACCACCAGCTGGTGATCGCACAGGGGCTTGAGTTCTTCTTCCGCCGCCGTGGCCAGGGCGGTGAGATCGGGGGCGGCGCGGCTGAAGCGGTCATCGGTGCGCATCACCTTGCGCACGTCGAACCAGATGGCCTGGGTGCCCCGTTGGCGCAGCAGCTCCACGAACAAACGCGTGGACATCAGCTCGCCCTGGGCCACGATCTCGTCGTGCAGCGCCTTGGTGGGACTGATGGCGGCGCTGTCGGCCAGCTCCTTGATATGGTGCAGTATCTCCTCGATATGCCGGGTCAGCATCTCGGGCTGCCCCAGGCTGTCGAGGATGCCCTGCTGGATGCCGGTCAACTGTTGCAGCAGCCGGGCGCGGCTGTCCGGTTGGTGCTCTCCCGAGGCCAGGGCCACCAGCAGGTTGGTGACGCCGGAACTGGCGCTCAGTACCGCCAGGCGGGTGTTGGGGTTTTGCTCGAGAATGGCGGCGCAACGGCTCATGGCATCGGCGTCGGCAACGCTGGTTCCGCCGAATTTGGCAACGGTTAACTGGCTCAAGTGCAGCTCCTTGATGGTATGCATGCGAAAACAAAAACGGGGGAACGACTGCAGAGACGGGAAAGGTCACTTAGAAGCACTCCACCCACAAGGTGACAACCCGAAGGATTCAGCCTTCGTGGCCGACGGTGATGCGCTGCCCCGCATCACCACCTCGGCGTTATCTCCCCTGACCGGCGATCTCGGGAGTGGGAGCTCCTCCTGCCGGCTGCCTGAATAACGCGCCTCTTCTTTTGCCCGAAACGGGCTGCCATATAACTACTGACTCTGCCGGGCACTGTCAATGATTAAATGGCCAAATCCATTTATACCAGATCCTTCATCATGATTTTCGAACGGCGTTGGAAGTTGTACAGCTTCTGCTTGCCCATGGGCAGGGCGCTGACGTCCACCGGCTCGAAGCCCCGCTCCCGGAACCAGTGGATGGAACGGGTGGTGAGGATAAACAGCCGGGTCAGGCCGCGCTTTTTGGCCTGATCCTCCACCTTGTGCAGCAGCATGTCGCCCCGGCTGCCCCGGCGGTAATCCGGGTGGATGGCCACACAGGCCATCTCCGCCATGCCTTCCTCCGGGAAGGGATAGAGGGCGGCGCAGCCGATGATGGCGCCGTCCTTCTCGATGATGGTGAACTGATCCACCTCCATCTCCAGTTGCTCTCGGGAGCGGCGTACCAGTATGCCTTCTTCCTCCAGCGGGCGGATCAGATCCAGGATGCCGCCGATGTCGTCGATACGGGCCTGGCGGGCCTGCTCGGCGCTCTGGCTGACGATCTGGGTGCCCAGGCCGTCGCGGGTGAACAGCTCCTGAATAAGGGCGCCGTCTTCCCGGTAGCTCACCAGGTGGCTGCGCGGCACCCCGGCCCGGCAGCTGGAGATGGCGGCGCGCAGGTAGCGGGCGGTGCCGGACATGGTATCGCCCTCCGCCAGCAGCCGCTGCAGATGTTCTTCCGCCTGCTCGGGAAAGAGTTCGGCGATGGCCACCCCGTTCTCGTTCATCACCCCGCGCTGGGAGCAGAAGCCGATCAACTTATCGGCCTTGAGCTCGATGGCCAGCCGCCGGGCCAGCTCCTCGGAAGAGAGGTTGAAACTCTCGCCGGTCACCGAGAAGCCGATGGGAGAGATCAGCACGGTGGCGCCGTTGGCCAGCTGGTGGTGGATGGTGTCGGTGTGGATGCGGCGTACCCGGCCCGAGTGCTGGTAGTCCACGCCGTCGTCCACCCCCAGGGGCTGGGCGATAACGAAATTGCCGGTCACCACGTTGATGCGGGCATTCTGCATGGGGGTGTTGATAAGCCCCATCGACAGCCGGGCCATGATGTCCATCTGCAGGCCACCGCAGACGTCCTTGATCACCCGGAAGCTGGCCTCGTCGGTGACCCGGGTGTGCTTGTGAAAGAGCCCTGCCAGGCCGGCTTCTTCCAGGCCCCGATCGATCTGCGGACGGGCGCCGAACACGATGACCAGCCGGATCCCGAGGCTGGTAAGCAGCGCTATATCACTGATGATATTGGGAAAATTTTCCTGATCTATGGCCTCGCCACCCAACATCACCACAAAGGTGGAGCCCCGGTGCAGGTTCACATAGGGGCTGGATTGACGGAATGCCTTGACCAGGGCGGCATCATTATCGCGCACGGGTTGTCCTTTAAAAAACGGAAGAAAACAGGGATCAATGATCGTGAAAAGTAATGCAAAAAACAAGATTAAATATTTACATTTTAACGGTTCTCCCGCTGCCGGCGATGGTGGCGGCAAGCGGTGGCGAGCTTGATTTTTATCAACGCCGACAAGGGTGAAAACGTGGATACTGCGTGCAACTTCAACGCCGTCGGGAGCAGGGCGGGCGAGCGCCGTCAGGATATAAAAAATGCGAGCAGGCGCCAAGAATCGCCCATGTCTTGGGGGTTGCTTTATGTTAACCTTTTTGGGTGTTTTGTCCGTGCTGGCGGGCAGAACCGCTTGTAACTATAGCCAAAACAACAAAAGCGAGAAAAAACAATGCAAAGGAAATTGTGCTTGTCCATTCTGGGAGGGCTGGCAACGCTTGTCAGTGCGCCCGTCCTTGCGGCCGGAGGCCAACTGGATCTGACCTACTCCGCCGTCGGCTTTTTTGCGGTCTTTATCTTCGTCATCGCCTACCTGCTGGTGATGGGGGAAGAGTACCTGCATCTGCGCAAATCCAAGCCGGTACTGGTGGCCGCCGGTATCATCTGGGTGGCTATTGGCTGGACTTATATCAACCATGGCATCCCGGGGGTAACGGAAGAAGCGTTTCGCCACAACCTGCTGGAGTATGCTGAACTGCTGCTGTTCCTGCTGGTGGCCATGACCTATATCAACGCCATGGAAGAGCGCCGCCTATTCGATGCCCTGCGGGCCTGGATGGTGCGCAAGGGGTTCAGTTACAAGGCCTTGTTCTGGCTGACCGGTTTCCTGGCATTCTTCATCTCCCCCATTGCCGACAACCTGACCACAGCCTTGCTGATGTGCGCCGTGGTGACCAAGGTGGCGGAGGGAGACAAGCGCTTCATCAACCTGTGCTGCGTGAACATTGTCATTGCCGCCAATGCCGGCGGCGCCTTCAGCCCCTTTGGTGATATCACCACCCTGATGGTATGGCAGGCGGGTATTGTCAAGTTCAACGAGTTCTTCATTCTCTTTATTCCCTCCCTGCTCAACTACCTGGTACCGGCGCTGGTGATGAGCTTTTTTGTTGAGAATCGCAGACCCGCTGCCCTCTACGAGGAAGTGGAACTCAAGCGTGGCGCCATCCGCATCGTCTGTCTGTTCCTGCTGACCATCGCCACCGCCGTGGCCTGCCACAGCCTGCTGCACCTGCCGCCGGTGCTGGGCATGATGACCGGCCTGGGCTATCTGCAATTCTTTGGCTACTTCCTGCGCCAGACCCTGCCGGGATCGCTGGCGCGCAAACGGGCCCTGGCCCAGAAACGGGGCGACGAGGAAGCGCTCAAGCGCCTCGGCAGCGTGGTTCCCTTCGATGTGTTCAGCCGGGTCTCCCGTGCCGAATGGGATACCCTGCTGTTTTTCTATGGTGTGGTGATGTGCGTGGGCGGCCTGGGTTACATGGGATATCTGGCGCTGGTGTCCGATCTGCTCTACACCCAGTGGGACGTGGTTTACGCCAACGTGGCGCTGGGCATATTGTCGGCCATTGTCGACAACATACCGGTGATGTTCGCGGTGCTGACCATGCAGCCGGAGATGTCTCATGGCGACTGGCTGCTGATCACCCTTACCGCCGGCGTAGGCGGCAGCCTTTTGTCCATCGGCTCCGCCGCCGGGGTGGCGCTGATGGGCCAGGCCCGGGGCATGTACACCTTTTTCGGCCACCTCAAGTGGGCGCCGGTGATTTTCATCGGTTATGTGGTGAGCATCCTGGCCCACCTTTGGCTCAACGCCGACAGCTTCACCCTCTACGGCTAATTCGGAACGCCGCCCCCGCGGGGGCGGCGGCGTTTCAGGCTACCACCACAGAGTAGTGACGCCCAATACCACGAAGATAACCGCACTGGCGCCGTGTATCCACTTCATGGGGATGCGCTCCGCGCCTTTCCTGCCGAGCAGCACCACGGGCACGTTGGCGATCATCATGCCGAGGGTCGTGCCGGCCACCACCAGCCAGAAATCCTCCACGAAGCGGGCCGCCAGCAGCACGGTGGCGAGCTGGGTTTTGTCGCCCATCTCCGCTAGGAAGAACAGCACGAAGGTGGTGACGAAGGGACCGAAGCGGCGGAAACGACCGTCTTCGTCATCGAGCTTGTCGGGGATCAGCATCCAGAGGGCCATGGCGAAGAAGGAGGCGGCCAGCAGCCAGCGCAGCCAGTCCGGATCCAGCCAGTGTTGGATCCAGACCCCGACCCACCCCGCCAGGGCGTGGTTCAGCAGGGTGGCGGCCAGGATGCCGAGGACAATGGTCAGGGGGGTTCTGAAACGACAGCTCAGCACCAGGGCGAGCAACTGGGTTTTGTCGCCGATTTCGGCGATGGCGACGGCAAGCGTCGAGGTGGTCAGGGCTTCCAAAGTGTGTACCAGAGGGGACAGGATTGTTATCAACCAATGAGCAAGCCGTGCCGCCCGTCCCCGGTATCGGCATCAGCCTGTCAAAGGTCTCGTCAAACCCCTAAAGGTCACGGCCGCCATGGTGATTTTGCACCAATGATGTTGACGACCGTCTCGCGTAGAGCGACTACTCCCCCTTGTGCAGGAGCCGCCATTCTAGCCGCCGGCGGTAAAAAAGCAAGGGCTCAGCCGCCCACCTTTTTGATCTGGAAGCCGGCCTTGGTCAACAGGGCGGCCACCTGCTCCAGCCGGTCGCCCTGGATCTCGATGACGCCGTCCTTGATGGCGCCGCCGGTGCCGAGCTGGGATTTCAGGCGTTTGGCCAGCTCCTTGATCTGCTCCATTGGCACGCCGTAGATGCAGATGACGCCGGCCCCCTTGCGGCCCTTGGTTTCGCGGCGCAGCCGTACCACGCCGTCGGTGGGGAAGGGGCTGTTGCCGGATGGCTGGTTGCCTTGGGCTTGCCAGCCGGGCTCTGTGCTGTAGACGATGTTGCTCATGATTTCGGTTCTATGATGAGTTGCAGCAGTTCGCCCTCCAGCAGGGCGCGTTTGACCAGGGCCAGACCACCGATGGTCTGGTCGTCCTGGAAGTGGGCCCGTACGATGGGCAGGCCCTGGTGAAAGCTCGGCAGAGACTGGTACTCGATGGCTTTGCCGATCAGCGGAAAGACAATGCTTTCGGCCTCGCACAGGGCGCCGGTGAGCAGCACCTTCTGGGGGTTGAACAGGTTGACCATGATGGCCAAGGCTTGGCCCAGGTGCTCGGCGGCGCGCTCCAGGATGTTGCGGGCCAGATGATCGCCGGCGAGAGCGCACCGGCACAGCTCGGCCATGGTCAGCCGGCGCGGGTCGAGCCGGCTGTGGTAGCCCTGGGCCAGCATTTTCTGCGCCTGGCGCAGCAGGGCTGCGTCGGCCACCATGGTTTCCAGGCAGCCGAAATTGCCGCAGTGGCAGCGATCGCCCAGGGGATCGACCCGGATATGGCCGATTTCCGCCACGTCCCGTCCCAGGCTCTTGAAAATGCGCCCTTCGGTGATGATGCCGGCGCCCACCCCGTGGTGCACACTGACCAGTACCGAGTCCAGGCAGTCCCGTGCCGCGCCGAAATAGTGCTCGGCCAGGGCCAGAGCACGGATGTCATTGCCGATAAATACCGGCAGCCCCAGGGCCTTGCGCAGGATGGCAGCCAGCTCTACCTGGGCCAACGGGTAGCTGGGATGGTAGATCACTTGGCCGCGCAGGGCATCGGTGAGGCCCGGCATGATCACCGACAGGGCAATCAGGTTGAGCTTGTCCGCGCGACGGGCGATAAAGTCGGCGATATGGGCGCAAAGCGCCGCCAGCAGGGCGTCCTGCGGCTGGGAGGGGAAGGGGTGGGTTTCCCGGCCGCAGGGGGTGCCTTCCAGATCGTACAGCGACAGGTTGAGTTCGCCCCGGCCCAGCTTGACCGAGACCAGGTGGAAGTCTTTGGTGACCGTGGTCAGCGAAATGGCCCGGCGGCCGCCGGTGGAGGCCTGGTGCTCCATTTCCCGGATCAGGCCGTGCTCGAGCAGGGTCCGGGTGATCTTGGTCACACTGGCCGGAGCCAGGTTGCTCAGCTCGGCGATCTTGACCCTTGAGATCGGGCCCTGGCTGTCTATCAGCCGGTAGACGGCCGAGCTGTTGACCTGTTTGACCAGGTCAACGTTGGCGATTTGTCCGCGGGTCATTGGGTTGTGAAACGTCCGTTTACCAAGGTGGCCCTGACGCGGTAATCCGTATCGAAGACCACCAGATTAGCCACCTTGCCGGCGGCGACGGAGCCCAGCTCCCGCTCCAGGCCCAGTGCCCGGGCCGGATAGAGGCTGGCCATGCGCAGCGCTTCTTCCAGAGGCAGCCCCACCTGTTCCACCAGGTTGCGGACCCCCTCGATCATGGTCAGCGCCGAGCCGCCGAGTGTACCACGCTCATCCAGGCATTGCCCATCCCGCACATAGACGGTGGCGCCGCAGAAATCGAACTGGCTGAAGTCGGGGCCGGCGCCGGCGGCGGCGGTGGCGTCGGTCACCAGGCAGAGGCGTTCGCCCAATACCTTGTGCGCCAGCCGCACATTGGCGTAATGCACGTGGTGGCCGTCCACTATGATGCCGGCGCGAACCTCGGGATGATCGTAGACGGCGCCCACGGCGCCGGGCTCGCGGCCGCTGGCGGTGGGGGTCATGGCGTTGTAGAGGTGGGTGGCGAAGCCCACCCCGGCCTCGAAACCGGCCATGGCCTGGTCATAGCTGGCGGCGGTGTGGCCCATGGACACCAGGATGCCGGCCTCATGCAGGCGGCGGATATGGTCGGCGCTGTTGCACTCGGGAGCCAGGGTCAGGGTGGCGATGACGTCGGCGTGCTGGCACAAAAAGGCGAGCATGGGCTCGTCCAGCGCACGGATCTGCTGCTCGGGGTGGATGCCCTTGCGCCTGACGTTGGTATAGGGGCCTTCCAGGTGCAGGCCCAGCACCTGGTGGCGGTGGCGGGCCATGTATTCCCGGGTGACCGCCACCGCCTGGCGCATGTCCCGATCGGGGGAGGTGATCAGGGTCGGCAGGAAGCTGGTGGTGCCGGACTTCAGGTTGGCCTGGTGCATGGTGTCCAGGGTGGCCAGGCTGATGTCGTCGTTGAACATGACGCCGCCGCAGCCGTTGAGCTGCAGATCGATAAAGCCGGCGCTGAGCAGGGCCCCGCCCAGGGCATGGCGGGGGATCTCGGGATCCAGCTCCCTTTCCGGGAGCCGGGTGGCTATCTTGCCGTCGGCGATCAGCACCGCGCCGTCTTGATGCAGACGCTCGCCGTCGAACAGGGTGCACTCGGTCAGGGCAAACATGGGGGCTTACTCCAGGTGTTTGATATTGTCGGCTTCCAACTGCTCGAAGTAACGCACCGTCTTCACCTTGAGCTCCATGGTGGCCGGGGTGTCGCACACGATGAGGCCGCGCGGGTGCAATTGCAGGGCCGACACCGTCCACAGGTGGTTGACGCTGCCTTCCACCGCCGCCTGTAAGGCCAGGGCCTTGTTGTGGCCGGTCACCAGTATCATGATCTCTTCGGCGTCCAGCAGCGTGCCCACGCCCACGGTCAGCGCCAGGCGCGGTACCTGATCCGGGTCGTTGTCGAAGAAGCGGGAGTTGGCCAGCCGGGTATCTTCGGTCAGGGTTTTTATCCGGGTACGAGAGGATAAAGAAGAAGCCGGCTCATTGAAAGCGATATGGCCATCGCTGCCCACCCCGCCCATAAACAGGTGGATCTTGCCGTAGTGTTTTATCTTGTCTTCGTAGCGCCGGCATTCGGCTTCCAGATCCGGGGCGTTGCCATCCAGCAGGTTGATGTTTTCCGGGGCTATGTCCACATGGTTGAAGAAATGCTCGTGCATGAAGTGGTGGTAGCTCTGGGGGTGATGTTTGGGCAGCCCCACATACTCGTCCATATTGAAGGTGACCACGTGGCGGAAGCTGACTTCGCCGGCCTGGTGGAGCCTGATCAGCTCCCGGTAGGTGGCCAGGGGAGTGCCGCCGGTGGGCAGGCCGAGCACAAAGGGGCGCTCGGCGCTGGGGGCGAAGGCCGCTATCCGGTTGGCGATATGGCGGGCGGCCCAGCGGCTGACCTGGGTGGCGGTGGAGAGGGGGATTAAACGCATGGCGGACACCTTTTAAGTTGAGTATCGAAGGGGGATCATATTTTTTATGGTAAAATAAGATGGGGTTGTTGGCCAGCATTTCGGTCTTTAAATAATCAATTTAAGTGATTTTAATCACAAATAAACAGATCTTAATTTGTTGTGTGAATTATATCCGCATAGACTGGGTGCAAGCCGGTTTGGACAGAACAGGCTCCCGACAGACATTGCATAAGGAGAGCAGCCGTGAACGTGCTGGGTTATTTACAGAAGTTAGGCAAGGCGTTGATGTTACCCATAGCCACGCTGCCGGTGGCGGCGCTGTTGTTGCGCCTGGGGCAACCGGATCTATTGGGCATTCCCTTTATCGCCGAGGCGGGCGGCGCCATCTTCGGCCAGCTGCCGCTGCTGTTCGGCCTCGGCATCGCCGTCGGCCTGTCCAAGGACGACGCCGGCGCGGCAGCCCTGGCCGGGGCCGTGGGCTACTTCGTGCTGACCGGCGCGGCCAAGACCATCAACAGCGAAATCGACATGTCCTTCTTCGGTGGCATTATCGCCGGCATCATCGCCGGCCATTGCTACAACCGCTTCCATATGGTCAAGTTGCCCGATTACCTGGCCTTCTTCGGTGGCAAGCGGCTGGTGCCGATCATGACCGGCCTGGTGGCCTTGCTGGCGGCCTTTGTCGCCGGTTTTGTCTGGCCGGCCATCCAGCACGGTATCGACAGCTTCGGTATGGCGGTATCGACCTCCGGCGGTATCGGCCAGTTCTTTTACGGCCTGCTGAACCGGGGCCTGATCCCGGTGGGGCTGCACCACGTGGTCAACTCCATCTTCTGGTTCGGCCTGGGCGAGTGTCTCAAGGTGACCTACGAGGCGGCCGGGGCGATACAGAATATCTGCATGGATCCGGCCCTGGTGCGTACCCTGAGCGTGGGCGGTGCCGTGCCGGGCGTGGACGGGGCCACCATTACCCAGATTGCCGGCGAGGCGACCCGCGGCGACCTGCACCGCTTCTTTGCCGGTGATCCCACCGCCGGGGTGTTCATGGCCGGTTTCTTCCCGGTGATGATGTTCGGCCTGCCGGCCGGGGCCCTGGCCA
The DNA here is from genome assembly GCF_002237365.1 of Zobellella denitrificans. GTDB lineage: Bacteria > Pseudomonadota > Gammaproteobacteria > Enterobacterales > Aeromonadaceae > Oceanimonas > Oceanimonas denitrificans. Next base: position 14,516 of record NZ_NMUO01000058.1, read on the forward strand.
TGGTGCTGGCCGCGCCCAGGGACAAGCGAGCCCAGGTGGGCGGCCTGCTGCTGTCGGTGGCGGTCACTTCCTTCCTCACCGGCATCACCGAGCCGCTGGAATTCACCTTTATGTTCCTGGCGCCGGTACTGTACGGCATCCATGCGCTGCTCACCGGCCTGTCGCTGGTGGTGGTCAACCTGTTCGGGGTGCTGCACGGCTTCGGCTTCTCCGCCGGCCTGTTCGACATGGTACTGAACTGGGGCCTGGCCACCAGGCCCTGGACCCTGGTCGCCATCGGCCTGGTGTTCGGTGCCGTCTACTTCACCACCTTCTATTTCGCCATCAAGCTGCTCAACCTGAAGACGCCGGGGCGGGAAGCCGATGAGCCGGTGGCCTCGGGCCGCAGCGTCACCGACAAGTCCCAGCTGGCGCGGGAATACCTGGAGGCCCTGGGTGGAGAAGGCAACCTGGCCAATATCGACGCCTGCATCACCCGCCTGCGCCTGACCATGAAGGATCGGAGCCGGGTCGACGAGGCCAGGCTCAAGGAGCTGGGCGCCAAGGGCGTGGTCAAGCTGGGCGAGCAGAACCTGCAGGTGATACTGGGCCCCCTGGCGGAAATCATGGCGGCGGAGATAAAGAGCCTGACCGGCAGCCGCTGATCCCTGTCCGCTCCGGACCCTGAACCGAAAAAACGGTGCCGACCCCGGGTTGGCACCGTTTTTTATTATTTGGGGGCATAAAGTGCCCCAAAATGGTGAAAGTGGCTATTTGAATCGGGCAAAACGGGCCGGAATGGGGCACCAAATTGTGACAGCTCAGGAATGGAGCGGGGAATGCGAAGGCCGGTCTTTTCCGGTTGTCAAGAGGGGGGATTTCCGTGGACCAGACTCAAAAGGTTATGCACAACGGGCGCAGCCCTTGTGCCCGAAGGGCTTGGCTCAGTTATCCACCATTTCTGTGGATAAGGCTGTGGACTGGATGGAAGCAACCGGTGCAAAGCCAGGCGGGGCGGGCTTCCCGGATAAGGCGACAAAAAAGTAGGCAAAAAATAATTATTTTAAAAACAAACACTTAAAAAAATACATGCGAAATTTCCGCGCGGTATATCGACACCGTCGGAGAATAGAGTAAAGGCACGATAATGTGGGTTTTTCGAGGAAGGCAACAGCCGTTTTGGTGGATAAGTCAAGTAGTGCGGAGCAAAATTTGGCTCCCCCTGCTGGACTCGAACCAGCGACATACGGATTAACAGTCCGCCGTTCTACCGACTGAACTAAGGGGGAATCTCGTGAAGAGGCCGCAGATGATACGCAGCCTCGAAAGCCGGGTCAAGGGTAAAATCGGTTTTTTCGGTGTCAGGGGCCGGGGACCAGTTTTCACTTAAAATTACCGGTCCGGCGGGGGTAAACTGGGCCCTGGCGCAAGAGGAGAAAGGTAATGAGCAAAGCGTTCCAACTGGTCAGCGACTATCAAGCCAGCGGCGATCAGCCCAGGGCCATCGCCCAACTGCTGGAGGGCATAGCGGCGGGCCTGGCGCACCAGACCCTGCTGGGGGTGACCGGTTCGGGCAAGACCTTTACCATGGCCAACGTTATCGCCGCCCTCAACCGGCCCACCATGATACTGGCGCCCAACAAGACGCTGGCGGCCCAGCTCTACGGCGAGATGAAGGAGTTCTTTCCCCACAACGCGGTGGAGTACTTCGTCTCCTATTACGACTACTACCAGCCCGAGGCCTATGTGCCGAGCACCGACACCTTTATCGAGAAGGACGCCTCCATCAACGACCATATCGAGCAGATGCGGCTGTCGGCCACCAAGGCGCTGATGGAGCGGCGGGACGTGATCATCGTCGCCTCGGTGTCCGCCATTTACGGCCTGGGCGATCCCCAGTCCTACCTGAGCATGATGCTGCACCTGCGCACCGGCGACCGGCTGGAGCAACGCGACATGCTGCGCCGGCTGGCGGAGCTGCAGTACAGCCGCAACGATGCCGCTTTCCAGCGGGGTACCTTCCGGGTGCGGGGGGAGGTGATCGATATCTTCCCGGCGGAATCCGACAGCGAGGCGGTGCGGGTGGAACTGTTCGACGACGAAATCGAGCGCATCAGCCTGTTCGACCCGCTCACCGGCGCCGTGCAGCAGACCCTGGCGCGCTTCACCATCTACCCCAAGACCCACTACGTGACCCCGCGCGAGACCCTGCTGGCGGCCATCGAACAGATCAAGGTGGAGTTGCAGGCGCGCAAGAGCCAGTTGCTGGCGGCCAACAAGCTCCTGGAAGAGCAGCGCATCAGCCAGCGCACCCAGTTCGACATCGAGATGATCCAGGAGCTGGGCTACTGCTCGGGGATAGAGAACTATTCCCGCTACCTGTCGGGGCGGGCCGAGGGCGAGCCGCCACCCACCCTGTTCGACTACCTGCCCGGCGACGGCCTGCTGATCATCGACGAGTCCCACGTCACCGTGCCCCAGATCGGCGGCATGTACAAGGGCGACCGCTCGCGCAAGGAGACCCTGGTGGAATACGGCTTCCGCCTGCCCTCGGCGCTGGACAACAGGCCCCTGCGCTTCGAGGAGTTCGAGTCGCTGATGCCGCAGACGGTGTTCGTGTCCGCCACCCCCGGCCCCTACGAGCTGGACAAGTCCGGCAACGACATCGCCGAGCAGGTGGTGCGCCCCACCGGCCTGCTCGACCCCGAGCTGGAGGTGCGGCCGGTGGCGACCCAGGTGGACGATCTGTTGTCGGAGGCGAAGCTGCGTGCCGAGCGGGACGAGCGGGTGCTGGTCACCACCCTCACCAAGCGGATGGCGGAGGATCTCACCGAATACCTGAACGATCACGGGGTGCGGGTGCGCTACCTGCATTCCGATATCGACACCGTGGAGCGGATGGAGATCATCCGCGACCTGCGCCTGGGCCAGTTCGACGTGCTGGTGGGCATCAACCTGCTGCGGGAAGGGCTGGACATGCCGGAGGTGTCGCTGGTGGCGATCCTGGACGCGGACAAGGAGGGCTTTTTGCGCTCCGAGCGCTCCCTTATCCAGACCATAGGGCGGGCGGCGCGCAACCTGAACGGCAAGGCCATCCTCTATGCGGACAGTATCACCCGCTCCATGGCCGCCGCCATCGGAGAAACCGAGCGTCGCCGGGCCAAGCAGCAGGCATTCAATGAAGAGCACGGCATAGTGCCGAAGGGGCTCAACAAGCGCATCACCGATGTGATGGATCTGGACGGCACCAAGCGGGTCGGCTCCAAGCGCGCCAAGGAAAAGACCCCGGTGCCGACGCACCTGCCCAGCGCCAAGGAGCTTAGCCACCAGATCGACGAGCTGGAGAAGGTCATGCTCAACCATGCCCGCAACCTGGAGTTCGAGCAGGCGGCCGCGGTGCGCGATCGCATCCACCTGTTGCGGGAGCAGCTAATCCGCAGCTGAACCAGAAGCTTCCGGCTTCCGGCTTCCGGCTAGGGCTTCGCCTGATACGCCGCGGTATCCCACAGGGGCACGGTCGACAGGGAGTGCTTGAAGCTGCCTTCGGTTTCCTTGGTGCTGTAGGCCACGTACAGCAGGGTCTGGCTGGTCTCGTCGTAGATCCGACGGATCTTCAGGCTTTTCAGGAAGATGCTCTTCGACTTTTTGAACAGGATCTCGCCGCTTTTGGACTTGTCCACCGCCGCTATCATCGCGGGGGTGATCTCGCCGGTCTGGCGGCAGCTGATCGACATGTCGGACGGATCCGCCAGGCTCAGATCCGCCACCACGTTGGAGATATGGCAGGTCACCCCGGTGACCGCCGGGTCGGTCAGCACCTCTATCTTGATGTCCTTGGTGGTGAACACGCCAAGGGAGACATCGCCCACTTCATTATTGTCGCAACCGCTCAGGGCAAGGGCGACGAGCCCCGCCACGGTGATCCTGCTCCGCATCCCGGGCTCCTTATCACGCTGTCTGTTATCGCGTGTGATAACACAAAGCCCCGTCCGGCGCCATCTCAGGCTCCTGTCTATTAATATGTATTTGATATGACTGTTAGTATTCAAAGCCTGATCCAGATCAGGGAAAGGCGAGATCGATAAATCGCCCTGTTCCAATATATGGTGTTTATATCTAGCATTAATACACAACATATAGTGTTTGGTGCCGAGTGATGCTCAATGCCTTCGAACCCAGGGTGGTACTGCAGGAAGTGCCCGGCGAGGTCAGCCTGGCCTGGCTGGTGACCGGCTGCCCCCTGGCCTGTCCGGGCTGCCACAGTCGTGACAGCTGGGACCCGCAAGCGGGCAGCCCGCTCACCGGCGAGCGGCTGCAGGACTGGCTCGAGCGTTACCGGGGGCTGCTGACCTGTGTGTTGTTTTTCGGTGGAGAATGGGACCGGGAGGCGCTGCTGGCGTTGCTGCGCCAGGTGCGGCGGCAGGGGCTCAAAACCTGCCTTTACACCGGTCGGGAACGGGTGGGCCGATCGCTGCTGGCCGAACTCGACTACCTCAAGACGGGCCCCTGGCGGGCCGATCTCGGCGGTCTCGACTCCAGAGACACTAACCAACGGCTGATTTGCCTGAGCACGGGTGAATCGCTCAATCACACTTTTTGGAGAAGGTCATGATACGTCTGCACCCGGAGCAGTTGCGCGCCAAGGTAGACAGCTTCAACGCTTACATGAAGGCGCCCAACGCGGCGGATGGCTCCAAGATGGATCCCAATGCCAACGTGACCCAGAAAAACATCGCCACCGCCGAGGCGGAGCTGATGAAGGACTTTTTCGTGCAGGTAAACCGCGGGCTGGTGAAGAACAAGATTGCCGAGCTGTTCGGCGCCGATCTCGCCACCGAGTACGAGCGGCAAATAGAAAACCACGAAATTTACGTGCACGATGAAACCAGTCTCAAGCCCTACTGCGTGTCCATCACCATGTATCCCTTCCTGCTCGACGGCCTGACCCGGCTCGGTGGCGAGAGCAAGGCGCCCAGGCACCTGGAGTCCTTCTGCGGCGCCTTCGTCAACCTGGTGTTCGCCATCAGCGCCCAGTTCGCCGGCGCCGTGGCCACGGTGGAGTTTTTGACCTACTTCGATTATTTCGCCCGCAAGGACTACGGCGACGACTACCTCACCGAACATGCCCACGCCATCAACAATCACCTGCAGCACGTGGTCTACGCCATCAACCAGCCGGCGGCGGCCAGGGGCTACCAGAGCGTGTTCTGGAATATTTCCCTGTTCGATCGCGACTATTTCAACACCATGTTCGAGTTTTTCGTCTTCCCCGACGGCAGCCGGCCCGAGGCCGAGTCGGTGTTCCGGCTGCAGGCCCACTTCCTCGACTGGTTCAATGAAGAACGGCGCAAGGCGGTGCTGACCTTCCCGGTGGTGACCGCCGCCATGCTCACCCGGGACGGCGCCCCCGCCGATGACGACTTCGCCGAGCTGTGCGCCGGGCAGATGAGCCGGGGCAACAGCTTCTTCATCTACATGTCGGACAGCGCCGACTCCCTGGCCTCCTGCTGCCGGCTGCGCAACGAGGTGAGCGATCATACCTTCTCCTACACCCTGGGGGCGGGCGGGGTGGCCACCGGCTCGATCAACGTCATCACCCTCAACATGAACCGGCTGGAGCAGGACGGCCGCGATTTGCTGACCGAGATCCACAAGATCCAGCGCTATCAGGTGGCCTACCGCAAGCTGATGGAAGACTTCCTGGAAAACGGCATCCTCACCGTTTACGACGCCGGCTTTATCAGCCTGGACAAGCAGTTCCTCACCATCGGCATCAACGGCATGGTGGAGGCGGCGGAATACCGGGGCATCAAGGTCGGCAACAACCCCGATTACCAGCGCTTTGTCAGCGAGCGGCTCAAGATCATCTACGACGCCAACCGGGTGGCGCGGCAGGAGTACGGCTACCTGTTCAACACCGAGTTCGTGCCGGCGGAAAACCTGGGGGTGAAGAACGCCAAGTGGGACAGGGCCGACGGCTATGCGGTGCCGCGGGACTGCTACAACTCCTACTTCTATGTGGTGGAGGACGAGGAGGGGACCCAGGTGCTCGACAAGTTCGTGCTGCACGGCCGGGATCTGGTGCAGTACCTGGACGGCGGCTCGGCGCTGCACCTCAACCTGGACGAGCACCTGAGCCAGGCCGGCTACCTGCAGCTCTACCGCATCGCCGCCAGCACCGGCTGCCATTATTTCACCGTCAACGTGCGCAGCACCCTGTGCAACGACTGCGGCCATATCAGCAAGCATACCGACTGGGCGTGCGGGCAGTGCGGCAGCGAGAACATCGATCACGCCACCCGGGTGATCGGCTACCTGAAGCGGGTGTCCGCCTTCAGCGCCGGCCGCCGGGCCGAGCACGGCCGGCGCTTCTATCACCGGTAATCCTCTTGCCTCTTTCCAGCCCCGGTGCCGTCTGATGGTTGTGCCGGCAGGCAACACCGGCGCGGATGGGGAGGGCAAAGGGAGCTGCTCTGCCGACCTTCTGTTTCAGGGATGAAACAGAGAGTGTACATGGGGCGAGCTTGCTCGCCGTGACGAGCCATTGCGGCCTGACCGAACCTCCAGTGAATGTTCGCAGCAGGCCGCAACGGCGAGTGCCCTATTTTATAGCGTGTCGGCAGAGTAGTACACTTTGGCCGACTTCAGCAGATCTCAAACAGGCAGTTACAGCCAGCCCTTGCGCTTGAAGAAGTAGTAGGTGCCGCAGGCGGACATCAGCATCATCACCAGCGACATCAGGTAACCGTATTCGAAACCCAGCTCCGGCATGATCTCGAAGTTCATGCCGTAGATGCTGGCGATCAGCGTCGGCGGCAGGAACACCACCGCGGCCACCGAGAAGATCTTGATCACCTTGCTCTGTTCCAGGCTGGTAAAGCCCATGGCCGCCTCCAGCTGGAAGTTGATCTTGTCAAACAGGAACTGGGTGTGGGGCAGCAGGGATTCGATGTCGTAGAGCATCTCGTCTATCCAGTTGCGCTGCTCGTCGCTGGCGCCCCGGCGCAGGGAACGCTTGAGGAAGCGCAGGGCGCGGCGGGTGTCGTACAGCGCCAGGCGTACATGGCCGTTGCCGTCTTCCAGGTGCATCAGGTCCGACATGGTCCTGTGCAGGTCGTCCACCTGCAGCACCTCCTTGCCGGTGTCCTCCAGGGTCTTGTATCCATCCTCGATCAGGTCCGATATGTACTCTATCTTGAGCTGGAAGATCTCCAGCAGCAGATCCGGTGCGTCCTCCACTTCCAGCCGGTCCTGGCGCATGTAGTGGCGCAGCAGCCGCATCAGCCCCAGATCGTCCTCCCGCAGGCTGATCACCATGTCGTTGCGCAGGGTGAAGAGCACGTTGATGCCGTCGATTTCCTTGCCCAGGCGCTGGGGGAACAGGGAATGGATGTGCAGGCCGTCCTTGTCCCGGTAGAAACGGGCCGAGGCCTCGATGTCGTCCAGTTCGTCCAGCTCGGGCGCCTCCTCGACGAACAGCTGCTTCATCCAGCTCTGTTCTTCCTCATCGGGTTTGAAGATGTCCAGCCACAGGGTCTTGGGCGGCAGGCTGTCTGCCACGGTCAGTGGCTGGATGTCGAGGGACTTTCCGTTCAGGGTATAGGCGGTGATCATGCAGCTCTCCAGCCAATAAACAGTTAGTTGCACTATATAGGGGCGGGCTGCGGATGTCAGGTCATCCCGGTCCGGGCGCGAGGCGACTGCGTTAATTTTCACCTGCTCGAGGCTAGACTCAAATGACTTGAGGCCCCTCGCCGTCCTATAATGAGGCAGAAGCTGCCCCAAGGGATGCTCCAGGGAGAAACACAGTGACACGATTAAGTTGTGCCTTGATGCTGCTGTTGGCCATGCCTGCCAGTGCCGAAATGGTGCTCAAGGCCCGGCAGACGGTGGACGTATACGGCTCCAGCGCCCTGGAGCCGAGCCTGGCGGATGTGGATTACCGGATGTCCTGGCAGTTGTCGGGGCAGGAGGCCGAGCAGGGCTGCCTGCCGGCCCAGGTGCTGGTGTCGCTTACCGCCACCGTGACCGAGCCCCTGGAGTGGCCGCAAACGCCGGAATGGCAAAATTACCGCCTGGCTCTCACCGCCTACGAGCGGCTGGTGCGGGAACGGGCCCTGCTGGCGGCGGAGTGGCTGGAGCGCTCCCTGTTCGAGATAGCCCCCCAGCCGAGCTGCGATCAGCTGCGGCGGGTGGCGGACAACGTGGGCTATCATCAGCTGGAGATCGCCCAGACCCTGCTGCGGGATTTCCAGCAGCAGAACGATTACGGCCGCAACCTGGGGTTGATCCGCCCGCAATGACTCAGTCCACCGCCTTGCCCTTTTGCAGCTTGCGCAGCCAGTGCCGGTTGGGATTGAGCGCCGCCAGCTGCTCCCGCGCCAGCGGGTAGGGCTCGTCCAGCAACTGGGCGGCCATCAATTCCGCCAGCAGCGGCGCCGAGCACATGCCCCTGGAGCCCAGTCCCGACAGCACATAGAGACCGGCATGATCCGTCGCCAGCGGCAGGATCTCGTCGGGTTTGCGGTGCATGCCGCCGTACTGCGCCAGCTGGGACTGCTTGTCCGGAGCGGCACCGGCCAGCGGCAGGTGGTCCCGGCAGGCGGCGCGGATGCCCACCCGGCCGGCGCCGGCCATGGCTTGGAGCCCCTGCAGGGCGGGCAGGGTGCGCACCAGCTTGTCCAGGTTGTCCTGCTCGTCCCCGGCGCGGTAGTCCAGGCCGGTCTGCTGGCGGCCGTAGCTGGCGCCCACGCAGTGTTGTCCCTGCCAGGCCGGGGTCAGGTAGCCCTCGTAGCAGACCACGGTTCTGAGCGGCGCCAGTTGCGGTGCCGTGGGCTGGTGGTTGACCTGGCCCCGCACCGGATAGAGGGCGAGTTCTTCGGTCTGGTGCAGGGAGGTGACTTCATGGCCGTTGGCCAGCACCACGTTGTCGGCGTAAAGATCGTCGCCGCTGGTGTTCAGGTGCCAGCGCCCGCCGTCCTGGCTCAGTACGGTGACCCGGGTATTGAAGCGGCAGTCGAGCAGGCCGCTCGCCCGGGCCTCGGCCAGCAGCGCCCGGGTCAGCTCGAAGGGGCAGACCCAGCCGCCCAGGGGGTAGAGCACGCCGGCAAGCCCGGCGTCGATGCCGGTGGTGTCCCGGACGGCGTTCGCATCGAGCGGGCGCACCACTTCATCGGGAAAGTGTCCCTCGAGCAGCTTGGCTACCTTGGCGCCGCTCTTGTCGTCGTGGGCCAGTTGTACCACGCCGCACCAGTCGTGGCTGAAGGGCCGGCGTCCGGCCAGGGCCGGCAGCGCCCGCCGGCCGTACAGGAAGGCCTGCAGGTAGAAGCGGCTCAGAGTGTCGTGATCGCCGTTCAGCAGTGGATAGACGGCGCCCTGGCGGTTGCCCGAGGCGCCGGCGGCTGGCTCGGCGGCCACCGGGTGACGCTGCTGGAG
>NZ_NMUO01000059.1 GCF_002237365.1 Zobellella denitrificans
ACACAGCCCGAACAGGCGGATGCCGTTCAGCAGCAGGGAAATGCCGGATACCCGCAGGCCGTTCAGGGCCGAGGCCAGCAGCATGAAGCAGCCCTGCAACCCGTAGCCCAACGGCACCAGCCGCAGGTAGAACTCCAGGTGCCGGGCGACCTCGGGGCTGTCGGTGAACAGCCGGGCGACCAGCGGCGCCAGCAGCCACAAGGCACCGAACACCAGCAATTGAAACCCCACCGCGAAGCGCATCGCCAGCAGCAGGGCCTGGCGGCTGCGCTCGTGCAGGCCGGCGCCGGTGTTCTGGGAGATAAAGGGCGCCAGCACCGAGCTCAGCGCCATCATCACTATCATCACCAGGGCTTCGATGCGGGAGGCGGCACCATAGGCGGCCACCACCTCGGTCCCCAGCCCCGCCAGCACGGTGAGCAGCAGGGCGGTGGCGACGGGATTGAGCATGTTGGTAAAGGAAGCGGGAATGGCCACGTGCAGCAACTGGCGCCAGTGGCCGGGCAACTGGCGCAGGGCGGTCAGGGGCCACACCAGCAGCCGCTCGCGCCGGCGCAGCAGGTAAAGCCCCACTACCATGGCCATCAGCCAGGAGCAGGCCGAGGCGATGGCGGCTCCCCGGATGCCCAGCTCCGGGAAGGGGCCCAGGCCGAAGATCAGCAGGGGATCGAGCAGGCCGTTGACCAGGCCGGCCACCGTCATCACCAGGCTGGGGGTGTGGGTATCGCCGGTGGCGCGGATGGCGGCGTTGCCGACCATGGGCAGCACCAGCAGGGGCACCGTCAGGTACCAGATCTGCATGTAGTCGCGGATCAGCGGCAGCAGCTCGTCACCGGCACCCAGCCAGCGGAACAGGGGGGTGATGGTGGCGGCGCCCAGGATCGCCAGCAGGCTGACCAGCAGCAGGGCCAGCAGCAGGCCGTGGCTGGTGAACTGGGCGGCCAGGCCCTGGTTGCCGGCGCCGAGGGCCTGGCCCAGGCTGGCCGACAGGCCGGCACCCAGCCCCATGGCCAGGGAGATCACCATAAAGGTCACCGGAAAGGTGAAGCTCACCGCCGCCAGGGCGTCGGTGCCCAGCAGGCCGATAAAGAAGGTGTCCACCAGGTTGAAGGCCTGGATGGCGACGATGCCGAGCGCCATGGGCCCCGTCATCCTGACCAGTTGCGGGCCGATGGGGGCGGTGAGCAGGGAATTGTGTCTTGCCACTGAGCATCTCTTGATCTGGGGAGCCGGCGCCGCCGGCAGCGGTGGTCATGATAACGCCCGGGCGCTTTCTTTAAAAAATTTTTGTGCTTTGCCCTTGAAGGCCGAAAAACCGCTCCCATATAGAAGGTCAACGGAACAGTTTGCGGCCATCGGCCGTTTATCTCACAAGGTAACAACACTCATTGGGAGAGTTATCGATGAACATTCGTCCATTGCACGATCGCGTCATTATCAAACGTATTGAAGCCGAGTCAAAATCTGCCGGCGGTATTGTTCTGACCGGCTCTGCCGCCGAGAAATCCACTCGTGGCGAAGTCCTGGCTGTTGGTAATGGCCGCGTACTGGACAACGGTGAAGTGAAGGCCATGTCCGTCAAGGTCGGTGACAAGGTGATCTTCAACGAAGGTTTTGGTGTGAAAACCGAGAAGCTGGATGGCCAGGAAGTCCTGATCCTGTCCGAAAACGACATTCTGGCTATCGTCGAAGAATAATCCGGTTCATCAACTTTTTAAGGAAGATAAACAATGGCAGCTAAAGACGTAAAATTTGGTAACGACGCCCGCGTAAAAATGCTGAAAGGCGTGAACATCCTGGCCGATGCCGTCAAGGTGACCCTGGGCCCGAAAGGCCGCAACGTGGTGCTGGACAAGTCCTTCGGCGCCCCCAACATCACCAAGGACGGCGTGTCCGTGGCCAAGGAAATCGAGCTGGAAGACAAGTTCGAGAACATGGGCGCCCAGATGGTGAAGGAAGTGGCCTCCAAGGCCAACGACGAGGCCGGTGACGGCACCACCACCGCCACCGTACTGGCCCAGTCCATCGTCAACGAAGGCCTGAAGGCCGTGGCCGCCGGCATGAACCCCATGGATCTGAAGCGCGGCATCGACAAGGCCGTGATCAAGGCGGTGGAAGAGCTGAAGGCCCTGTCCGTGCCCTGCAAGGACACCAAGGCCATCGCCCAGGTGGGTACCATCTCCGCCAACTCCGATGAGAAGGTCGGCGCCCTGATCGCCGAAGCCATGGAAAAAGTGGGCACCGACGGTGTCATCACCGTGGAAGAAGGCCAGGGCCTGGAAGACGAGCTGGACGTGGTGGAAGGCATGCAGTTCGATCGCGGCTACCTGTCTCCCTATTTCATCAACAAGCAGGAAACCGGCACCGTCGAGCTGGACGACCCCTTCATCCTGCTGGTCGACAAGAAAATCTCCAACATCCGCGAGCTGCTGCCGGTGCTGGAAGGCGTGGCCAAGCAATCCAAGCCGCTGCTGATCGTGGCCGAGGACGTGGAAGGCGAAGCCCTGGCCACCCTGGTGGTGAACAACATGCGCGGCATCGTGAAGGTGGCCGGCGTCAAGGCACCTGGCTTCGGCGACCGCCGCAAGGCCATGCTGCAGGACATCGCCGTCCTCACCGGTGGCACCGTGATTTCCGAAGAGGTGGGCCTGGAGCTGGAAAAAGCCACCCTGGAAGACCTGGGCCGCGCCAAGCGCGTGGTGATCACCAAGGACAACACCACCATCATCGATGGCGTGGGTGAAGTCGAGGCCATCAACGCCCGCGTGGCGCAGATCCGTCAGCAGATCGAAGAGTCCTCTTCCGACTACGACAAAGAGAAGCTGCAGGAGCGCGTGGCCAAGCTGGCCGGCGGCGTGGCCGTGATCAAGGTGGGTGCCGCCACCGAAGTGGAAATGAAAGAGAAGAAGGCCCGCGTCGACGACGCCCTGCACGCCACCCGTGCCGCGGTGGAAGAAGGCGTGGTGCCCGGTGGCGGTGTGGCCCTGGTGCGTGCCGCCGCCAAACTGGGTGGCCTGACCGGTGACAACGAAGACCAGAACGTGGGTATCAAGGTCGCCCTGCGCGCCATGGAAGCCCCGCTGCGCCAGATCGTCAGCAACGCCGGCGAAGAAGCGTCCGTGGTGGTGTCCAAGATCAAGGCCAGCGAAGGCAACTTCGGCTACAACGCCGGCAACGACACCTACGGCGACATGCTGGAGATGGGCATCCTGGATCCGACCAAGGTGACCCGCTCCGCCCTGCAGTTCGCCGCCTCCGTGGCCGGCCTGATGATCACCACCGAAGCCATGGTGACCGAGCTGCCGAAAGACGCCGCTCCGGCCATGCCCGACATGGGTGGCATGGGTGGCATGGGTGGCATGATGTAATCGCCCGACCCTGCGTCATAAATAGCGACCGGGCCCTTGTGGCCCGGTTTTTTTGTTTTCGGCGCCGGCAAATTCCGCTTTCTTGTCCCCGCCGCCAAATTACACTTCAGGTTGGCGGGGAGATTTGGGTATCATGTTTTTTTGGTTTTTCGGGTCTTTTTGAGTCTTTTGAGATGGACCCGTCCTGTGGCCGTGCCGTGGTGGCCAGTCCCCTGGGCTTAAGGAGGAGCGGTAATGAAACTCATAGGCTTGGTACTGATGCTGTTGCTGTCCTGGCAGGGAAAGGCGGCGGAGCCGGTGGTGCTCACCATCGTCGGCAATATCCAGCTCGACGGGCGCTCCTATGAACGGCTGGATTACACCCTGGCCGAGCTGCAGGCCCTGCCCCAGGCCGATATCACCACCGTCCATCCCTGGGTGGAGGAGGCGCGTACCTACCGGGGGCCGGAGCTGGCGCTGCTGCTGGAGAGGCTGTTCGGCCACGCCAGGGTCAGGACCCTCTACCTGGAGGCCCTCAACGGCTTCAGCGTCGCCGTCGACTGGCAGAAAGTGGCTCCCTTTACGCCCATCCTGGCCTGGCGGGAGAACGACAAGGTGATGAGCCGGCGGGACAAGGGACCCTTGTGGCTGATGCTGCCCTTCGACCAGGTACCCGAGCTGCAGCAGGCGGACTTCCTGCATTTCATGGCCTGGCAACTGCGGCAGATCCGCGTTCATACGGAACCCATGTGAGTCATCCCTTGCTGCCCTACGTCGGCACCGGTACCGAATACGGCCGGGTGCACCCGCTCAAGGTCGTCGCCGCCCTGCTGCTGCTGGGGATCATGGTGATGTTCGGCGGCGGCGCCACCCATACCCTGTACGGCATCCACCAGCACAACAGCCTGCTGGAGCAGCGCACCTACGAGGTGCCCTGGTCACTGATGCAACTGCAGTTGGAAATGGGGCGTTTTCTCGACGCGGTGCGCCTGTTCCACGCCGATGCCATCCGCCATGACGAGCTGATGCTGCGCTACGACATCCTCTGGAGCCGGACGCCGGTGCTGCTCAGCAGCCAGTTCAAGGACACCCTCAGCGAGCGCCCCGATCTGTGGCTGCTGATCCAGCAGATTGAGTCCAGGGTGAGGGGAGTGGAGCAGCAGGTGCAGGCCTTGGTGCCCGGGTCACCCGGCTACCAGCTGATCCTGGCGGAGCTGAACCCCTACCTGGAGCCCCTGTCCCGGACCGTCACCGCCACCATGCACGGCAACGTGCGCTTTTATGCGGAATACGATCAGGCCTACCGGCTGATGGGGCAGCGGCTCTATGTCCAGATCGTCGGCCTCTTCGTCAGCGCCGCCCTGTTGTTGCTGTTGCTGCTGCGGGAGCTGTGGCGTTACCGGAGCCAGCAGTTGCGGGATCCCCTGACCGGCCTGCCCAACCGTTTCGCCCTGCAGCGGCGCATGGCGCCGATGATCGAGCAGGGCATTCCCTTCAGCGTGACCGTGCTGGAGCTGGAGGACTTTTCCCAGCACCATCACCGGTTCGGTTTCGAGGTGGCCGATCGCCTGCTGCAGGCCTTTAGCCAGCGCCTGCAGCAAAGCCTGCAGCCCCACGAGTTTATCGCCCAGTTCGGTCGGGAAGGGGTGGTGGTGCTGGCCAGGGGCGTGGTGGAGCTGGAGGAGGTCAGGGCCCAGCTGTCCCGCTTCCGCCAGGCGCTGACGGAAAAAGAGGCTATCGATAGTTATGACTTCTATATGACGCCGGTGATCGGCGTGGTGCTCTATCCGGCGGACGGGGACAACCTGGTGGATCTGCTGGCGCGGGGCGAACTGGCGCTGGAGCTGTGCAAGCGGGACCGGCTGCCCTATGTGATTTTCGATCCCTCTTTGCTGAAGGAAATGGCGCGCCGGCAACGGCTGGCCCGGGATCTGCCGGCAGCCCTGGACAGCAGCAGCCTGGGGCTCTGCTTTCAGCCCCTGACCGAGCCCCGCAGCGGTGATTGCGCCGGCCTGCAAACCCTGCTGCACTGGCATCACCCGGGCTTCGGCATGATATCGTCCACCGAACTGTTGCGGGTCACCGAGCAGTTCCAGCTGTCGGAGCGGGTCTTCATGTGGATGTTGACCAATGCCTGCCGCCACCTGCGGCGCTGGCAGGAGCTGGAGGAGCCGGGGCTCTTCGTCAGCCTGAAGTTACCGCCGTCCCTGTTTCGGGACGGACTGGAGCGGCGCATCCTGCCGGTGCTGGAGCAGCATGGCCTGGCGGCCGGCAGCCTGGTGCTGGATCTCGATGAAAGCATGGTCATGCAGGATGCGTTCGAGGCACAGGCCATCATGGCCGCGCTCGGTGCGGCCGGTATCCGCATGACCCTGGCCGACTTCGGCAGCGGCTGTTCGTCCTGGGGAAGCCTGTCGCGGCTGCCGATCAGTTGGCTCAAACTGGATCCGACCTTCTGCAGCGGCATAGAGCGGCCCGGAGAGGCCCGCCAGCAGCTGGAGACCCTGTTCGGCCTGGGACGGCTGCTGGGGTATCCGCTGATCTGCTGCGGGGTGGATCACGAGGCGGAACTCGGGGTGCTCAGTGGCATGGCTGGCGAGCTGCTGGTACAGGGGGATTGGGTCGGGGCGCCGTTGGCGGCGGTCGAGGTGCCGGGCTGGCTCAAGCGTCGCCAGCCCTGAGGGCCGGCGACGTATCGCCTCAGGACAGGCGGAGGAACTGGCCCAGGGTGGAAGCCAGCAGCTGGATCTTGTGCACCATGCGCCCCAGCAGGGCCTGGTATTCCTCGTCCGTGCTCATCTCCAGCAGCTCCAGCTCTTCCGCCAGCTCCGCCACATAGGGCATGAAGTGGTCGGCATGGGTGGTGAACTGGCTGTCTTCGCGCAGTACGGCACTGAACTTGGCCTGGCCCTTGGCGCGCAGCCCGGCCAGCTTCTTGTCGGCGTCGATGGCCTGGTGATAGAGCTCTTTGAGGGTGTCATGCAGCTTGGCGGTGACGGAGTCGTGCATTGGTGTTCCTTAACGGGGTTCAAGACCGAGATCTAACGGGGTTTTGCTGGTTTCGCCGCCGACTTCCCGCACCAGCCGGGGCACCAGAAAGCCGGGCAGCCGGGCCAGCAGCCGGGCCATGAGTGCCCTGGCCTGGTCGTCGCCGACCGCGAAGTGGGCCGCGCCCTGCACCTGGTCGAGCTGATGCAGGTAGTAGGGCAGGACGCCGGCCTCGAACAGCCGCTCCGAAAGCGCCTCGAGCACCTCGGCGTCGTCGTTGACCCCGGCCAGCAGCACGCTCTGGTTGAGCAGGGTGATGCCGGCCCGGCGCCAGTCCTGCAGGGCCTCGGCCAGGATGTCGTCCACCTCCCGGGCGTGGTTGACGTGCAGTACCAGCACCGCCTGCAGCCGGCTGCGGGCGAGACGGGCTTTAAGGGCCCCGGTCAGGCGGGCCGGGATCACCACCGGCAGCCGGCTGTGGATGCGCAGCCGTCGCAGGTGGGGAATGGCCTCCAGGGCGTCGAGCAGGGTGGCGAGCTGCTCGTCCTTGGCCATCAGCGGATCGCCGCCGGAGAGGATCACCTCGTTGATGCCGGGATCGGCGGCGATGTAGTCCAGGGCCTCGCGCCAGCCTTCCCGTCCCGGGCTGTTGTCGGCGTAGGGAAAGTGGCGGCGAAAGCAGTAGCGGCAATTGATCGCGCAGCCGCCGCGCAACACCAGCAGCACCCGGGAGCGATACTTGTGCAGCAGGCCGGGCAGGGCGCTGTCGTGTTCGTCGAGCGGATCGGCGACGAAGCCGGGTACCTCGGCGAATTCCTCGCCCAGGGGCAGCACCTGGCGCAGCAGGGGATCCCGGGGATCGCCCGGGCGCATCTTGTCGGCGAAGGGACGGGGGACGCGCATCGGAAACAGCCGGCGGGCCGGGAAGCCGGCTTGCCAGGGCGTGGGATCGATATGCAGGTAATCCAGCAGTTGTTCGGGCGAGGTAAAGGCCCGGGCAAGTTCTTTTTGCCAGTTAATATGTAAATCGCCCCCGTTTAGGGGTATCATTGCCGGCATTTTCTGCAACTCTGTCAAATTCACGAGGGTAAAATGGCCTCTTATAGTACCAACGAATTCCGCTCCGGCCTAAAGATTATGCTGGACGGCGAGCCTTGCGCCATTATCGAAAACGAATTCGTCAAGCCCGGCAAGGGCCAGGCCTTCAACCGTGTTAAAATCCGCCGCCTGCTGAACGGCAAGGTGCTGGAAAAGACCTTCAAGTCCGGCGACAGCGTGGAAGCGGCCGACGTCATGGACATGGAACTGGCCTACCTGTACAACGACGGCGAGTTCTACCACTTCATGAACAACGATACCTTCGAGCAGCTGGCCGCCGACGACAAGGCGGTGGGTGATGCCAAGCTGTGGCTGAAGGAGCAGGACGTCTGCATCCTGACCCTGTGGAACGGTTCCCCCATCTCCGTGACCCCGCCCAACTTCGTGGAGCTGGAAGTGGTGGAAACCGATCCGGGCCTGAAGGGCGACACCGCCGGCACCGGCGGCAAGCCCGCCACCCTGAGCACCGGCGCCGTGGTACGGGTACCGCTGTTCATCCAGATCGGCGAAGTGCTGAAGGTCGACACCCGCTCCGGCGAATACGTGTCCCGGGTGAAGTAAGCGATTCGCTTTTCAATAAAAACGGCGCCTCGGGGCGCCGTTTTTGTTTATTCCTTGCCGTAAACGTTGTTTTCCTGCTCCCGCACCCGGATAAAGGTGGTGCGCTTGGTCAGCTCCTTCAGCCGCTGGGCGCCCACATAGGTGCAGGTGGAGCGCACGCCGCCGAGGATGTCCTGCACCGTTTCCTCCACCGGCCCGCGGTAGGACAGTTCCACCGTCTTGCCTTCCGCCGCCCGGTACTTGGCCACGCCACCGGCGTGCTTTTCCATGGCGCTGGAAGAGCTCATGCCGTAAAACGTCATAAAGGCCCGGCCGTCCCGTTCGATGATCTCGCCACCGCACTCCTCGTGGGCCGCCAGCATGCCGCCCAGCATCACGAAGTCGGCGCCGCCGCCAAAGGCCTTGGCCACGTCGCCCGGGCAGGTGCAGCCGCCGTCGCCGATGATCTGGCCGCCCAGGCCGTGGGCGGCGTCGGCGCACTCGATGATGGCCGACAGCTGGGGATAGCCGACCCCGGTCTTGACCCGGGTGGTGCACACCGAACCCGGGCCTATGCCCACCTTGACGATGTCGGCGCCGGAGAGGATCAGCTCCTCCACCATTTCACCGGTGACCACGTTGCCGGCGATGATGGTGTGGCCCGGGCACTGGCTGCGCACCCGGCTGACGAAGGAAGTGAAATGCTCGCTGTAGCCGTTGGCCACGTCGATGCAGATAAAACCGAGTTCGTCGGACAGGGCCAGGATCTGCTGCAGCTTCTCGAAGTCCTTGTCGGAGGTGCCGGTGGAGACGATGACGTGCCTGAGCAGGTCGGCGCCGGTCTCCGCCACGAAGGCCCGCCACTCGTCGACCGAGTAATGCTTGTGTACCGCCGTCAGCATATCGTGGCGGGCCAGGGCCTGGGCCATGGCGAAGGTGCCGACGGTATCCATGTTGGCGGCGATCACCGGCACCCCGGACCAGCGCCGACCCGAATGCTTAAAGGTGAATTCCCGGTCCAGCTCGACCTGGGAACGGCTGTTGAGGGTGGAGCGCTTGGGGCGAAACAGCACATCCCTAAAGCCCAGTTTCAAGTCTTCTTCGATACGCATGGTGTAACCTCGATAAGTGACAGGCACAAAAAAACCGGGGGTTTTTTAGGCCCCCGGTTTTCAGCATTCTAGTTCGGGTTATTTTTTTTGCAACTATCCTGACTTAAAGTTCAATAATTATTTTTATGTGAAGATAGTTTGCGGGGCTCATTCCTGACCCGAAAAACTGACTTTTTGGTACAAATTGGCTTTGCTGGTGCCGTTTTTCGCCTATAATCAGCCGCTTCAAGCCGTCCCGCAGAAGACGGCATCCACACGCGCAATCGTTTGCCCATCGTCACCCGATGCCGGCACCCATCATCAAAGGAGAAACCAGCAGTGGCCGAGCCCCGCTTCCATTATCCCTGGTACAAGAAGGAGGACACCGACGCCTTTTTCGCCCTGTTCCAGAACAACGTTGCCAACTTCGTGATCATCACCATCACCATGCTGGGCATGGGCTTTCCCCAGGAGCTGGTGTTCGGGCAGGTGATACCGGGCGCGGCCATCGCCGTGCTGGTGGGCAATTTCTATTACGCCTATACCGCCAACCGGCTGGCCCACCAGGAGCGGCGCACCGACGTGACCGCCCTGTCCTACGGCATCAGTACGCCGGTGATGTTCGTGTTCCTGTTCGGGGTGCTGCTGCCGGCCAAGACCATGACCGGCGATCCCGAGCTGGCCTGGAAAATTGCGGTGGGTGCCTGCTTCCTCAGCGGCCTGCTGGAGGTGCTGGTCAGCCTGGTGGGCCGCTGGGTGCAGCGCAACCTGCCGCGGGCGGCCATGCTGGGGGCGGTGGCCGGGGTGGCCCTGACCTTTATCGCCGGCGAGATGATGTTCAAGACCCTGGAGATGCCGGTGGTCGGCCTGTTCGTGCTGGCGGTGATCATCATCGGCATCGTCGGCCGGGTGGTGTTGCCCTTCCGCATGCCCGCCTCTTTGTTCGCCATCGTATTCGGTACCCTGCTGGCCTACCTGCTGGGGGCGAGCGACAGCGCCAAGATCGCCGAGGGACTGTCCCACTTCGGCTTTTACCCCGTGCTGCCCAGCATGGCGGCCTTCGACGGCATGAGCTACCTGTTCGGCTCCATGATCGGCATCCTCACCGTGGTGCTGCCCATCACCCTCTACAACGCCATCGAGACCATGAACAACGTGGAGGCGATGGAGGCGGCCGGCGACAAGTACGACGTGCGCGAGTGCCAGGCGGTCGACGGCGTGGGCACCATGATCGGCGCCCTGTTCGGCGGCCTGTTCCCGACCACCGTCTATATCGCCACCGTGGGCGCCAAGT
Organism: Zobellella denitrificans; assembly: GCF_002237365.1. Lineage (GTDB taxonomy): Bacteria > Pseudomonadota > Gammaproteobacteria > Enterobacterales > Aeromonadaceae > Oceanimonas > Oceanimonas denitrificans. Next base: position 10,359 of record NZ_NMUO01000059.1, read on the forward strand.
GGATGAAGGCCGGCCGTGGCTACAGCATCCTCAACGGCCTGGTATACCTGCTGGCGGCCATGTTCGGCCTGATCGCGGTGATCTCGGCGCTGATCCCGGTGGCGGTGGTGGCCCCTATCCTGGTGTTCGTGGGCATGTCCATGGTGTCCACCGCCTTCCAGACCAACGCCAAGAAGTACTACCCGGCGGTGGCCCTGGCCATGCTGCCCTACTTCGCCAACTACGTGATGACCCGTTTCAACAACGCCGCCGGCGAGGTGGTCAGCCGCATCTCCGACGGCATAGTGCCCCTGGGGCAGGGCGCCATGTTCACCGCCATGATGCTGGGCGCCATCACCGTCTGCGTGATCGACGGCGCCTTCAAGCGCGCCACGGCCTTCGCCCTGTGCAGCGCCGGCTTCTCCTTCGTGGGGCTGATGCACGCGCCCAAGCTCGGCTTCTACGCCGCGCCCGAATACGTGCTGGGCTACCTGGTGATGGCGCTGCTGTTTGCCTGGTACGCTTTTTTCGGCGCCGTGAAGCGGGACGACCACGTGATGGGCGAAGACTGAACGGAAACGACGAATCGAGGGCGCTGCGGCGCCCTTTTATTTTGCTCAAAATTACGCCATGCTGTTAGCATCCTGACGGGGAGGCGCTATTCATGTTCGAGATACTGGGGCTGGATCATCTGGTGCTGCGGGTGCGGCAGCCGGAGCGGATGCTGGATTTCTACTGCCGGGTCCTGGGCTGCACCCTGGAGCGGGAAAAGAGCGACATCGGCCTCTACCAGCTGCGTGCCGGCGCCCAACTGATCGATCTGGTGGACATCCGCGGGCCGCTCGGCGGCGACGGCGAAGCGGCGGATCAGTGCAAGGCCAACATGGATCACTTCTGCCTGCGCATCAGCCCCTTCGAGCCTGATGCCCTGCGGCTTTACCTGGAGTGCAACGGGGTGATCTGCGAGGAGCCGCAGCTGCGCTACGGGGCCGAGGGGGAAGGGCCTTCGGTCTATGTGTTCGATCCCGAGGGCAACCAGGTCGAGCTGAAAGGCCCGCTCTAGACTGGCAAGCGCCGCCGTTAAGGGTAAAATGCCCATTTTTGGCAGCGACTCCATGACCACCATCCCCTGGCCGCCGACGGCTTCCCTCGCTTTTCTGCAACAACGGGCCCGCCTGCTGGCCGCCATCCGCCATTTTTTCGCCGAGCGGCAGGTGCTGGAGGTGGACACCCCCACCCTGGCCAGCGCCGGGGTGACCGACGTGCACCTGGACAACTTCGTCACCCGCTTCGTCGGCCCCGGCATGGCCCAGGGCCTGGATCTGTACCTGCAGACCTCGCCGGAATTCCATATGAAGCGGTTGTTGGCGGCGGGCAGCGGCCCCATCTACCAGATCTGCAAGGCCTACCGCAACGAGGAGTCGGGCCGGTTGCACAATCCCGAGTTCACCATGCTGGAATGGTACCGCCCCGGTTTCGATCATCATCAATTGATGGACGAGATGGCCGGGCTGCTGCAGCTGGTGCTGGGTTGCGACAGCCCCGAACGGTTGACTTACCAGCAGGCCTTTACGACCACCCTGGGGGTATGCCCGCTGAGCGCTTCCCTCGATGAGTTGCGCCGGGCCGGCCAGGATCTCGGCGCCGATGACCTTATCGCCCGGGAGGAAGACAGGGACACCCTGCTGCAGTTGCTGTTCGCCCTGGGGGTGGAACCGCGTATCGGCCAAGTGGTGCCCTGTTTCGTCTACCACTTCCCCGCCAGCCAGGCGGCCCTGGCGCGCATCAGTCCGCAGGATCCGCGGGTGGCGGAGCGATTCGAGGTCTATTTCAAGGGCATCGAGCTGGCCAACGGCTTCCACGAGCTGAGCGATGCCGACGAGCAGCGCCGCCGCTTCGAGCAGGACAACCGGCTGCGCCGCGGCCGCGGGCTGCCCGAACGGCCGGTGGACGAATACCTGCTCGCCGCCCTGCAGGCCGGCCTGCCCGACTGCGCCGGGGTCGCCCTGGGGGTGGACCGGTTGATCATGCTGGCGCTGGGGGCCGGGCGGCTGGAGCAGGTGATCGCCTTTCCGGTCACCCGCGCCTGAGTCAGTCCCGGGGCGGATAGTTGGCCAGCAGCTCCGCCACCTGCTGCTCGATGCGTCGGCTGCGTTCGGCGCCCTTTATGCGCTCGGCGGGAAACGCGCGCGGATGCTTGCTGCTCCACAGCATCCTGCCGCCGGGCTCTTCCAGCCACAGCTTGAGCCTGAGCTCCCGCACCGCGCCATAGACCCTTTCCTCATCATCCCAGAAACTGCCATGACGGGCGGTGAGACGGGGTATGGTGGTCAGCAACCGGGTTTCTTCCAGCAACTGGTAGTTCAGCCAGAGCGATGCCTGCTCGGGCTGGGCCAGGCGCAGGCCGCGGCCAGGCAGCAGGGCCAGGGCCGAGGCGGTGATGCGGGCGCCGTCCAGCGACTGGCTGTCCGCCGTGGGCGCCAGGGCGACGGTGGTGAAACGGCTGAAATCGGTGTCTTCGGCGTAGTCGTAGGGGGCGGCGCAGCCGCTCAACAACAGCACAACAAGCAGCAGGCGTAGCATAGGGGTCTCCATCTCCGGCCGGGGTTGCAGGTAGTTAGACCCGGGCGGAGGGCAAATTGCAAGCGGCCGTGGCCACCATGGCGGTATCGCTCATCGCAGGAGTTCCCTGGCCAGCTCGATCAGCGCCAGGCGCGCGGGATGATCGCCCCTGTCCTTGTGCCAGGCGAAATAGAAGAAGCGGCTGAGGGAAAGCGCGGGCACCGGCAGTGCCACCAGGCTGCCCGCGGCCAGCTCGTCGGCCACGCTCAGCCGCGACATGCAACTGAGCCAGGGACGGGACTGCAGCAGCCGCTTGATGGTGGGCAGGTGGGGGTATTCCTGGCGGATCCGCAGCGGCCCCAGCCGGCCGGCCAGGGCCTGCTCGAAGGTGTCCCGGGTGCCGGATCCGGACTCGCGCAGCACCCATTCGCACTCGGCCAGTTGTTGCAGGCTCACCTCGGACTCCCGGGCCAGGGGATGCTCGCGCTGGCACACGATCACCAGCTCGTCCCGACACCAGGGTTCGAGGCGGAGCCATTTTTCCTGGGCGTGGGCTTCGATCAGCGCCATTTCCAGCCGGCCCTGGTACAGCTGTTGCAGCAGGCGGTGGGTGTTGTCCACCGCCAGGCCGAGGTCGAGCTGGGGGTAGCGGCGGGCCACCTGCTCGATCAACCCGGGGATCCAGTGGTCGGCGATGGTCCGGCTGGCGCCCAGGCGCAGCCGGCCGGCGATGGGGCTCTGGCCCTTGAAGCCCTGCTCGATAAGGTAGCTCTCGGCCAGCATCTTCTGGGCCCGGGGCAGCAGCCACTGGCCCCAGGCGTTGAGGCTGAGCCGGCGGCCGACCCGGTCGAACAGGGAGTGGTTGAGCTGGCGCTCCAGCTCCTGCAGCGACATGGTGGCGGCCGACTGGGTCATGGCCAGTTGCTCGGCGGCCCGGCTCAGGCTGCCGTTTTCCGCCACGCTCACGAACAGCCGCAACTGCTTGAGGGTAAAGTTCATCCCAGGGCGCCCAGCACCAGCAGGATGACGAACAGCAGTGCCAGACCGAAGGCGCCCACCGCCAGGCCGGTGCGCAGCATGTCCCGGGTGGTGATGAGGCCGGTGGCGTAGGCCAGGGCGTTGGGCGGGGTGCTCACCGGCAGTATCATGCCGAGGGAGCAGGACAGGGCCACCAGCACCAGGGCGCTGTCCAGGCCGTAGTCGGCCATGCCCTGGTAGCCGGTGGCCACGGCGGCGGTGATCGGCAGTATCAGGTTGGCGGTGGCGGTGTTGGACATGATGTTGGCCAGCAGGAAGCACACCAGCAGCAGGCTGAGCAGTATGGCGGCGCCGGGCAGCTGTTCGAGCGGCAGCGACAGGGCCAGCTTGCGCGCCAGCCCCGACTGATCCAGGGCCAGCCCCAGGGCGATGCCTCCCGCCACCAGCCAGAGCACGTCCCAGTTGATCTTCTGCAGATCCGCCGGGGTGATGATGCCGGTCAGGCTGAATACCACCAGGGGGATGACGGCCACCACATAGCTGTTCATGCCGTGCCAGAAGGAAGTGAGCCACAGCACTATGGTCAGGGCGAAGGTGGCGTAGAGCAGGTAAGCCCGGGGGCTGCGTACGAACTTGCTGCTCAGGGTCAGGCACAGGCCCAGCTCGGCGGCGGGGTAGAGCCGGAGCAGCAGCCGCCAGGCGGCGACCAGCATCACCAGCACCAGGGGAACGGCGAAGGCCATCCAGGTCAAAAAGTCGATGGGGTTGGCCATGTACTGCAGGGCGATGGCGTTGGGCGGGGTGCCGATGGGGGTACCGATGCCGCCCAGGTTGGCGGCGATGGGAATGGCCAGCAGCAGGCCGCGGGTGGACGGTGCCTGCAGCCCCAGGCTGGCGAACACCGGCCCCATGATGGTGAGCATCATCAGGGTGGTGGCGGTGTTGGACATGAACATGGAGAACAGCGCCGTGATCAGCATGATGCCCAGCATCAGCCGGTCGTGGCTGGCCATAAAGGGGCGCAGCAGATAGTTGGCCAGGTTGGTGTCGAGTTTGTACTTGGCCGCCCCCAGGGCCAGGGCGAAGCCGCCCAGGAAGAGGATGATGATGGGGGAGGCGAAGCTGCCCATGATGGCCTGGTAGGGCAGCAGCTCGCCCAGGGGCTGGCCGGCGTCTTCCCGCAGGAACCAGACGGCGGCCTGATCCGACACCGTGATCAGCAGCAGGCCGATGATCAACAGGGAGGTGGCGAACACCGGCACCGGCTCCAGCACCCACAGCAGGGCGGCGAGCAGGAAGATGGCCAGCAGGCGCTGCTCGACCAGGCTGGCATCCGGCAGCGGCAGCAGCTCGGCCGGCAGGTTCAGCACCAGCAGGGGCAGCAGCAGGGCGAGCAGCAGTTTAAACCGGTTTGGCATCATGACCTCTCGGGAGCGCGTTGATGGGCTGTTCGCTGATCAGGCGGATGTCCACCTGCTGGTGCGGGATCTGGATCCGGTGCCGGCGCAGCCGGGCCAGCAGCAGGTTGTGCAGTTCGTGGGTCATGGGCATGCGGTGGCTCATGTCCTCCACATAGACCCGCACCTCGTACACCAGGGCCGAGTCGGTCAACTCGATCAGGAACACCTCGGGGATGGGGTTGTCCAGGATCAGGCCGCATTCTTTTATCGCCTCGTGGGTCAACCGCTGCACCAGCTCGATATCCGCGTCCAGCCGCACCCGCACCAGCAGCTTGACCCGGGTGATGGCGTCGGACAGGGACCAGTTGACGAACTGCTCGGTGATAAAGGCCTTGTTGGGCACGATGATCTCGCGCCTGTCCCAGTCCACTATGGTGGTGGCCCGGGTCTTGATCTTGGAGATGGTGCCGGTTAATTCGCGGATGGTGACGGTGTCGCCGATACGGATCGGCTTTTCGAACAGGATGATCAGGCCGGACACGAAGTTGGCGAAGATCTCCTGCAGGCCGAAGCCCAGGCCCACCGACAGGGCGGCCACCAGCCACTGGGTCTTGGACCAGTCGATGCCGAGCATGGCGAAGGTGGTGAAGGCGCCGACCATCAGCACCAGGTACTTGGAGATGGTGGTGATGGCGAAGCCGGTGCCGGGCGACAGGTTGAGGTGCTGCAGCAGGCTGAGCTCCATCAGGCCGGGCAGGTTGCGGGCGGTGATCCAGGTGAGCACCACCACGAACAGGGCGATCACCAGATCCTTGAGCGAGATGGGCACCAGGGCGTCTTCCCCGGCCAGGCTGGTGGAAACCTGCCAGACCTGGATGCTGTCGAGGAAGCTGAAGGCGGTGTTGATCTCCGACCACAGCAGCATCAGGCTGAGGATGTAGCCCAGCATCAGCACCGAGCGCAGCAGCCCCAACGACTGGGCGCTGATGGTGTCCAGATCCACCTCGGCCACGGCGGCCGCTTCCGCCTCCGGGCTGGGCGGGGCTTCGGCCGTCTCCTCCTTCTCCTTTTCCTTGCGCTGGGCCAGGATTTCCGCCCGTCGGGCCTTGGCCCGCTCGAACGCCAGCCGCCGGCGCTGGATCAGCATCCAGCGCCGCACCAGGAAGTAGGCCATCAGGAATCCCAGCCCCACCAGCACCGAGATCTCCAGCTGGCGCAGCAGGGTATGGGCGGTGAACAGGTAGCCCATGGCGGCGGCGGCCAGGGCCAGCAGCGGCGCCAGGATCAGCAGGCCCCACAGCAGGTGGTTGACCAGGGTCAGGTGCTCCCGGCGGGGCGTGGACAGCAGCAGTGGCAGATCCGCCCGGTACAGGCGCCAGGAGAACAGGCTGAGCAGCAGGCAGATGAACATGAAGCCGAGCCGGCCCAGGGTGTCGTAGAGGGAAAAGTCCCGGTATTCCTGGGCGGTATAGAACAGCAGCAGGGCCGGCAGCATGGTCAGCATCAGGGTCTGGAACTGACGCCAGACCCGGCGAACCCGTTCCCGGGGCAGGTTGAAGTGCACCACCAGCAGACCCCTGTGCATCATCAGGTTGCCGATCAGCATCAGGATGAACACCGGCAGCATCAGCTTGCCCAGGGCATGGGCCAGGGCCAGCACCACCGGCGGCGCCCAGGGGGAGTCGATGGCCCTGGACAGCAGCGACAGCAGCGCCGGCAGCGGCAGGGCGGTGAGCAGGCTGAGCAGCAGGGTGTTGAAGGTGTAGTCGTACTTGTCCTGGGTGACGTTGCCGATGCGCGCACTGATCTTCTCCAGGTAATCGCGCAGGCTGCGCCGGCTCAGGAACCAGAGGTAGAGCACCATCAGGGAGCTGACGCCATACAGGGTGAGGCTGGCGCCACCCTGCAGCAGCAGGGACTGGGGCAGGGCGGTCCAGGTGCTGGCGGTGAGCAGCCAGCCCAGGGTTTCCATCAGGGCCAGCGGGAACTGGCCGCCGATGGGGCGCAGATCCGGCAGCCAGAACAGCCGTTCGTCGGTGAGGGTACGGATTTCCTGCAACTGGCTGTTCTGCCGGCTGTAGGCGACCTTGAGCCGGGTCTGTTCGTGGATCTGGTTGTCGGTGGCGCCGACCAGTTGCTCCAGCAGCCGGCGCTGGGTGGCCAGCAACTCATCAAGTTGGGCCAACTGGGCATCGGTCAGGGTGCCGGCCTGCTCGCTCAGCAGCAGGTTGGTGCGGTAGCCGCCGGTGCGCAGGCTGTCGAGGGATTCCTGATAGCCGTACTTGTCCACCCGGCTCTGCACGATGCGGGCTTCCAGCTGGGGCAGGGGATAGGGAGCCGGCAGCTCGTTCAGGCGGTTGCGCAGGTTCTCGCCGAAGCCCCGGCTGACCTGCAGCCATTCCAGTTGCTCCTTGAGGTTGTTTTTCATGGTAACCAGCTCGGAGGCGGCCCGCTCCGCCGCCTGGTACTCCAGCTGCAGCGCCTCCACCTCCCGGCTCTTCTCGCCGAGCTGGGTGGACAACCGCTGGTTGACCGCCTGCTGGCCGGCCAGCAGGGGGGAGTCGGCCTCGACCTGGTCCAGCAGGCGCTCGCTCTCGGCGATGGCGGCCTCGGTGGTGACGCGGCGCAGCTCGTTCTGGCGGCCTTGCAGCGCCTCTATGTAGGCGTCCAGATCCTGCAGCCGGGCCTGGAGAATGTCCAGCTTCAGCCGGTTGAGGCTGTCTCGGTTGCCGGCGGACAGCTGTTCCAGCTCCAGTACCTGGATGCGGGTCTGCAGGCTCTGCTCGCGCACCAGGGCCAGCACGCGGTTGGCGGTCTGCTGCCGGCTCTGGCTGTCTGCGAACTGCAGTTCGTCCAGGCTCTGCTGGGTGCGGCGCAACTGCTGGCGCAGATCGTCCAGCAGGCTGTGCTGATCGCCCGCCCCCAACTCCTGCAGGTTGAGGGTATTGGCGAGCTCGTCCCGCTGGCCTCTGAGCTCCAGCCGGCGGGCCTGGGCCTCGACCAGGGCCTGTTGTACCGCCTCTTCGTCCAGGCGGGGGATGCCGGCGGTGTCGGTGGCCTTGAGCCCGGCCCGTTCGCGCTCGAGTTTTTTGAGTTCGGCGGGGTAGTCATCCATGAACTGCCGCAGGGCCTGGGCCTGCTTGCGGTAGCGTTCGCCTTCGCGCACCAGTTGCAGGGCCTGGTTGTAGCTGTCGCGCAATTTCTGCAGCTCGGGCCTGTCCCCCTCGGGGATTTCGGCCAGCAGGGCCTCGATGTCGGCGACGCTCTGATCCGCCGGCAGCGGGGCCGGCAGCAACAGCAGGGCAAAAAACAGCAGTATGGGCGCAAACACGGCTGACTCCCGATGTTTAAGGGTTAAAACCTGCGGCGGTTCAGCCCCGGTTCAGGCGTCCGAATTCGGTGCCCATGCGGGTGGGGGTGCCGGGCCTGAGGCTGTCGGACAGCGTTACCCGGCCGGGGGCAAAGAGGCACACCACCGTGCTGCCCAGCTTGAAGCGGCCCATCTCCTCGCCCTTGGCCAGGCGCGGCGCCGTGGCCGGATCGTAGTCCCAGCGCTGCACGCGCTTGCCCACCGGCGGGGTGATGGTACCGGCCCAGACGGTTTCGATGCTGGCCACTATGGTGGCGCCCACCAGCACCAGGGCCATGGGCCCGGCGGCGGTATCGAAAATGCACACCACCCGCTCGTTGCGGGCAAAGAGCTCGGGCACCCGCTCGGCGGTGAGCGGATTGACCGAGAACAGCTCGCCGGGCACGTAGATCATGGTCCTGAGCACTCCGTCCAGCGGCATGTGGATGCGATGATAGTCCCTGGGGGCCAGGTAGATGGTGGCGAAGTCGCCGCCCATAAAGGGTTCGGCCAGGACCTTGTCGCCGCCGAGCAGGGCCCGGGCGCTGAAGTCGTGGCCCTTGGCCTGGATGATGCGGCCCTGCTGGATGGGGGCCAACTGGCTGATGGCGCCGTCCACCGGCATGGCGAGGAGCTCTTCCCCCTGCACCAGCGGACGGACGCCGTCTTTCAGCGGGCGGGTAAAGAAGTCGTTGAAGCTCAGGTAGTGGGCCGGATCCGGATACTGGGCTTCGTTCATGTCCACCCGGTAGCGCTGGATAAAGCGGCGGATTAGCCACTGGGTGAGTCGGCCACCTTCCATGGCGGCCAAAAGGCCGACCAGGCGGGAAATCAGGTGCTTGGGAAGCAGGTATTGCAGCAGAATTTTCAGGTTGTCGATCATAGGGAATCCGAACAATGACGGGGAAAGGGATCAGGATTTGGGATGGTGGCGACTGGGCTTGTCGGCCATGGCATCCATGATGCGGTGGTAGCTCTCGAGCCGCTCGGGATGGATGTCGCCATCCGCCCTGGCCTGCTGCAGCAGGCAGCCCGGATCGGTGCCGTGCTTGCAGTCGCGGAAGCGGCAGCCGCCGAGATAGTCGCGAAATTCGCGGAAGCACCAGGCCACCCGCTCGGGGGGCAGATGCCAGAGGGAGAACTCGCGGATGCCCGGCGAGTCGATCAGGGAGCCGCCGGACGGGAAATGGTAGAGCCGGGCGGTGGTGGTGGTGTGCTGGCCCAGGCCGGAGTTGTCGGACACGGCACCGGTGGTCGCCTCCACATGGGGCATGACCGCATTGACCAGGGACGACTTGCCCACCCCCGACTGGCCCACGAAGATGCTGGTGTGATCCTTCAGCGCCTGCTGGAGCTGGTCCAGCCCCTCGCCGGTGTCGCAACTGACCAGCAGCACCTGGTAGCCGATATCCCGGTAGCGTTGCAGGGCCTGCTCCGCCTCCCGGCGCTGGTCGTCGGTGAGCAGATCCGCCTTGTTCAGCACCAGCATGGGCGGCATCTCGACGTCCTCGGCCGCCACCAGATAGCGGTCGATGATGTGGCAGCTGAGCTCGGGCAGCACCGCCGACACCACCACTATCTGGTCGATATTGGCGGCCACCGGCTTGATGCCGTCGTAGTAATCGGGACGGGTGAGCACGGTCTGGCGGGGATGCACCGCCTCCACCACGCCGCTGATGCCCTGCATGGTCTCCACCCCCGGGCGCCAGACCACCCGATCGCCGGTGACCAGGGAGTTCAGGGTCCGGCGCAGGTTGCAGCGGTGGATCCGGCCGGCATCGTCTTCGATGTCGGCATGCTGGCCGAAGCGGCTGATCACCAGCCCCTCCTGGGGCGGCCCCAGCAGGCTGTCGTCTATGGTGTCCACCTGCTGGCGCTTGAGCCGCCGGCTGTGGTTATCGCTTACCCGGCGCTTCTGGCCTTTGCTGAGCTGTTTTTTCTTGGTCACGACGTCCTCGAACCCGTTTTCACTGCCGGCTATGATACACTTTCCCGCTCGAACTTGTCCCCATTGCCACTCAGCTAGAGACCCAACATGAGCCAAAATGCAGAAAACCTGGTCTGGATCGATCTGGAGATGACCGGCCTGGAGCCGGACGAACACAGGATTATCGAGATTGCCAGCATCGTCACCGACAAGGAGCTGAAGGTGCTGGCCGAGGGACCGGTGCTGGCCATCCATCAGCCGGAGGCGGAGCTGGCCAAGATGGACGAGTGGAATGTGCGCACCCACACCGGCTCGGGCCTGGTGGCGCGGGTGCAGGCCAGCACCGTGACCGAGGCGGAGGCGGTGGCGCAGACGCTGGCGTTTCTGCGCCAGTGGGTGCCGGAAAAGACCTCGCCCCTGTGTGGCAACTCCATCGGCCAGGACCGGCGCTTCCTGGCCCGCCACATGCCGGAGCTGGAAGCCTTCTTCCATTACCGCAATATTGACGTCAGCACCGTCAAGGAGCTGGTGCGCCGCTGGCAGCCGGCGCTGCTGGAACAGTTCACCAAGAAGGGCAGCCACCAGGCCCTGGACGATATCCGTGAGTCCATCGCCGAACTGCAGTTTTACCGGGAGAAAGTGTTCACGATCTGAGCCGTCCGGGCGCCGTTGCTGGTAAATTCGGCAAACGATCTCGGGGGGCGAAAAAAGGCTTGCATTCACTTAAGCCGCTCGTATAATTCGCCTCCCGTAGCCGGACGGAATTGCAAAGCAAGCCGCTGGTTGCGATAAGGCTTATGCGGGAATAGCTCAGTTGATAGGGCTTGACCTTGCTGAAGTTGATGAGGGTCGCGCCGCAGCCCCATGCACAAGTTAAGAGTATTTTGCGGGAATAGCTCAGTTGGTAGAGCACAACCTTGCCAAGGTTGGGGTCGCGAGTTCGAGTCTCGTTTCCCGCTCCAAATTGCAACGATGCGGCTCACCAAGGCGGCATTGAAAGTGAAAAGTGTTTTGCGGGAATAGCTCAGTTGGTAGAGCACAACCTTGCCAAGGTTGGGGTCGCGAGTTCGAGTCTCGTTTCCCGCTCCAAATTGCAACGATGCGGCTCACCAAGGCGGCATTGAAAGTAAAAAGTGTTTTGCGGGAATAGCTCAGTTGGTAGAGCACAACCTTGCCAAGGTTGGGGTCGCGAGTTCGAGTCTCGTTTCCCGCTCCAAATTTCAACGATGTGGCTTACCAAGGCGGCATCGAAAGTAAAAAGTATTTTGCGGGAATAGCTCAGTTGGTAGAGCACAACCTTGCCAAGGTTGGGGTCGCGAGTTCGAGTCTCGTTTCCCGCTCCAAATCCGAAAAAACCGACCTCAGGGTCGGTTTTTTATTGCCCGGAAATCATGCCGGATGACACGGCACAACCTTGCCTGCAAGCGGCTCCGATATATCAAACATGCCCTCACCGGGCATGCTTCGGCATGCCCTTGTCCACGGCGCGGATCAGCCGTTCGGTCTTGCGCTCCGGCCGGGCCAGTCCGGCCCGTTGCCGCGCCAGGGCCCAGTCGATATGCTCCCGCACCAGTTCGTCCACCTCGTCCCGTTTCTGCCCCAGTCCTTGGATGACCTGCTCGGAGGCGGGGGCGTTGCCCAGGGCCACGGCGATATTGCGCAGCCAGCGGCGATGGCCGATGCGACGGATGGGGCTGCCTTCGGTCATCTTCAGGAAGTGTTCCTCGCTCCAGGCGAACAGGGCCAGCAGCTCGGGGGCGTGCAGGTCGTCCCGGGCGGCGAAATCCGGCTCCCGGCTGGCCCCGGCGAAGCGGTTCCAGGGGCAGATCAGCTGGCAGTCGTCGCAGCCGTAGATGCGGTTGCCCATCAGCGGGCGGAACTCCTCCGGGATGGGGCCGTCGAGTTCGATGGTGAGGTAGGAGATGCAGCGCCTGGCGTCCACCACATAGGGGGCGACGATGGCACCGGTGGGGCAGGTGGTGATGCAGGCCACGCATTTGCCGCAGCCTTCTTCCACCGGGCCGTCTACCGGCAGCGGCAGGTTGACCAAGAGTTCGCCCAGAAAGAAGAAGGAGCCCTGCTCCCGGTTGAGCAGCAGCGAGTGCTTGCCCACCCAGCCGATGCCGGCCTTGGCCGCCAGCGGCCGCTCCAGTATGGGGGCCGAGTCGACGAAGGGGCGGGCGACCAGCCCTTGGGCCCGTTCCGCTATCCGGTCGGCCAGCTTCTTCAGCCGATTGCGCAACACCTTGTGGTAATCCCGGCCCAGGGCGTAGCGGCTGATATAGCCCTTGTCCGGGTCGCTCAGCACCCGGGCGATGGCGGCCTGCTCCGGCAGGTAGTTCATGCGTACCGAAATCACCCGCAAGGTGCCCGGCAGCAGCTCCTGGGGGCGGGCGCGCATCATGCCGTGGCGGGCCATGTAGTCCATTTCGCCGTGGTAGCCCTGGTCCAGCCAATCGGCGAGCAGGGGCTCGTGGGCGGCCAGATCCGTGTCGGTGATGCCCACCTGGTCGAAGCCTAGCTCTGCTGCCCAGAGCTTGATATCGTGAGCCAAAGCGGCAAAGTTGGGAGTGGTCATGAGCATCGTCGGTCTGGAAAAGCCCCATAGTCTAACACAGTCGTTCTGGTACTCGGAGCAGATCCGGGAGGGGGAAAAACAGGCGGCGGCCTCGGCCGGCATCAGCCTGTTCGAACTGATGTCGCGGGCCGGGCTGGCGCTGTTCGAGCTGGCCCGCAAGGAATGGCCCGATGCCCGGCACTGGTGGGTATTCTGCGGCGGCGGCAACAACGGCGGCGACGGCTATGTGGTGGCGCGGCTGGCCCGGGCGGCGGGCATTCGGGTGCAACTGGTGCAGCTGGGGGATGCCGACGCCCTGACCGGCGACGCCGCCCTGGCCCGGGATCACTATCGGGCCGACGGCGGCGCCATCGAAAGCCTGGAAGCCCTGCAGGACAGCCCGGATCTCATCGTCGACGCCCTGCTCGGCACCGGCCTCAAGGGCGAGGTGAGGGAGGTGGCCCGGCAGCATATCCGGCGCATCAACGACACGGCCGCCCCCGTGCTGGCGGTGGATCTGCCCTCCGGCCTCTGCGCCGACACCGGCCGACTGCTGGGGGAGTCGGTGCGGGCCTCTCTCACCCTGAGCTTCGTCGGGCTCAAGCCCGGCCTGCTCACCGGGCGCGGGCCCGATGTGTGCGGCCGGGTCTGGCTGGCGGGTCCGGGGAACCGTGTCCTATACACCTCCGGCGGCGCCCGCGAATCGAGAGGGG
>NZ_NMUO01000006.1 GCF_002237365.1 Zobellella denitrificans
GGTGAAGTGAGCCACGCTTTGCCGATATCAGCCTGTACCCGCCCACCTTGCCTCACCCCGCCTTGCGCTACCCAGCGCCCATAAAAAAGGAGCCTTTCGGCTCCTTTTTGCTATCGGGCCGGGGGAATTGCTCACGCCTCCCCCCTCACGCCTCCGCGCCCAATCCACTCAGGCCTGGCGGCGGGCGGTGACCGCCTCCGCCAGTTGGGCCAGCAGGGCCTCGGTATCTTCCCAGCCGATACAGGCGTCGGTGATGCTCTGGCCGAAGGTCAACGGCTTGCCTTCCTCCAGATCCTGGCGTCCGGCCACCAGGTGACTTTCCACCATCACCCCCATGATGGCCTGCTGGCCGGCGGCCAACTGACCACAGACGTCCTCGCACACCACCATCTGGCGCTGGTACTGCTTGCTGCTGTTGGCGTGGCTGAAGTCGATCATCAGTTTCTGCGGCAGGCCGGCCTTGGCCAGCCCATCGCACACCGCCGCCACATGCTCGGCACTGTAGTTCGGCTCCTTGCCGCCCCGCAGTATGATATGGCAGTCCGGGTTGCCGGCGGTGGCGACGATGGCGGAGTGGCCGTACTTGGTCACCGACAGGAAGTGATGCGAAGCGCTGGCGGCGCCGATGGCGTCCACCGCCACCTTGATGGTGCCGTCGGTACCGTTCTTGAAGCCCACCGGACAGGACAGGCCGGAGGCCAGCTCCCGGTGCACCTGGGACTCGGTGGTGCGCGCGCCGATGGCGCCCCAGCTCATCAGATCCGCCACGTACTGGGGCGTGATCATGTCGAGGAACTCGCTGGCGGTGGGCAGGCCCAGATCGTTCAGATCCAGCAGCAACTTGCGGCCGATGCGCAGGCCGTCGTTGATCTGGAAGCTGTTGTCCAGGTAGGGGTCGTTGATCAGCCCCTTCCAGCCCACCGTGGTGCGCGGTTTCTCGAAATAGACCCGCATCACGATTTCGAGCCGGTCGGCGTACTTGTCGCGCAGCGGCTTGAGGCGCTTGCCGTATTCCACCGCCGCCGCCGGATCGTGGATGGAGCAGGGCCCGATCACCACCAGCAGGCGGTCGTCCTCGCCGGTGAGGATGCGGTGAATGGCCTGGCGGGATTCGAACACCGTGGTCGAGGCGGTATCGGTGGCCGGGGATTTCTCCAGCACCGCTATCGGCGGCAGCAGTTCTTTGATCTCGTTGATGCGGATATCGTCGGTTTGAAAATGCATGGGCAACCCTGATTGCTTTGGTCGAGCCAGCGCTCGTTGTTATCGGAAAAGACTGAATTCAATCTATCCCGAGCAAGGGCCGGCTGTAAACGCCCGATTGCCCGCAGAGGCCAATTGTCTGATAGGAATGGCCGATAAATTCGATAGCGAAGAACCTCTGGATAAATTACTGATAATCATTATCATTTAAATCATATTCCAGCCGGAGAACGCCATCATGTACAAGACCATCACCTTTGCCCTCGTGCACTTTACCGTTGCCTTCACCGTGGCCTGGCTGCTGTCCGGCGATGTGCTGGTCGGCGGCCTCATCGCCCTGGTCGAGCCCATGGTCAACACCGTCGCCTACTTCTTCCATGAAAAGGCGTGGAGCAAATTCGGCCGCCGTCGCCGCTTTCAGCTGGACAACCAGGGCCTTGGGGTGTGAACATGCGGGAAAAACACCGGACGAGACAGCACCATGAGCTATACCCTCAGCGCCGCCGACAAGGCGGCCGCCCAGACCATGCGGGACGATGAACGCTTCAACCATTTCGTGGCCCGGGTGTGCGAACACCAGGAACTGTGGATCCTCACCGACGAGCACGGCTGCATGATGCTGACCTCGGACGACGACGAGGACTGCATCCCGGTCTGGCCCCACCCCGACTACGCCCGGGACTGGGCGGTGGACGACTGGAGCCAGTGCAAGCCCGAGGCCATCAGCCTCCAGGTGTGGCTGGCCCGCTGGGTACCCGGCATGGAAGAAGACGAACTGCTGGTGGCGGTGTTCCCCACCGCCGACGCCACCGGGGTGGTGGTCGATCCCTACGAGCTGAAAGACGCCATCGAGCGCAAGCAGGCATTGGGGCGGCGCAACTGATGCAGCTCTGGGTCGATGCGGACGCCTGCCCCAGGGTCATCCGCGACATTCTGTTCCGCGCCGCCGAGCGCACCCAAACCCCGCTCATCCTGGTGGCCAACCACCCCCTGCCCCTGCCCGCCTCCCGGCTGGTCAGGCAGGTACAGGTGGCCAAGGGCTTCGATATCGCCGACAACGAAATCGTGGCCCGGCTCGAGCCCGGCGATATCCTCATTACCAGCGATATCCCGCTGGCCGCCGAGGCCCTGGACAAGGGCGCCCGGGTGCTGAGCCCGCGCGGCGAGCGCTTCGATCCGGGCACCATCCGGGCCAAGCTGACCATGCGCGATTTTATGGAGACCCTGCGTGCCAGCGGGGTCCAGACCGGCGGCCCGCCCAGCCTGAGCCCCGCCGACCGCCAGGCCTTCGCCAACCAACTGGATCAACTGCTGCGCCAGTAATTGCCTGAAGGCCGCGCCCGGCCGGCTGTGTCGCTCGCCGGCCGGGCTTACACTGCCGACCCCGAACCTCCTGGAGATGTACCATGTTCAAGCCCCTTGTTGTCCTCTTTTCCCTGCTGCTGAGTGCCTGCGCCGGCATCAGCCAGTACAGCGTGGCGGAGAGCGAGATAGAAAGATCCCTCTACACCCTGCTGGAAGAGCAGGCGCCGCGCTTTACCCAGGGCCTGGTGCAGACCCGGGTCGACAACCTGGATCTGCAGATAGGCCCCGACAACCGCCAGGTGGTGCGCCTGAACCTCAAGGGGGAAACCGCCCTCAACGCCCTGGTGGCCCGCTTCCCCGCCCAGCTCGATCTGGCGATAGAGGGCCGGCCGGTGTACGACCGCCAGCAGAACGCCATCTTTATCCGCGATCTCAACCTGCTGCAGAGCAAGGTGGATGCCTTCGGCTACCAGGGCGACATGGCCGCCGCTTCCGCCGGCATGATGCAGCTGGTGCGCGCCGTGCTCGAGAACCAGCCGGTCTACCGGCTCGACGACAGCCGCTACGGCTGGCTGAAGACGGTGCCGGTGGCCATGGACATCCAGCCCGGCCGGCTGGTGTTCAGCCCCCGCTTCAGCGAC
This sequence comes from Zobellella denitrificans, assembly GCF_002237365.1. GTDB lineage: Bacteria > Pseudomonadota > Gammaproteobacteria > Enterobacterales > Aeromonadaceae > Oceanimonas > Oceanimonas denitrificans. Next base: position 3,150 of record NZ_NMUO01000006.1, read on the forward strand.
TAGCTGGTTGCTGGACTGGCAGGATTTTCCACAGTCCGATCTCTGGTCTTTCTCCCAAAATGGCGTACATTATGGGCAGTCGATAAAGATACACAGGCAGGTGTCCTATCAATACTGTAGTCTTAATGGTGTTTATCCCCACCTTTTTCTTCGTGTCGGTGACCCCCGGCATGTGCATGACCCTGGCCCTGTCGCTCGGCATGACGGTGGGCGTGCGGCGGGCGCTGTGGATGATGCTGGGCGAGCTGGTCGGGGTGGGCCTGGTGGCCTGCCTGGCGGTGATCGGGGTGGCCGCCCTGATGCTGCAATATCCCCAGCTGTTCCTGCTGCTCAAGTATGGCGGCGGCCTCTACCTGGCCTGGCTCGGCATCCAGCTGTGGCGCTCCAAGGGCAAGCTGGCCCTGAGCCCGGTGGATGCCGGCCCGCGCCATATCCCAATCCCCACCCTGGTCAGCCAGGGCTTTATCACCGCCATCGCCAATCCCAAGGGCTGGGCCTTCTTCATCGCCCTGCTGCCGCCGTTTATCAACAACCAGGCGCCCCTGGCCGGCCAGCTGGTCACCCTGGTGGCCATCATACTGCTGCTGGAGTTCCTCTGCCTGCTGCTCTACGCCAGCGGCGGCCGGACCCTGAGCCGGGTATTGATGCAGAAAGGCAAGGTGCAGTTGATGAACCGCATCGCCGGCTCCCTGATGCTGGGCGTGGCCCTGTGGCTGGCGGCCGGTTGACGCGGAAACAGCCGCTGGCCCTGTTGTCATTAACTGTTCCGAACAGTAAATCACTGCCGGCAACGGCCGGGTGCTGCTAAGCAGACCCTCCGCGCCAGGGATGGCGCGGCGGAGCCCCCAGGGGCGAGCTTGTCTCGCCAGGACGAGCTGTTTCAGCCTGACCGAACATCCAGTGAATGTTCGCAGCAGGCTGAAACAGTGAGTGGCGTGTCTTCACGGCGTGTCTGCGTGCGGGGCCCGGTCGATGTAGCACTATTAGGATCAGTTATTTAGCTGTGTCGGGAATAGCGATTGACGCCGCTATTTTGTAAGCTTGCGTTAACCGACCGGAGACCCTTAGTGAACAGAATCCTTGCCCTGCTGTTGCTGCTGCTCCTGCCGCAGCCCCCGCTGCTCGCCGCCGACACCGGCTGGCTGCAGGCCCCCGAACACCCGCCGGTGCAGGTGCGGCTGGGGCAGACCGGCCCCTTCGATGCCGCCGCCGCTCACTACCCGGCCCTGCTGCAGGTCCGCCTGGCCGACGACTGGAAAACCTACTGGCGTTCCCCCGGCGAAGGCGGCATCGCCCCCCGGCTGGACTGGCAGTCGTCCGGCAACCTGCTCGGCCTCGACTGGCAGTGGCCCCTGCCCGAACGCTTCACCCTGCTCGGGGTGGAGACCCAGGGCTACCAGCATGACGTGGATTTCCCCCTGCAGCTGACGCCGGCCGATGGCACCCTGCCGGTGCGACTCGACGCTACCCTCACCCTGCCGAGCTGCACCACCATCTGTGTGCTCACCGACTATCACCTGCAGCTGGATCTGGATCCGGATGCTGTCGTTGCCGACGAAACCCTCTACCACCGCTATCAGCAGGCGGTGTCCCGGGTGCCCAGGCCCGCCAGCCTGGTACAGGTACGGCAGCTGGTGTGGGACAAGGCACAACAACAGTTGGCGGTCAGCCTGCACAACCCCCGCGGCTGGCAACGGCCGGCGGTGTTCGTGGACGAGCTGGACAACGGCATCTTCAGCCAGCCCCGGCTCAAGGTCGAGGGCGAACGGCTGGAAGCCCGCTTCAGGGTCGGCAGCTGGGATCCGGCGCTGGACCTGGATGGCCAGGTGGTGGTGATCACCGCCACCGACGAGGGCCTGGCGGAAGAGCTGGCCGGGCAGATCGAAGCCGGCGTGCTGCCGCCCGCCGCCGCCCGCGCTCCCCTGCCCCTGGTCTTGCTCTACGCCCTGCTCGGCGGCCTGGTGCTCAACATCATGCCCTGCGTGCTGCCGGTGCTGGGACTCAAGCTCAACGGCCTGTTGCTGGGCCACCGCTCCCGGGCCGACGTGCGCCGCCCGCTGCTGCTGTCCGCCGCCGGCATACTGCTGTCGTTCTGGCTGCTGGCCGCCTTTATGCTGGCCCTGACCTGGTCCGGCGCCCAGCTCGGCTGGGGCATCCAGTTCCAGCAGCCCGGCTTTATCGGCTTTATGCTGCTGGTCACCGCCCTGTTCTCCCTCAACCTGTTCGGCCTGTTCGAGCTGCGCCTGCCCGCCACCATGAACACTTGGCTGGCAACCCGCCCCGGCCATGGCCACGGCGGCCACCTGCTGCAGGGCATGTTCGCCACCCTGCTCGCCACCCCCTGCAGCGCGCCCTTCCTGGGCACGGCGGTGGCGGTGGCCCTGGCCTCCTCGCCCCTGGTGCTGATCGCCATCTTCACCGGTCTGGGAGTGGGCATGGCCCTGCCCTGGCTGCTGCTGGCCCTGTTCCCCGGCTTTATCCGGCTGCTGCCCAGGCCCGGCCCCTGGATGCTGAGGGTGAAGTGGCTGTTCGGGCTGATGCTGCTGGCCACCAGCCTGTGGCTGCTGTCCCTGCTCAGACCCGCCATCGGCTCCCCCGCCAGCCTGGCACTGCTGGTGCTGCTGGCGCTGCTGGCGCTGGGCTCCCTGCTGCGCCGCCACGGCGCCCGGGGGCTCGTCTTCGGGCTGGCCGGCCTGCTGCTGCTCGGTGCCCTGGGCGGCAGCCTGGCCCTGGTCACCCAGTCCCTCTGGGTCAGCCCGGTCAAGGATGAGCTGGCCTGGCAGCCGCTGGATCCCGCCCGCATCGCGCAGGAAGTGGCGGCGGGCAGGCGGGTGTTCGTGGACATCACCGCCGACTGGTGTATCACCTGCCAGGCCAACAAGATAGGAGTCTTGCTGCGGGAGCCGGTCTATGGTGCCCTGCAGCAGGAAGACATGGTGCTGATGCGCGGCGACTGGACCCGTCCCGACGGCATGATCACCGACTACCTGCGCCAGCACGGCCGGGCCGGCATCCCCTTCAACCAGGTATTCGGCCCCGGCCTGCCCCGGGGACGGGAGCTGGAGGTGCTGCTCACCACCAACCAGGTGATGGACGCCCTCGCCGAGGCGCGGCAATGAGCCGGCCTTGGCGAAAGCGGCTGCGCTCCGCCATCGGCTATTTGCTGTTGCTGGCGGTGGTGGTGACGGCAGTGGATCTGTGGCGCAGCCGGGACATGCCGACGGCGCTGGCGGTGCTCGGCCCCCTGGCCATTCTGGGGGGAGAGGAAGTGGATCTGGCCGAACTCAGCCGGGAAGAGCCGGTGCTGATCTATGTATGGGCCAGCTGGTGCGGGGTCTGCCGGTTCGTCTCCCCCATGGTCAACCTGGTGGGCGCACCCGTGGTCAGCATCGCCATCGCCTCGGGCCCGGACGCCCGGGTGGCAGGCTACCTGGCCCACCACGGTTACGACTTTGCGGTGGTCAACGACGAGCATAACATCCTGGCCCGCCGGCTCGGCATCCAGATCACCCCCACCCTGCTGGTGGCAACCAAAGGGGAACTCAAGTATGCCACCACCGGCTTTACCACCCTGCCGGGCATGTACCTGCGGCTGTGGCTGGCACGCCTTGGCCGGGATTAGGGACTGGAAGCTGGAAGCCTGGCTCTTGGTCACAAGTTTCTATTGACTTTCGATCAGACAAAACATCGGCCAAAGCGCACAGCTCCTCCGGCACGCCGTGAATCCGTCCCTGGAGGCTCCGCCGCGCCCTCCCTGGCGCGGAGGGCCGGCGGAGCTGCGCCCTTTGCCCTCCCTGTCGCCCCGCAGCCACCTGTTGGCACCACCTTCAGGCGGTAGCGGGGCTGGCAAGAGGCAACAGGGATGGCCTCCGCCGACCGTCACCTGCCAGGGATGGCAGGTGCGAGCGTACAGGGATGTATTCACAGCGTGTCGGCGGAGGTGGCCCTGTTGCCTCTTATCTGCGTCAAATCAGACAGTCGGACTTGTGACCAAGAGTCAGGCTGGAAGCTGGGAAGAATAACATCCCAGGCCCCCACGCTTAAAACAGGACCCGCCGGCCCTTGATGCAGTCCCGGCACACCGGCTCGCCCTGCAGGGAGCCGAGCATTTCGGGCGCACAGTGCTTGCCGCAACTGCTGCACTCCCGGAACGACTTGAGCCGCAGCGCTATGGTGTCCTCCACCAGCGCCAGCAATTGCTCCAGGCTGCCGTTATGCTCCTCCACCACTCCCTGGGAGCGGGGCTTGGCGGTGTGGATATCGTGATGGCGCCATTCCATGGCCGGTAGCAGTACTTCCGCCCTGTCGTGCTGAAAGGAAACGATGGCCAGGGTCGGCTCACCGATAAACAGCGTCTGCGCCCCCCGTACCGGGTAGGACAGACGGGTCTTCAGGTGCTGTCGCCACGACTCCAGCGTCGGCGACAGCGGCATCGCCAGCAGCAGGGCATCCAGCAGCTTGGATGGCATAACATCCCCCTCTCAATCTCGCCCCGGCCGGGCCGGGGCAGCCGTTACTGGCGGATCAGGTAATCCGCCTGACCGATCCACTTGTAGCTGGTCAGCTCTTCCAGTCCCATGGGGCCGCGGGCGTGCAGCTTCTGGGTGGACACCGCCACCTCCGCGCCCAGGCCGAACTGGGCGCCGTCGGTAAAGCGGGTGGAGGCGTTCACGTACACCGCCGCCGAGGGCGCGCCGTTGATAAAGCGCTCGGCGCTGGCCAGGCTGTTGGTGAGGATGGCGTCGGAATGGCTGGCGTTGTAGGCGCGCAGGTGCGCCAGCGCCTCGCCCACATCGCTCACCAGCTTGACCCCCAGGGTCAGGCCCAGCCACTCGGTGTCGAAATCCCCTTCGGCGACAGGCCGCACCCGGGCCGGGCCGGTCTGCAGCAGGGCCAGGGCTTCCTCATCGGCCACCAGCTCCACCCCTTTCGCCGCCATGCGCTCGCTCAGGCGAGGCAGCAGCCCGGCCGCCACCGCCCGGTGCACCAGCAGGGTGTCCAGGGCATTGCAGGCGCTCGGCCTGTGGGTCTTGGCGTTGTCGATCACCTCGATGGCGCGCACCAGGTCGGCGCTCTCGTCCACGAAGGTGTGGCTGATGCCGAAGCCGCCGATGATCACCGGTATGGTAGACTGCTCCTTGCACAGCTGGTGCAGGCCGGGGCCGCCGCGGGGGATGATCATGTCCACATACTGGTCGAGCCGGAGCAGGCCGCTCACCCACTCCCGGCCCGGCTCGCCGATGTACTGCACGCAGCCTTCCGGCAACCGGCTCACCGCCAGCGCCTGGCGGATCACCTTGACCAGCTCCTGGTTGGTGTGGAAGGTCTCCCGGCCGCCGCGCAGTATGCTGGCGTTGCCGGTCTTGAGGCAGAGGGCGGCGATGTCGATGGTGACATTGGGCCGGGCCTCGTAAATCACCCCCACCACCCCGAGCGGCACCCGCCGGCGCGACAGTCGCATGCCGTTTTCCAGCACCCGGGAGTCCAGCTCGGCACCCACCGGATCCGGCAGGGACACCACGTTGCGCACGTCGTCGGCGATGGCCTTGAGCCGGGCCGGGTTCAGCATCAGCCGGTCCAGCATGGCCTCACCGATGCCGCTTTCCCGGGCGGCCTGCAGATCCTTTTCGTTGGCCGCCAGTATGGCGTCGGCGCTGGCTTCCAGGGCCTCGGCCATGGCCAGCAGGGCGGCGTTCTTGGCCGCGGTCGGGGTCTCGGCCAGGATAAAGGCGGCGTCGCGGGCCGCCCGGCCCATTTGTTCCAGATTCATGTCATTTCTCCTACAAGAGCACCAGATCGTCCCGATGGATGGCCACGCTGCCGTAGCCATAGCCCAAAAGGGATTCAATTTGCTCCGAGTGTTGTCCTTTGATCTTGTTCAGGTCGAGGGCGTCGTAGCGGCAGATGCCCCGGGCCAGTTCGCGGCCTTCGGGGTTGACGATGCGCACCGCCTCGCCCCGGCGAAAGCGTCCTTCCACCCGCACTATGCCCTTGGGCAGCAGGCTGGAGCCCTTGTCCTTGACCGCCTTGACCGCGCCGGCGTCGATATGGATCTCGCCGTGGGGCGGGGGCCCCGCCAGTATCCAGCGCTTGCGGCTCTCGAGCGGGGTGGCCAGGGCCGGAAAACGGGTACCGATGCGATCGCCCTCGGCCAGGCGGCCGATCACCTCCGGCATCTGGCCGGTGGCGATCACCACGTCGATGCCGGCCCGCCGGGCCACGTCCGCCGCCTGCAGCTTGGTGGCCATGCCGCCGGTACCCAGGCCGCTGATGCTGCCGCCGGCCAGTTTGCGCAGGGTGTCGTCGATGGTCTGCACTTCCTCGATCAGCTGGGCCTTGGGATCATGGCGTGGATCGGCGGTGAACAGGCCCTTCTGATCGGTCAGCAGGATCAGCAAATCCGCCTCCGCCAGGATGGCGGCCCGGGCCGACAGGTTGTCGTTGTCGCCCACCTTGATCTCGTTGGTGGCCACGGCGTCGTTTTCGTTGATCACCGGTATGATGCGATGCGCCAGCAGGGCGCGCAGGGTGTCGCGGGCGTTGAGATAGCGCTCGCGGTCTTCCAGATCGGCCCGGGTCAGCAGTATCTGCCCCACGTGCAGGCCGTAGATATTGAACAGGGACTGCCAGCTCTGGATCAGCTGGGTCTGGCCCACCGCCGCCAGCATCTGCTTGTTGGCCATGGTGCCGGCCAGCTCGGGAAAGCCCAGGTGCTCGCGGCCGGCGGCGATGGCCGCCGAGGTGACCACGATGATCTGGTGGCCGGCCCGGTGCAGGCTGGCGCACTGGCGCACCAGCTCCACCATGTGCGCCCTGTCCAGATGGCGGGTACCGCCGGTCAGCACGCTGGTGCCCAGTTTTACGACTATGGTCTTGCCTTTCATGGAACGCCCTGCGGCTCCTTAGTAACAGCAATGCCGGCAGCGCCGGCAGAATAATGAAAAGGGATGAAAACCCGGCCCTTGCCCGGAGGCAAGGACCGTCATGATGGCGCGCCCCTCAGGCCGCGCTCAGCAGATGCTTTTCTCCCAGGGAGGGGGAAGGTCGGATACTGAGCGAAAGACTTTCCATGCACAGCCCCAGCTTGTCGTAGAAATCCCGCAGGGTACGCACCACTTCTTCTTCGTGTTTTTTCGGCAGCGCCTGGGGCTGCCATTGCCCGGCCGCATCATAGAAGCCGAGCTGGTAATAAAACTCGAAGAGCTGCTGATCCTCGGTGGTCAAGGTCAGCCACCAGCCCCAAAACTCGCGTTTCTCCGGCGCCGCCTTGGCGCTGGCACAGACCGCCAGGCAATCGAAGAAATACTCCGCCTCGCTCGACAGGGGCTCCCGCAGATAGGGACCTATGGCGGCGAACTTGCGTATCAACTTGTGATGGGTAACCTTGTCTGTGGTCATGCAGCCTCCCTGTTAACTTGCCTATATGTAACGTTTTTTCGTTCCAGGGTAAAGGCCGGCCCGGGACCTGGCCTGAAAAAACACCGGCCGGCCGCTTTCCGCGCTATAAATGGACCAGCAACCAGTCCCGCGCCTTGGCCAGGGCCTGGCCGTAAACCTCGAACAGCGGCAGCTTGTCCAGCACCAGGGCCTGGCCGCCCCGGCTGGAGGCCGCCAGGGCCTGGATGTCCGACTCCGGACAAATGAAGTCCCGCTTGTGGCCGATGCTGAGCAGCGGCACCGTGGTCCTGTGGCCCATCAGGCCCTGGGTCTTCAGGGAGAATCCCCGGCAGTGGTGATAGAGCTGTTCCCAGTCGTTGCTGCGCACCCCCATGCGATTGGCGATGGTATCCCTGAGCATGGCCGGGGTCTGCATGAAGCGGTCGCGGTCGGTGAAGAACAGGTTGGCGGCCCCGGCGATGCTGACCACGGTGCGCAGCTTGAACGGCTCGAGAAAGGCCAGCCGGGCCGCCACGTTGCCGCCCATGCGCACCCCCACCAGCCCGACCCGGCGCTCGTCCACCCAGGGAATTTGGGGCACATAATCCAGCACCGCCTGGTGCAGCCGGCTGCTGTCCTGCACCAGGGGCCAGTGGGAGGAATAGCCGATGCCCGGCATGTCCACCGTCAGCATGGCGATGTCCGCCGGCGCCAGGTACTCCTCGTAGAAGCGCCAGAAATCGAGCTGCAGGCTGTCCAGGCTGCCGCTGACGATCACCAGGGGCAGTACCTTGTCCTGGCGCGGCAGGTGCAGATAGCCCTGCACCTCCTTGCCGTTGTAGGGGATGCGCAGCTCCTTGAGCGGTACCGGCAGCAGTTGCCCGGCCTGGCGATAGGCCTTGTTGGCCAGCAACTGGGCCTGCAGGCTGAGCACGTCGCCCTTGAGGTGCGGGTAGCTCGCCAGGGAAAAATAGCGGGCCGCCGCCAGCAGCTTTTGCCGGGCCAGGGCCGGCTCGGCGGCCAGCAGGGCCATGCCCGCCTGGTAGGCCTCTGCCCCCAGCTGGCTCCACTCGAATACCCAGTTGCCGCTCTTGTACTCGCTCACCGTGTCCAGCCACTGCTCCACACTGCGCGGCCCGGCAGCCACCGCGATACGGGCCAGGGTGGACTCGATCTCGATGCTGTCGGTGCCCTGCCAGCGCCAGAAGGCGCGCTTTTGCAGCCGGTAGAAACCGGGCAGGTGGGCGCCGTCCACATAGGGAGCGATCTGCACCGGGGCCTCGCTGCGCCTGCCCGCAAAGGAAATGGTGGAGGTTTCCTGTACCTGCTCCACCTGGGTGAACAGACGTTCGCTCAATGTCTGGTCCTGTTCCGCCATGACTGAATCCTCAACATACCGATAAGAAACAAAAAGGCTCCCTGGGGAGCCTTTTTGTTTCTTATCAGCCGTTGTCCTGTTCACACAGCGGCGGCACAAAGGTGACGCTCATGTCCCAGGGCTGCTCAATCCAGGTGTCCTGGCCGACCCGCACCTCGAAGTCGTCGACCAGCGGCTCGCCCTTGGGCTTGGCGAAGACGGTGATGAACTTGGCCTTGGGGTAGAGCTCGCGGATCACCCGGGCGGTATTGCCGGTATCCACCAGGTCGTCGACGATCAGGAAGCCTTCGCCGTCACCGGATACCTGCTTGAGCACCTGCAGATCGGTGCGCTGCTGGTCGTGCTCGTAGCTGGAAATGCAGAGGGTATCGACATGGCGGATACCCAGCTCCCGGGCCATGATGGCGGCCGGCACCAGGCCACCGCGGCTCACCGCGATGATGCCCTTCCACTGGCTGGCGGGAAGCTGACGCTGGGCCAACTTGCGCGCTTCGCGCTGAAATGAATCCCAGGTGACGACGAATTTGTTGGACATAAACAGAACCTTTGGATGTTGGCTTTCGAGACAAGTTGGCCACCGTCGTCCGCCATGGTACCCGGCAGGCGGTGCCCCCTCGACGCGCCCCGGCCCTGGTGCCGGCCTTGGCCGGATGACGAGCAAACAATGGTCGCATTATAGAGATAGCGCCCATTCTTGACCAGCGTTACAACTTTTTATTGCCGCGGACCCGCCGGCGGCCCGCCATTAGACTAAAGGATTAACCGGGAAGATCCCATTTTTGATACAGGTCAGCCGCAACGCCTTCCCCATTGCTTTAGTATGGGCAATCATCCGCCTCAGGGCCGAGGTCATTCACAGAGGAACCCAGGACGTGAAACTGTTGCGCTCGCTCTCCATTGCCAAACGTCTCTATCTCAACCTGTTGCTGCTCTCCATCGGTATTCTGGCGATTACCCTGCTGATGCTGTGGCTGTTCTACCACAGCCTGGTGGACGAAAAACGCACCCAGGCCATGCGCCAGGTGCAGTCGGTGGTCAGCCTGGCCGGCTTCTACCATCAGCGCCAGCAACAGGGGCTGCTGTCCGAGGCCGAGGCCCGCCAGGCGGCCCTGGCCGCCATCGCCGAGCTGCGCTACGGCAACAACGACTATTTCTGGATCAACGACAGCCAGCCGCGCATGATACTGCACCCGATGCAGCCCAGGCTCAACGGCGAGGATCTGAGCGGCTTCAAGGATCCCAACGGCAAGGCGCTGTTCCTCGACATGGTGGAACAGGTCAGGGCCGGCGGCGCCGGCTTCGTGCACTATCTCTGGCCCAAGCCGGGCCTGACCGAGCCGGTGGAAAAGGTGTCCTACGTCGAGCTGTTCGCGCCCTGGGGCTGGATCATCGGCACCGGCATCTATATCGACGACGTGCACGAGCAACTGGTAGCCACCGCCACCAAGGTGCTGCTGGTGGTGCTGGGGCTCGGCGCCCTGGCGGTGCTGGTGGCGGTGGCCCTGATCCGCAGCATACTGCACCCGGTGGGCGACACGGTGCGGGCCCTGCGCGACATCTCCCACGGCGAGGCGGATCTGCGCCGGCGGCTGGACGAGCACGGCCGGGACGAGGTGACCCAGCTCAGTAAAAGCTTCAACCAGTTCTGCTCGCGGCTGGCCGCCACCATCCGCCGGCTCTCCCCCATCAGCCAGGAAGTGAACGCCGCCGCCGGCCGCCTGTCCGACATCGTGCGCCACAACCGCCAGCTTGCCGAGCAGCAGTCGGCCGAAACCGAGAAGGTGGCCGCCGCCATGCAGCAGATGCTGGCCACCAGCCAGGAAATGGCCAGATCCGCCGAGCAGGCGGCCCGGGCCAGCCATGCTTCGGCCGAGGCCGCCCGGGACGGCACCGGCAAGATGGCCCAGACCCGCCAGGTGGCGACCGGCCTGGTGTCCGAGCTGACCTCGTCCCAGCACCGCCTGGCCGCCCTGTCCGAGCGGGCTCAGGACATCGGCAAGGTACTGGAGGTGATCAGCGCCATCGCCGAGCAGACCAACCTGCTGGCCCTCAATGCCGCCATCGAGGCGGCCCGGGCCGGCGAGCAGGGGCGCGGTTTCGCGGTGGTGGCCGACGAGGTGCGCAGCCTCGCCACCCGTACCCAGCGCTCGACCGACGAGATCCAGGACATCATCCAGGGGCTGCAGTCCGAGGCCAACGACACCGTGGCCCATATGCACGGCCTGATGCAGCAGGCGAAGGACACCCAGGGTACCGCCGATGAGGCCGGCGACGCCCTGACCGCCATCAGCGAGCGCATGACGCTTATCAACGACATGAACGGCCAGATCGCCACCGCCGCCGAACAGCAGCGACAAACCACCGCAGAGATGAGCCGCAACCTGGAGCGGCTGAGCGAACTGGCGGCGGAGGCGCGCCTGAAAACCCAGGAGACCGACAGCGCCGGCGAGGCCCTGTCCGGCCTGGGGCGCCAGCTGTCGGACGAAGTAAACATGTTTAAGGCATAAACAAGGAATATTTATCTTTAATTTAATAAACTTACAGAGCAATAAACCAAAATAAACAGAGCAAGCAGTTGAATGATGGATCCTGACCGCGGTGGGGGAGTAAGCTATCGGCTTTCCCCTACCGACGTCTGATGCAAGGTACCCCATGAGCGAGATCCGCAGCCTTTCCCCTGCCCTGCTGTGGCAGTTTTTCGACACCCTCTGCAGCATTCCCCACCCTTCCGGCCATGAGGCGGCCCTGCGCCAGTGGATTGCCGACTGGGCGCGGGAGCGGGAGCTGGACGTGCGCCAGGACAGGGTCGGCAACCTCGTCATCCGCAAGGCCGCCACCGCCGGCATGGAACACCGTAAGGGCGTCATATTGCAGGCTCATATGGACATGGTTCCCCAGGCCAACGCCGACAGCCCCCATGACTTTACCCGGGATCCGATCCAGCCCTGGATCGACGGCGACTGGGTCCGCGCCCGCGGCACCACCCTGGGCGCCGACAACGGCATCGGCCTGGCCGCCTGCCTGGCGGTGCTGGCCGACGACAAGGTGCAGCATGGCCCGCTGGAGGTACTGCTGACCGTGGACGAGGAAAGCGGCATGACCGGCGCCTTCGGCCTGGAGCCCGGTCTGTTGCGCGGCGAGATCCTGCTCAACACCGACTCGGAGCAGGACGGCGACGTCTACATGGGCTGCGCCGGCGGGGTGGACGCCAACATCACCCTGCCCTATGAGGCCGAGCCCGTCCCCACCGGGCACCAGGCGGTGCGCCTGGCCATCACCGGCCTGCGCGGCGGCCACTCCGGCATCAATATCCACCAGGGCCGGGCCAGTGCCAACAAGCTGCTGGCGGAGCTGCTGCACCAACTCGGTCAGTCGGGCGACATCCGCCTGGCGGAACTGCACGGCGGCACCCTGCGCAATGCCATCGCCCGGGAAGCCTGGGCCCTGCTGACCCTGCCCGCCGCCGGGCTGGCGCGGGCGCAAGATCTGATTGAGTCATACCGTCGCCAGTACGCCGCCGAGTTCGCCGGCGTGGACGACTTTATCCGCCTGGAACTCGAGCCCGCCGGGCTGCCGCCGCGGGTGATGAGCCCGGACCTGCAGCGCCGGCTGGTGGCCGCCCTGCTCGCCTGCCCCCACGGGGTGATGGAAATGAGCCGGGCCCTGGCCGGGGTGGTGCAGAGTTCCACCAACCTGGGGGTGATCAAGACGGAAGCGGAGCAGGTCTACGTCCAGTGCCTGATCCGTTCCCTGAGCGATGCAGGCCGGGACCGGGTGGCGGAAATGACGGCGGCGGTGTTCCGCCTGGCCGGGGCCGACTGCCGCTTCGACGGCGCCTACCCGGGCTGGCAACCGGACCCCGACTCCCCCATCATGAGGCTGCTGCTCGACACCCACGAAGCCCTGTTCGGGGTGCAGCCGGCGGTCAAGGTGATCCACGCCGGCCTCGAATGCGGCCTGTTCAAGGCGGTCTATCCGGAGTGGGATATGGTGTCGTTCGGACCCACCATTCAGGGCGCCCATTCCCCGGACGAGCGGGTGCATATCGAAGCGGTGTCCCGCTTCTGGCAACTGCTGGTACGGGTGCTCAGGCAAATCCCCGAGAGCGACGGCCGCTGAGCGTCAGCATCGGACCCAGCCATGGCGTCCCCGGTAGGCAAGGAGGGCAAATTGGCTTATGCTCTTGGCCAATAGCCCGAATGGAGGAAGACGCCATGAAATTCGCCCCCCTGTGTGTGTTGCTGTCCCTGCTGGCGGCGCCGGCCATGGCCGACAACCTGCTGAACCGGATGGTGAACTTCGGTCGGGAAGTGCTGGATGAAACCCGCAAGCTGGCGCCCGGCGTGCAGAACGATCGCCGCCATGAACAACCGGCCCAGGTCAGCCAGGCCGCCCCGGACGACGGCCGGCACAGCCCGGCAATAGAGCTGGGTCCGGTGGCGCCTGCCGAGTCCGCCAGTCTGCCGCCGCCGGCCTCCCCTTCCGCCAACCAGGGCTGGCAGTTTGTGGAGGAAGACCATCTCAAGGGGCAGTGAGGCGTCGGGCGTGAGGCGTGAATGTGATAGCCGAATGATTGATGCAGGCTGCCCATTGAGCCCGGCAAGGGCTACCATTCAAACCCCAGCTGAATGCCCTGGCTGTCGTCGGCCAGCTCCACGCTGACTCCCACCAGCCGGACGCCCCGGCCTTCGGCGCGCTCCCAGGCCCGTTCGCAAAGCTTCAGTGCCGAGTCCAGCTCGGGCGCATGGGTGCGCCGCGAGAGCGTGGTCTGTTCGAAATCGCTGAACTTGAGCTTGATGCACAGGCCGCACACCGGCCTGCCGTCCAGCCGGCGGATCAGCTCCGGCCAGAGCCTGGCCAACACCAGCCGCCCCTGCTCCGGCTGGTGGAGATCCTCGGCCAGGGTGGTCTCCACCCCCACCGATTTGCGCACCCATTCCGTCTCCACCGGCCGTTCGTCGATGCCCCTGGCCCGTTGCCACAGCAGCCGGCCGAACTTGCCAAAGCGGTGCACCAGTTCGGCTTCGCCCACCGCCGCCAACTGGCCGCAGCTTTCCAGCCCCAGGGCCGACAGCTTCTCCGCCGTCTTGCGCCCGACCCCGGGGATCTTGGCCAGGGGCAGCCGGTGCACGAAGTCTTGGACCCGCTCCGGCGACAGCACGAAGAGCCCGTCCGGCTTGTTTTCTTCCGAGGCGATCTTGGCCAGGAACTTGTTGGGCGCCACCCCGGCGGAGGCGGTCAGTTGCAGCTCCTCCCGGATGGCCCGGCGGATATCCCGGGCGATCAGGGTGGCGCTGCCGCCGAACCAGGGGCTGTCGGTCACGTCGAGGTAGGCTTCGTCCAGGGACAGGGGTTCGACCAGGGGGGTATAGCGATGGAAGATCTCGCGGATCTGGCGCGATACCGCCTTGTACTCGGCCATGTTGCCGGGGATCAGCAGCAGTCCCGGGCAGAGCTTGAGCGCCTGGTGGCTGGCCATGGCCGAACGTACGCCGAAGGCCCGGGCCGGGTAGTTGCAGGTGGCGATCACCCCGCGCCGGCTGGCGCTGCCGCCGATGGCCAGGGGAATATCACGCCACTCGGGATGGGCGCGCATTTCCACCGCGGCGAAAAAGCAGTCCATATCGACGTGGATGATCTTGCGCATGACCAGACTGGATAAATAGACAGTACCCAGATACTAACGCGAAAAGCTGGAAGCTGGAAGCTGGAAGCTGGAAGCTGGAAGCTAGGCAAGAATGGCCGCCTGTGTCGTTCAAGGCAACCCGGATTGCTTCAGGCTTCCAGCTTCTGGCTTAACGCTAAATGATGCGGTTTTCTTCCAGCATCTTGCGACGGGCTTCTTCCTTGGCCATCTTCTTCTTGCGGTTGTCGCACGGGTCCGGGCAGTCGCAGGCCTTTTCCACGCCGATACTGCCGAGGCCGCCACAGGAGCCGGAAATGGTCTTGCGCTGGACGATATAGCCGATGGCCATGGCGGCGATCACCAGGGCGAAGACTCCGAGCGTAATAAAGAAATACAGCATATCAACCTCTCAGATATTTCTCGAAGGCGCTGGACATGTCCACCCTGAAGCCTTCGTCGGTCTTGGTCAGCAGGTAGATGGCCAGGCGGTGCTCCTCGGCGAAGGCCAGGGCCCGCTCCGTGCCCATCACCTGCAGCGCCGTGGCCAGGGCATCCGCGATCATACAGGAGGGGTGAATCACTGTCACGGAAGCCAGCCGGTTGTCGATGGGGTGGCCGGTGGCCGGATCTATGGTATGGGACAACTGTTTGCCGTCCAGCTCATAGTAATTGCGGTAGTCGCCCGAGGTGGCAATGCTGTTGTTGTCGAGCCCGACGACTTGCTGCACCGAGCCGGTTCCCGGCCCCGGTTTTTCCACCGCGATGCGCCATTGCTGGCCCCGGGCGTTCAGCCCGGATACCCGCACTTCGCCGCCGATCTCCACCAGGTGGTTGGTCAGCCCCTCTTCCGCCAGGTATTCGGAAACCACGTCCACGCCAAAGCCCTTGGCGATGGCGGACAGATCCACATACAGGCCGGGCACGCTTTTCTGCAGGTATTCCCCCTTGTCATCGACCAGCACCCGCAGGTGCTGCAGGCCGGTTCGGGTGCGCACCTCGGCCAGTTGCTGCTCGCTCGGGATCCGCGTCGGCCGGGCATCGGGTCCGAAGCCCCAGAGGTTGACCAGGGGCCCCACGGTCACGTCCAGAACACCACCGGTCAGCCGCCCCTGCTGCAGGGCCGCGGTCACCACCCGGGCAGTATCGGCCGACACCGGGAAGGGGCTGTCGTCCGCATGGCGGTTGAAGCGGCTCAGCTCCGAGTCTTCCCGGTAGGTGGACATCTGATCGTTGACCAGCTCCAGCCGCCGATCGATCTCCGCCTGCAGCTCATGGGCCCGGGTTTCATCGGTTCCCACCACCTTGACCGAGTAATAGGTACCCATGGTGCTGCCGGTCAGATGGACTTGGGGTTGTTCGGAGCCCGCCGGTTGGCAGGCCGCCAATAAAAAGGCCAGCCCCAGGGGGGCCAGCCAGTTGCTTACAGGAAGTTTCATCAGTGTTTGACCACTATCTTTTAACCACCAAAGTCATCCAGCAGGATGTTGTCGTCTTCCACACCCAGGTTCTTGAGCATGTTGATCACGGCCGCGTTCATCACGGGCGGACCACACATGTAGTACTCGCAATCCTCGGGGGCGTCGTGATCCCGCAGGTAGTTCTCGTACAGCACGTTGTGGATGAAGCCGGTATAACCGGTCCAGTTGTCACCGGGCTGGGGATCGCTTAGTGCCACATGCCACTTGAAGTTGTCGAACTGCTCCTGCAGGCCGTCGAAGTCTTCCACGTAGAACATCTCGCGCTTGGAACGGGCACCGTACCAGAAGCTGATCTTGCGCTTGGAGTGCAGGCGCTTGAGCTGATCGAAGATGTGTGAACGCATCGGCGCCATACCGGCACCACCACCGATAAACACCATCTCGGCATCGGTGTCCTTGGCGAAGAACTCGCCGAAGGGGCCGGAAATGGTGGCCTTGTCGCCGGGCTTCAGTGACCAGATATAGGAGGACATCTTGCCGGGAGGCGCGCTCCAGTTGCTGGGCGGCGGGGTCGCGATCCGCACGTTCAGCATGATGATGCCTTCTTCTTCCGGGTAGTTGGCCATGGAGTAGGCGCGGATGGTTTCCTCGTCTACCTTGGACTCCAGATCGAAGATCTTGAACTTGTCCCAGTCTTCCCGGTATTCCTCGGGCACGTCGAAGTCCTTGTACTTGACGTGGTGGGGCGGCGCCTCGATCTGGATGTAACCACCGGCACGGAAAGGCACGCTTTCGCCGTTGGGGATCTTGAGCTTGAGTTCCTTGATGAAGGTGGCCTTGTTATCGTTGGAGATAACTTCGCAGTCCCACTTCTTGATGCCGAACACTTCTTCCGGCAGCTCGATCTTCATGTCGCTCTTGACGTTCACCTGGCAGGACAGGCGCTCGCCGTGGCGCGCTTCGCGCTTGGAGATGTGATCCAGCTCGGTGGGCAGGATTTCACCGCCCCCCTCGATCACGCGCACCCGGCACTGGCCGCAGGAGCCACCGCCACCACAGGCAGAAGACACGAAGATACCGTTGGCGGCCAGGGCGCCCAGCAGCTTGACGCCGGCACCGGAGGTGATCGCCTTTTCGGGATCGTCGTTGATGCTGATAGTCACATCCCCTTCCGCGACCAGCTTGGACTTGGCAAACAGGATAATGCTTACCAGGACCAGCACGATCACGGTGAACATGACCACGCCTAGAATGATTTCCATCGATTATTCCTTTTCCGTCACTGGGTTTACAGAGAAATGCCAGAGAAAGACATGAAGCCGAGGGCCATCAGGCCGGCGGAAATAAAGGTGATCCCCAGGCCACGCAGGCCATCGGGCACATCCGCATACTTCATCTTCTCACGCAAACCGGCCAGGGCCACGATCGCCAGCATCCAGCCGATACCGGAACCGAAGCCGTAGACAATGGACTCGGCGAAGTTGTAGTCCCGCTGTACCATGAAGGACACGCCGCCGAAGATGGCGCAGTTCACGGTGATCAGTGGCAGGAAGATCCCCAGCGCGTTGTAGAGCGCGGGGAAAAACTTGTCCAGGGTCATCTCCAGGATCTGCACCAGCGCTGCGATTACCCCGATAAAGGTAATGAAGTTCAGGAAGCTCAGATCCACCCCGGGCGCCAGGGCGCCATCCTTGAGGATGAAGTTGTAGATGAGGTTGTTGACCGGCACCGAAATGGTCAGTACCACGGTCACCGCCACCCCCAGGCCGAAGGAGGTTTTCACCTTCTTGGACACCGCCAGGAAGGTACACATCCCCAGGAAGAAGGCCAGCGCCAGGTTCTCGATAAAGACGGCGCGGACAAACAGACTCAGAAAATGTTCCATGTTACTCCTTCGCCTCCACCTGCTCCGGACGGAAAGTACGCAGAATCCAGATAAAACCACCGATGATGAAGAAGGCGCTCGGCGGCAGCAGCAGCATGCCGTTGGCCTGGTACCAGCCACCGTTCTTGATCAGCGGCAGGATCTCGATGCCGAACCAGGTGCCGGCACCGAACAGCTCACGCACGGTCGCCACCACCAGCAGGATCAGGCCGTAGCCCAGGCCATTGCCGATGCCGTCCAGGAAGGACATCATGGGCGGGCTCTTCATGGCGTAGGCTTCGGCGCGCCCCATCACGATACAGTTGGTGATGATCAGACCCACGAATACCGACAGCTGCTTGGAGATGTCGTAGGCGTAGGCCTTGAGGATCTGGTCCACCACGATAACCAGGGAGGCGATGATCGCCATCTGGGCGATGATCCGTACCGAGTTCGGGATCTGGTTGCGGATCAGCGAGATAAACAGGTTCGAAAACGCCGTTACCGCGATTACCGCCAGCGACATCACGAATGCCGTCTGCATCTGGGTGGTCACCGCCAGGGCCGAGCAAATCCCCAGTACCTGCAGGGCGATGGGGTTGTTGCCGATGACGGGCCCGAACAGAACCTTTTTCATTTCAGCTTTATCAGCCATTGTTCAGCTCTCCTTCACGAATCTTGGCCAGGAAAGGACCGAAGCCCTTGGGACCCATCCAGAATTCAAAGGTGTGTTGCACGCCGTTGGAGGTCAGGGTGGCGCCGGACAGGCCGTCCACACCGTGCTCGGATCCTTCGGGCGCACCGCCCTTGACCACCCGCAGCGCCGGCTGGCCGTTGCCGTCGAACAGGTGCTTGCCGACGAACTGGGCGCGCCAGTTGGGGTTTTCAATTTCACCGCCGAGTCCGGGAGTTTCCCCCTGCTCGTAGTAGGTGATGCCCTTGATGGTGTTGCCGTCCGGGGCGACCGCGACGAAGGCGTACATGGTGGACCACAGGCCCTGGCCGTGTACCGGCAGGATAATGCTGTCCAGCTCGCCGTTCTCGTCCTTGGCCAGGTACACCGGCGCCAGGTTGGCGCGGCGGCGGATGCCGGCCGGGTCTTCATCGCTGCTCAGGCGGATGCTGGCATTCGGATCCTTGGCGGCATTGCGCTGGTTGTATCCCTCTACCGGCAGGTCGGAGAACTCGCCGGTATCCAGGTCCACCAGGCGGGCCTCGATAAAGCGGGCATAGCTCTCTTCCACCGCCCGGGCGGAGCTGGCATCGAAACCGGCCACGCTGACGATGTTGCTTTGCACATCCAGTACCTGGTTGCGCTGTTGGATCGGCTTCAGTCCCACGGCGGCGACGGACACCACTATGGAGCAGACCAGGCAGAGTCCGCCGATCACGGCAAAGGTTCTGCCCATTGTTTCTTTCTTAGCCACGAGCCAGCCTCCGTTTGATATTGGCCTGCACCACGAAGTGGTCGAACAAGGGAGCGAACAGGTTGGCGAACAGGATGGCCAGCATCATGCCTTCGGGGAAGGCCGGGTTGGCCACGCGGATCAGCACCACCATGACACCGATAAGGGCGCCGTACCACCATTTACCCTTGTTGGTAAAGGAGGCGGACACCGGATCGGTGGCCATGAACATCATGCCGAAGGCGAAGCCACCCAGAACCAGGTGCCAGTGCCAGGGCATGGAGAACATGGGGTTGGTGTCGGAGCCGACGACGTTGAACAGGGTCGCGGTCAGCACCATGCCGATCATCACGCCGGCGACGATGCGCCAGGAAGCGATGCCCAGGTAGATGATAAAGAAACCACCGATCAAAATGGCCAGGGTGGAGACCTCGCCGATGGAACCCTGCATGTTGCCGATAAAGGCGTCCATCCAGCTGATGGCGGCGCCGGTGTTCACGTCCAGCAGCGCGGCCTGGCCGCCTGCGGCCCACTGGCCCAGGGCGGTGGCGCCGGAGAAGCCGTCGACCGCGGTCCAGACCGCGTCGCCGGAGATCTCGGCCGGGTAGGCGAAGAACAGGAAGGCCCGTCCCGCCAGGGCGGGGTTGAGGAAGTTCTTGCCGGTACCGCCGAAGATTTCCTTGGCCATGACCACGCCGAAGGTGATACCCAGGGCGGCCTGCCACAGGGGCAGGGTGGCGGGCACGATCAGGGCGAACAGCACAGAGGTGACGAAGAAGCCTTCGTTCACTTCGTGCTTGCGCACGGTGGCGAACAGCACTTCCCAGAAACCACCCACCACGAACACGGTCAGGTAGATGGGCAGGAAGTAGGTGGCGCCCAGCAGCAGCTTGCTGCCCCAGCCGGCGCCTTCACCCAGGGTTGCCCCCAGGCCCTGGGCCAGGCCATAGCGCCAGTTGCCGTCGATCACCGCGGCCAGATCGGCCGGGCTGTACATGCTGGTCAGGGCCGCGATGGCCTGGCCGCCGGCGTTGTACATGCCGAAGAACATGGCCGGGAAGGTCGCCATCCACACCATGATCATGATGCGCTTCAGATCGATGCTGTCGCGCACATGGGAGGCGTTGCGGGTCACCATGCCCGGGGTGTAGAGCACGGTCGCCACCGCTTCGTACAGGGCGTAAAACTTCTCGTACTTACCACCCGGCTCGAAATGGTGTTCGATCTTTTCCAGAGTGTGCTTCAAACTCATTTCACTTAGCCCTCTAGCTCAATCTTGGTCAGACACTGACGCAGTACCTGGCCGTAATCGTACTTGCCCGGGCACACATAGGTGCACAGCGCCAGATCTTCTTCGTCCAGCTCCAGGCAGCCCATGGTCTGGGCGCTGTCGGTATCGCCGGACAGCAGATCACGCAGCAGCAGGGTGGGCAGGAGATCCAGCGGCATGACGCGCTCGTAGTTGCCGATCGGCACCATGGCACGGCTGGAGCCGTTGGTGGTGGTGGTCAGATCGAACAGCTTGCCCTTGGCCAGGTGGCTCAGGTAGGCGCGGGTCACGGAGAACTTGTTGGCGCCCGGCGCCAGCCAGCCCATGAACTCCTTGTCGCGGCCTTCCTTCAGCACCGACACCTGCAGGTGATAGCGGCCCAGGTAGGCATGGGGACCGTTGGCGGTGGTGCCGGACAGCACCGAGCCGGAAATGACACGATTTTCCCCGTTCTGCAGTTCGCCGGCGGTCAGCTCGTCGAGGGAGGCGCCGATACGGGTGCGCAGCAGGCGCGGCTTCTGCACCACGGGACCACCCAGGGCCACCACCCGGTCGGTGAACAGCTCACCGCTGGTGAACAGCTTGCCGAAGGCGATGACGTCCTGGTAGTTGATGTACCAGACCACCTTGCCCGGAACGACAGGATCGATAAAGTGAATGTGGGTGCCCGGCAGACCGGCGGGATGCACGCCCACGAAGACGTGTTCCTTGATGTTGTCGGCCTGGGCCTGGGGCAGGCTGCCTTCTCCCTTGCACACGTGCACCTGGCCATCGGTCAGGCGGCTCAGCACCTGCAGACCATCGGTAAACGCCTGGGCGTTTTCCTTGATGATCAGTTCGGCGTTGGCACAGAGGGGGTTGGAGTCCATGGCGGTCACAAAGATGGAACGCGGAGCGGAGTCGACGGCAGGCACCTTGCTGAAGGGACGGGTGCGCAGGGCGGTCCACATGCCGGACTCAACCAGCTGCTCTTTGACGGTGTCACGTTCCAGTTTGGACAGTTCGGCGGAAGAATATTTTGAAAAAGTAATCTGCTCTTCGCTGTCATCGACGGCAATCACGACCGATTGCAGTACACGTTTGGCGCCACGGTTGATTTCAACCACTGTTCCGGCGGCGGGAGCTGTGAACTTAACGCCAGGATTCTTCTTGTCCTCGAAGATCACCTGACCTTTTTTGACGCGGTCCTCTACCTTGACATACATGGTAGGGCGCATGCCCACATACTCTTCGCCCAGCGTAGCAACGCGCTTGATGGCAGGACCATCGTAGATTACTTGCTCTGGGGCCCCGGAGATCGGGAGGTCCAGTCCTTTTTTAATTGTAATCATACTCACTTGCACTACTTGTTAGGGGAAGACAGGTACTTGCCATGTCAGACATGACAACATGCTGATGAGTCGCTACCGGCCTGCCTCTATCGTCTTGGCAACAGCGTGACTACAGTCCGGTAACATCCAGCCCGATATAAAAGGCGCATAATTCTAGCACTTTTAACGCGACGGCTGCCATGGCAATTACCAAAAATTACCGCCTGTTTCGCCAAAAACGACGGGGCCACGCACCGGGCAAGCAAGAATAACGCCATGATATTCGGCCAGTTATTATGCCTTGGTCGAAGATGACTCAGCTCCACTTGGAGCCCACCCCATCATGATGTCGGAGCCGGCGGGCAACAACACCGTCAAGCCCGGGCAACATGGTCTTCAGGCCGACACGCCGCCCTGGCCACGGCAGGCGGGGCTGTCCGGTACTCCGCCCCGGGCCTGCCACTCGGCCGGGGTCAGGGTGTGCAGCGCCAGGGCATGGACGCCGCCCGCCAGCTCCTCGGCCAGCAGGCTGTTCAACAGCCGGTGCCGGGCCAGCAGGCGCTGGCCCTCGAAGCGGTCGCTCACCACCACCAGCTTGAAATGGGTTTCCGAGCCGGGGGCCACCCGGTGCATATAGCTTTCATTGATCACTTCCAGATGCTGGGGGGCGAGGGCCTTTTGCACCTTGCGTTCTATGGCGGCTTGTATGGACATAATCGACTCCTGGTATTGTGAGGGGTAAGGGGTATGCGTGAGGAAGGCGGGGTGTGGAGTGACCCTCACGCCTACCCCCTCACTCTTCACGGCCCTGGGGCGGCAGATAACGGAAGGTCAGGTTGATCCGTACCTCGGTCACGCCGGCCATCCTGGGCAGGGCATGCTGCCAATGATGCTGCATTTCGCCCGCCATCACCAGCAGGCTGCCATGGTCGAGCATCAGCTCGCGCCGCTCGCCGCCGCCATGGCGCAGCAGGAAGCGGCGGCCGGCGCCCAGGCTGACCGAGGCGATCAGCGGATCGGGGCCGAGTTCGGGTTCGTCGTCCGCGTGCCAGCCCATGCTGTCCCGGCCGTCCCGATACAGGTTGAGCAGCACCCCGTTGAAGGGCCGCTCGCACAGGGCTTCCAGCCGCCGCCTCATCTCGGCCACCAGCGGATGCCAGGGTTCGGGCGCACGGGTACGGCCCGAGTAACGATAGGCCGCCTCCCCCATCCAGCAGGACAGGCGGGGTTCGTCCAGCTCGCGCCCGAACAGCCGGAGCCGGTGCTGCCGCCAGGGGATCTCCCGCCCGAGTTGCGCCAGCCAGGCGTCCGCCTCGGCGGCGAAGGCCCCGGGCCACCACAACAGGCGTCCGCCGCTCAGTTCTATCCACTCGGGTGCCCCACCCCACAAGCCCATGCTGCTTTTCCCTCCCGAGCTGTTAAAATGCCCCTTTTTTGCTATTCGGGCCATCCATCGTTATGAATCATCACTTTCCCCTGCCCCAGGGCGGCGAGCTGATACTGCACCGCTACCCCCGCCACGCCCAGCACGGCCTGCAGGCCTGGGACGCAGCCGATGAATATATCATGAACGAGCTGGCCTCACAGGAATGGGACCGGCAAGCCCCGCTGCTGATCGTCAACGACGGCTGCGGCGCCCTCACCCTTGCCCTGCACCACCTCAAGCCCTGGGCCATGACCGACTCCCGGGTAGCCGAGCTGGCCCTCAACGCCAACGCCATGGACAACGGCCTGGCGCCCGACTGGCAGTCGCTCGACAGCCTGGCGCCCTGGCCCGAGCAACCCGGGCTGGTGCTGCTCAAACTGCCCAAGACCAAGGCCCTGCTGGAGTACCAGCTGGCCGCCCTGAGCCGGGTGGCGGGCCCGCAAACCCGTGTCATTGCCGGCGCCAAGGCCAGGGATATCCACAGCTCCACCCTGGCGCTGTTCGAACAGTACCTGGGGCCCACCCGCACCAGCTTGGCCTGGAAGAAGGCCCGCCTTATCTTCTGCACCCCGGACCCGGCCAGGGCCCCCTCCCCCCTGCCGCCCCCCCTGGCCTGGCCGCTGGACGGCACCGGCTTTACCATTTATAACCACGCCAACGTGTTTTCCCGCGCCGGCCTGGATATCGGCGCCCGCTTTATGCTCGAGCACCTGCCGAGCGATCATCAGGGCCGGATCATCGATCTGGGCTGCGGCAACGGCGTACTGGGGCTGATGACCCTGGCCCGCAATCCCCAGGCACGGGTCTGCTTCGTGGATGAGTCCCATATGGCCATCGCCAGCGCCCGGCTGAACCTGGAGCACAACCTGCCCGGGGCGATGGAGCGCGCCCGCTTTATGGTCAACAACTGTCTCGAGGGCCTGACGGCCGACAGCGCCGATCTGGTGCTGTGCAACCCGCCCTTCCACCAGCAGCAGGCGATCACCGATCATATCGCCTGGCAGATGTTCGTGGACGCCAAACGGGTGCTGCGCCGGGGCGGCGAGCTGCTGCTGGTGGCCAACCGCCACCTCGATTACCATCAGAAGCTGAAGCGGCTGTTCGGTAATCAGCGGGTAGTGGCATCCAATCGCAAATTCGTTATCCTGAGAGCCATTAAAACCCCTTAAGGAAGCCTGTAGATGAAATCCATGAAATGGTTAACCGCCATCATTCTGACCCTGGGTTTGAGCGCCTGTGCCAGCTATTATCCCATCGCCGTCGACGTCAGCCCTTCTGCCCAGGTCGGCGGCGGCGTCTATCGCGGCCAGTCGGTCGCCCTGAGCAGCAGTGACGCGCGCGCCAACGACTTTATCATCCAGATAGAGCAGCAGAGCAAATCCCCGGTGGTGGTCGGCGCCAGCAACAACCTGCGCATCCAGCTGGAGCAGGCCCTGGCACAGGGCCTGAGCACCCAGGGCGCCTTTATCGAACAGGGTGCCGGCACCCGCGTCAACCTGCAGTTGCAGGAGGTACTGGCCCGGGTGATCCGCGGCCATATCAGCTACGACGTGGTCCAGCAACTGCGCCTGCAGCTGACCCTGGAGCGCAACGGCCGCACCATGACCAAGCAGTACCGCCGCAGCGCCCAGGAGGAATTCCCCGGTCGCCTGCACCCCGAGCTGGACAAGGTGAAGGAAGCCCTGAACAAGCAGCTGTCGTTGCTGGTGCAGGACATGCTGGCCGATCGCGACGTACAGAATTTTATCAGCGGCAACTGAGTCATCGCTGTCCCCGCAGCGGCATCATGGCCCGGGCTTCGCCGCCCGGGCCTGGGGCAAGGAGAACATATGAAAGCTATCCTTTGGTTACTGGGCACCCTGCTGGCCCTGCCGGTGCTGGCCGGCCCCCGGGTCGAGCTGGTCACCAACATGGGCCGGCTGGAAGTCGAGCTGGACGAAGTGGCGGCTCCCAGGACGGTCGCCAACTTCCTGCGCTACGTCGACGACGGCAGCTACAACAACAGCCTGTTCCACCGTCTGATCCCCGGCTTCGTGGTGCAGGGCGGCGGCTACGGTACCGATTTCAGCCCCCTGCCCACCTATGAGCCGGTGGCCAACGAGTCGGCCAACGGTCTGTCCAACCTGAGCGGTACCATCGCCATGGCCCGTACCCAGGCGCCCGACAGCGCCACCCGCCAGTTTTACATCAACCTGAAGGACAACACCGCCCTGGATGCGGGGAGCCAACCCGGCTATACGGTGTTCGGCAAGGTGATCAGGGGCGAGGAAGTACTGGGCAAGATGGCGGCCGTGCCCACCGGCATGAACCTGCAGCTGCGCGCCCGGGACGTGCCCCAGCAGCCCATTATCCTGCTGGAAGTGCGCCGGCTCGCCGACGATGCGGGAGAACCCCCATCAGAGCCCTGACCATGACCCGGTTGCAGCAGAGCCTGTCGATCTACCTGGAGCGACGGGTCCTTATTCTGTTCGCCCTCGGCTTTTCCTCCGGCCTGCCGCTGCTGCTGGTGTTCGGCACCCTGTCATTCTGGTTGCGGGAGGCCGGCGTCAGCCGCACCAGCATCGGCTTTTTCAGTTGGGTGGCGCTGGCCTATGGTGTCAAGTGGCTGTGGTCGCCCCTGGTCGACCGGCTGCCGCTGCCCTGGCTGTCGCGCAGGATGGGCCGGCGGCGCAGCTGGATGCTGTTTTCCCAGCTCACCATCATGGCGGCACTGGCCGGCATGGCGTTTTCCGATCCCACCACCCAGTTGGTCAGCCTGGCGCTGTTCGCCCTGGCGGTGGCTTTCGCCTCCGCCACCCAGGACATCGTCATCGACGCCTACCGCATCGAGGCCGCACCGGAACGGCTGCAGGGGGCGCTGGCCGCCGCCTACATGACCGGCTACCGGCTGGCGATGATACTGGCGGGGGGCGGGGCGCTGGCCATCGCCGCCTGGGCCGGGTCGGATCTGGGTTACGATCCCGTCG
Organism: Zobellella denitrificans; assembly: GCF_002237365.1. Classification (GTDB taxonomy): domain Bacteria; phylum Pseudomonadota; class Gammaproteobacteria; order Enterobacterales; family Aeromonadaceae; genus Oceanimonas; species Oceanimonas denitrificans. The sequence continues at coordinate 29,191 of NZ_NMUO01000006.1, forward strand.
GCTGGAAGGTGGCCTATCTGTGCATGATGGGCTTTATGCTGGTGGGGGTGATCACCTGCCTGCTGCTGCACGAGCCCGAGGTGGATCTGGCCGCCCAGCAACAGGCCCAGGCCGAGCACAAGCAGGCTCTGATGGAACGGGGCTGGCCCCGCCCCCTGGCGGCCCTGCTGGCCTTTTTGCAAAGCGCCGTGGTGGCGCCGTTCGCCGAGTTCTTCCAGCGCTTCGGCTGGCAGGCGCTGCTGATCCTGGCGCTGATCGCCTGCTACCGCATCTCGGACGTGGTGATGGGCGTCATGGCCAATCCCTTCTACGTGGACATGGGCTTCAGCAAGTCGGAAATCGCCACCGTCACCAAGGTGTACGGCGTCATCATGACCCTGGTGGGGGCGGCCCTGGGCGGCCTGCTGGTGATGCGCTTCGGCACCCTGCGCATCCTGATGCTGGGCGCCATGCTGGCCGCCAGCACCAACCTGTTGTTCGCGCTGATGAGCCAGCTGGGCGCCGACCTGCTGCTGCTGACCCTGATCATCTCCCTCGACAACCTGAGCGCCGGCATCGCCACCGCCGCCTTTATCACCTACCTGTCCAGCCTGACCAACGTGGCCTTCTCCGCCACCCAGTACGCCCTGTTCAGCTCGGTGATGATGCTGCTGCCCAAGTTTATCGCCGGCTTCTCCGGCATAGTGGTGGACTCTTATGGCTATGCCACTTTCTTTATCGGCACCGCCGCCATCGGCGCTCCGGTGCTGCTGCTGATCCACCTGGTGACCCGGCTGCATCCCCCCGCCAGATAGGCGAATGCCACCGCGGTCACAAAACTGAAACGGCGCAATCGTTTGCGGTCTTGCGCCGTTTTTTCACCCGCCTAGACTCCCCTCCACCCCAGGGATTCCTGCCTCGACGGTTAAGGAAAACCTTGTCATTTCAAATGAAAAGAAGAGACAGACAGATGGCTAAGATGCTTACCAACCTGGTCGCCGCCGGCGTGCTGGCCACCCTCGCCACCCCCGCGGCCCTTGCCGCCGACTACGGCGACGACATCCACAAGAACGACTACAAGTGGCTGCAGTTCAACCTGATGCGCAGCGAAGGCAACAAGATCCCCTTCGGCGCCCAGGACACCACCTACCTGGAAATGGAATTCGGCGGCCGCTCCGGCCTGTTCGATCTCTACGGCTACCTGGACGTGTTCGACATCTTCGACAGCAAGGGCGACGACCGCTACGGCGGCGACAACTTCTTCTTCAAGTTCGCGCCCCGCCTGTCCCTGGACGCCCTGACCAAAACCGATCTCTCCTTCGGCCCGGTGCAGGAACTCTATATCGCCACCGTCACCAACGTGGCCGATAATGCCCAATTCACCTTGCCCGATGGCACCGAAGTGCGCAGCGGCCTGTTCGAGCATTACGTGGGCCTGGGCTCCGATATCCAGGTGCCCTGGTTCGGCAAGATGGGGCTGAACCTCTACGGCCGCTACGTGCGCGAAAACTACGGCGCCCCGGACGAGGGCAAGTGGGACGGCTACATGCTGTCCACCAACTGGTTCAAGCCCTTCTACCACTTCGACAACGGCAGCTTCGTGGCCTACCAGGGCTACCTGGACTACAAGTTCGGCGCCGACACCATCGGTGCCGAACCGGGCCGCACGTCCAACGCCCTGGAGTGGTTCAACGGCCTCTACTGGCACTCCGACCGCTACGCCGTGGGCTACGGCCTCAAGGCCTACAACAATATGGCCTTCTTCAAGGACGGCAGCGACGGCACCGGCTTCACCCAGGACACCTCCGGCCTGGGCCACTACTTCTCCGTCACCTACAAGTTCTGACAAGACAAAGGGGCCATTCGGCCCCTTTCCATTCAATCCCGGAAGTTGTTGAACTGCACCGGCTGCTCCAGCTCGCTCTGGCGCAGCAACGCCATCACTTCCTGCAGGTCGTCGCGTTTCTTGCCGCTGACCCGCACCTGATCGCCCTGGATCGAGGCCTGCACCTTGATCTTGCTGTCCTTGATAAGCTTGACCAGCTTCTTGGCAAAGGTGCTGTCGATACCCTGCTTGAAGCCGACTTCCTGGTAGTAGCGCTTGCCCGAGTGCACCACCTCTCCTTCGTCCATCACATTGGTGTCCACGTTGCGCTTGATCAGCTTGCCACGCAGTATGTCCAGCATCTGCTGCAGCTGGAACTCGGCATCGGCCCCCAGCTTGACCTTGTCGTCCTTGAGTTCGAAGCTGGCCTCCACCCCGCGGAAATCGAAACGGGTATCCAGCTCCCGGTTGGCGTTGTCCACCGCGTTACGGACCTCGTTCATCTCCACTTCAGAGACAATATCAAAAGACGGCATCTTGACTCCTGTATCTGGATGGTGGCCCATGGTCGCCACAAAAAATACACTGGCACCGATGCGGCTTCACCGTTAACGTATAGATTCACTCGAAAAAATAATGATACCAAATAACAGGGGAACTGCGATGACGGAGTGGACCATTCTGGGGGCCGGCGCCTTGGGTTGCGTCATGGCCGGGCTGTTGCGCGGCCGGGGCGAGCCGGTGTCGCTGCTGCTGTCCGAACGCCATCGGGGCCACCTGCATCCCAGCCTGGATCTCATCACCCTGGCCGGGCGCCACCAGCTGGTCCACACCCATCCCCTCTTCGCCGAGCAGGCGGGGCTGATCCGCCGCCTGCTGGTGCTGACCAAGGCCTACCAGGTGGTGCCGGCGCTGCAGGCGCTGCGGGGGCTGCCGAACGAGACCCCCATCATACTGTTGCACAATGGTCTGGGCGTGGCCGAACAGGTCCTGGCGCTGTATCCCCAAAACCCGCTCATCGTCGGCGTCAGCAGCCACGGCGCCATGAAGGAAGGCCCCTGGCTGGTGCGCCATACCGGCCGGGGCGAAACCTGGCTGGGGCCGGCCAACCCGGCGGCCAACGCCCACGCCGGCCTGGCCGATGCCCTGGCCGGCGCCTTGGGGCAGGTCCGCTGGAGCCCGGACATCGCCCGCCTGCAGCACCGCAAGCTGGCCATCAATGCGGTGATCAACCCGCTTACCGCCTGTCACCGGATCCGCAACGGCCAGTTGCTGGAGCCTCGCTTCAATGCCGTGCTGGCGCAGTTGTCCGAGGAAGTGCACCAGGTGATGGCGGCCCTCGGCGAGCAGGAGCCGCTGGAGGATTTCCGCCGCCGCCTGCACAAGGTGATAGAGCTGACCGCCACCAATTATTCCTCCATGCACCAGGATCTGGCCCATGGCCGGCCGACCGAAATCAATTACATCACCGGTTACGTGCTCAAGCACGCGGGACATTTACCGGTACCGGTATGCCGTCAGCTGTATAACGAAGTGAAAAAACTGGGCGGGTAAAGGGGCGTGAGGGGTGAGGGGGAGCGAGTCTCCTCATTCCCCCTCGCGCCTCACCGTGTTAAATAACTGATCCTAATAGTGCTACATCGACCGGGTCCCGCACGCAGACACGCCGTAAACCCGTCCCTGGGGGCTCCGCCGCGCCATCCCTGGCGCGGAGGGTCTGCTTAGCGAAACCCAGTCGCTGCCGGTAGTGAGCTACCATGCGGAACTGTTATTTAAGGCTTGTACACCTTGACGTTGTCGAAGCCCTGCTCCTTCAGGTGGATGGCCTGCAGCCGGCTCATCACGCCCCGGGCGCAGTAGAGCAGATAGGTCTTGCTTGAATCCAGCTCGCCGAACTGGTGGGCCAGCTTGAAGAACGGCAGGTGCAGCACCTGGTGGCCGTCCACCTGCAGCGGCGCCTCCTCTTCTTCCTCCGGAGCGCGGATATCCAGGATCACCTCGTCGTTGCCGGCCGCCTCGCTGAACTCCACCTCCGGCAGGGTCCAGGCCCTGGCCAGATCCCGCACATCCTCCACGAAGGACGCCTGGATGGCGGTATCGAGCACGCCGAAGTCGAACCTGGCCTCCTCGGCCTCCACCTTGGCCAGGTCCGCCTTGATGGTGGGCTTTTGGGAGATGACCCCGCAGTATTCCGGCATTTTTTCGGCGTAGGCGGCAGTGCCTATCTGCCGGGCCTGATCGATGATGTCCTGCTTGTCGGCGGCGATCAGCGGACGCAGTATCAGGGTGTCGGTGACCCTGTCGATGACGTTGAGGTTGGTCACCGTCTGGCTCGATACCTGGCCCATGGACTCGCCGGTCACCAGCGCCCTGATATCCAGCTTCTCGGCCACGGCGGCGCCGGCACGCATCATCATGCGCTTGAGCACCACGCCCATATGGCCCTTGTCGATCTTGTCCAGGATCTCGGCCACCACCCCCTCGAAGGGCACCGAAATAAACTTGACCCGGTGGGACGCGCCGTACTTCTTCCACAGGTAGTGCACCACCTCCCGCACCCCGGCTTCGTGCTCGCGCCCGCCCAGGTTAAAGAAGCAGTAATGCACCCGGCTGCCGCGCTTGATGAACTGGTAGGAGGCCACGCCCGAGTCGTAGCCGCCGGACATCAGGCTGAGCACGCTCTCCTGGGTGGCGATGGGAAAGCCACCGAGCCCGACATGTTGCCCGCTCACCAGAAAGAGGCGATCACCGTCCAGCTCCAGGTTGATCTGCAGATCGGGATTTTTCAGCCGGACGCCGCCGGTAGCGCAGCGCTGGTTGAGGCCGCCGCCCACGTAGCGCTCCACATCCAGGGAGCTGAACGACTGCTGGCCCCGGCGCTTGGCGCGCACGCAAAAGGTCTTGCCCGCCAGCCTGTCGCCGAACATGGCCTGGGTCAGTTCCAGGATTTCGTCGAGGGTGGTCACCTGGTATTCCTTGACCTCCAGAAAACTCTGGATGCCGGGAATGCAGGCCAGGGCGGCGATCATGGCCGCACGGTGCTCCTCGGTCAGGATATTGCTGCGCAGCACCAGCTTGTCCCAGTCGGCGCGGATCTTGACGTGCTCGTCCAGCGGCTTGAGCACATTGCGGATATTGCCCTGCAGGATCTTGCTCATGCGCTGACGCACCGACTTGCTCTTGATGGTGATTTCGGGATGCAGCTTGATAATAAATTTCATGGTTCGGTACGTCCGGGACAGCGAAAAAACGAAAGCCCGGCATTATACAACAATGCCGGGTCTTTGCTTAAAAAATAGCGGGGAGCCGCCTCAGGGCGACAGCAGCTCCAGCGGCGGGGTGAACTTGGGCTTGCCCTGGGAAATGGTGATCTCCACCCGACGGTTGCGGCTGCGGTTTTCGGCGGTGTCGTTGGGCGCCAGCGGCCGGGTGTCCGCCATGCCCATCACCACCATGCGGCCATCGTCGAACCCCTCCACCCGCAGCAGCTGATCCGCCACCGCCAGCGCCCGTTGGGTCGACAGTTCCCAATTGGAGCGGAACAGCTCGTTACTGGTCTGGATATCGTCCGAATGCCCCGACACCAGGATCTCGCCGGGCAACTCCTTGATCAGGCCGCCTATCTGGCGCACCACCGGCCAGAACTGGGGTTGCAGGAAGGCCGAGCCGGCGGGGAAGGAGGCATTCTCCCGGATGCGGATCACCACCTGCTGGCCCAGGGCCTCGATTTCTATCGCTTCCTGCTCGATGGGCTCGCTCAGGCTTTCTGCCAGCTCCTGGGCTATGGTCAGGGTTTCCGGCTCGGTCTGCGGAATGTCCGGCTGCTCGCTGCCGCTCAGGTTCCCGACCTCCCGGGCGAAGCCGGCGGAACGATCGGATTCTCCGGGCTGGAAATCCAGTTCCGCCTGGGTGGAGTCCAGGGTCTGCTGCATCACGGTATCTATGGGGGTCGGTTCGGGCCGGCCGGGCCTGAACTCCAGAGCGATCACCGAGGTGCCTTTGGGGATTTCGGTCACTTCCAGCTGGTTCTGTACCCCGAAGGCATATTTCATGCTGCCGGCGATCTGCTTGAACTTGAGCACGTCCATCTCGGCAAAGGCCAGCAACAGCACGAAGAAGCTCATCAGTATGGTGGCCAGATCGGCAAAGGTGGTCATCCAGGCGGGCGCGCCCGCCGGTTTCGGCTTGTCCTTTTTATGTTTTGCCACTATTCCTCCCGCAAACGCTTGGCATCAGCCAGGTAGTTCTCCAGCAGGCCTTGCATGATGCGAGGATTTTGCCCGTCCTGAATACTCATGATCGCATCGAGGATAAGGGTACGGTTCAGCCGCTCTTCCCCCATGCGCAACTCGAGCTTGTCGGCGATCGGCAAGGCGATCATGTTGGCGAAGATGGCGCCATAGAGGGTGGTCAGCAGGGCAATGGACATGGCCGGCCCTATGGCCTTGGGATCGTCCATATTGGCCAGCATGGCCACCAGGCCGATCAGGGTGCCTATCATGCCCATGGCCGGCGCCACATCGCCCAGGGCGCGGAAGATACGCGCCCCTTCGGTCTGGCGCTCGGCGGTGAGCTCGATGTCCTTTTCCAGGGCCGCCTTCACCACCCCCTGCTCATGGCCGTCCACCAGCATGTTGACCGCTTTTTGCAGGAAAGGGTTGGTAATTTCCGCTTCCTCCAGCGCCAGGAAACCGCCCTTGCGCGCCGCATCGGCCAGTTGCACCACCCGCTCGATCAGCTCCTCGGGTTTTTCCAGCTTGAACATAAAGGCACGAGCCGCTATCCGGGTGGCACCAAAAAACTGACCGAGATTGAACTTCATCATCACCACGAACAGGGAGCCGACGAAGACGATAAAGATCGCCGGCACATCCATATACATGGTGATGCCACCACCCAGCACCATCGCCATGGAAATAAATGCCAGTCCACCGATCAATCCAAGAAGGGTTGCCAGATCCAAAATAGGGTCCTCACTCTGCTGTTATCGCGTACCTGAAACGGCGCCAATCTTACCTCGTCACGGCTTCTCTTGTCGCCGATGTTGTTATCGGCAGCGGCAGATTTTCTTTAGCCGAAAAGGACGAGCCGGCTCCGGCCCGCCCTCTATATCTTTCGCCAAACCCCGGGCGGCAATGTTACTATTGCCGACAATTTTGCAAGTCGAACCACAGGGGATCGCCGTGGCCACCAAAAAACCGGAAAACATGGATTTTGAAAGCGCCCTCGCGGAGCTGGAAAGCCTGGTCAGCCAACTGGAGGAGGGCGAGCTGAGCCTGGAGCAGGCGCTCAAGTCCTTCGAGCGGGGCGTGCAGCTGGTGCGGGCCGGGCAACAGCGGCTGGCCCAGGCCGAGCAACAGGTGCAGGTGCTGCTGCAACAGGAAGGCGAAGAGCGGCTGGTGGCCTTTAATCCAGGACAAGAGGAGCGCTGAGGTGAGCGTTGTGCTGTTACAGCAGCAGTACGGCGAGCGGATAGACGCCGTCCTGTCCCGGACCCTGCACGAGCTGGATGAACTGGCGCCTGAACTCAAGGCCGCCATGGAATACGGCCTGCTGCAGGGCGGCAAGCGGGTTCGCCCCATGCTGGTGTACGCCAGCGGTGAGCTGCTGGGCAACGCCAGCCCCCGGGCACTGGATGCCGCCGCCGCCGCCGTCGAGTGCATCCACGCCTATTCGCTGATCCACGACGATCTGCCGGCCATGGACAACGACGACCTGCGCCGGGGCAAGCCCACTGTGCACAAGGCATTCGACGAAGCCACCGCCATCCTCGCCGGCGACGCCCTGCAGACCCTGGCCTTCGAACTGCTCAGCCGCCAGTGGGACGACGGCCTCGATGCCGGCCGCCGGTTGCGCATGGTGCAGGAGCTGGCCCGGGCCAGCGGCTACGCCGGCATGTGCGGCGGTCAGGCCCTGGACATGCAAAGCGAAGGCAAGCTTATCGATCAGTCCCGGCTGGAGACCCTGCACCGCCACAAGACCGGTGCCCTGATCCGCGCCGCCGTGCGCCTGGGCGCCCTCTGCGCCCGGGATCTGGACGAAGCCCACCTGAACGCCCTGAGCCGCTACGCCGAAGCCATCGGCCTGGCCTTCCAGGTGCAGGACGACATCCTGGACATCACCGCCGATACCCAGACCCTGGGCAAGACCCGGGGCAAGGATCTGGTGCAGCAGAAGAGTACCTACCCGGCGCTGCTCGGGCTGGACGGCGCCCGGCAACTGGCACAGCAGCTCTATCAGCAGGCGCTGGCGGCGCTGGCGGAAATCCCCTACCCCACCCATACACTGGAAGCATTCGCCCACTACATCGTGAAACGCGAGTTCTAGGGCGAGGATAATAATAAGCCTATGAGTCTGAATATTGCCGATTACCCGACCCTGGCCCTGGCCAACCTGCCGGACGAACTGCGCAGCCTGCCCCAGGAGCGGCTGCCCGCCCTGTGCGACGAACTGCGGGCCTACCTGCTGCATTCGGTGAGCCGCAGCAGCGGCCACCTGGCCTCCGGCCTGGGCGTGGTGGAACTGACGGTCGCCCTGCACTACGTCTACAACACCCCCTTCGACCGCCTGGTGTGGGACGTGGGCCACCAGGCCTATCCGCACAAGATCCTCACCGGCCGGCGCGAGCGCATGGCCAGCATTCGCCAGTACCAGGGTCTGCATCCCTTTCCCTGGCGGGAAGAAAGCGAGTACGACACCCTGTCGGTGGGCCACTCCAGCACCAGCATCGGCGCGGCGCTGGGCATGGCCATCGCCGCCGCGGAAGAGAACAAGGGCCGCAAGGTGGTGGCGGTGATCGGCGACGGCGCCCTCACCGCCGGCATGGCCTTCGAGGCGCTCAACCACGCCGGCGACATCCACAAGGACATGCTGGTGGTGCTCAACGACAACGAGATGTCCATCTCCGAGAACGTGGGCGCCCTCAACAACCACCTGGCGCGGATCATGTCCGGCTCCCTCTACAGCACCCTGCGCGAAGGGGGCAAGAAGGCGCTGGAGATGGTGCCCCCGATCAAGGAGCTGGCCCGCCGGGCCGAGGAGCACCTCAAGGGCATGGTGGTGCCCGGCACCCTGTTCGAGGAGTTCGGCTTCAATTACGTCGGCCCCATCGACGGCCACGACATCGAGACCCTGGTGGAAACCCTGCGCAACATGCGCAAGCTCAAGGGCCCCCAGTTCCTGCATGTGATGACCCGCAAGGGCAAGGGCTACCTGCCCGCCGAGCAGGATCCCATCGGTTACCACGGCGTGCCCAAGTTCGACCCCAACCACCATCAGTTGCCCAAGAGCGGCGGGGGCGGCCTGTCCTACTCCGCCATCTTCGGCAACTGGCTGTGCGACATGGCCCGGCTGGATCCCCGGCTGATGGCCATCACCCCGGCCATGCGCGAAGGCTCGGGCCTGGTGCGTTTCTCCCGGGAATATCCCCAGCGCTACTTCGACGTGGCCATCGCCGAGCAGCACGCGGTGACCCTGGCGGCGGGCCTGGCGATAGAGGGCAAGAAGCCGGTGGTGGCTATTTACTCCACCTTTTTGCAGCGGGCCTACGATCAGCTGATCCACGACGTGGCGCTGCAGCACCTGGATGTGCTGTTCGCCATCGACCGGGCCGGCATCGTCGGCGCCGACGGCCCCACCCACCAGGGTGCCTTCGATCTCGGCTACCTGCGCACCGTGCCCAACATGGTGATCATGACCCCCGCCGACGAAAACGAATGCCGGCAGATGCTGTACACCGGCTACATGCACCCGGGACCGGCGGCGGTGCGCTACCCGCGCGGCGGCGGCTGCGGCGTGGAGATCGAAGCATCGATGACGGCGCTGGAACTGGGCAAGGGCCGGATCGTCCGCCGGGGCAGCGGCGTGGCCCTGCTCAACTTCGGCACCCTGCTGGCAGAAGCGCAGCTTGCCGCCGAACGGCTGGACGCCACCCTGGTCGACATGCGCTTCGTCAAGCCCCTGGACGAAGCCCTGTTGCTGTCGTTGCTGGATAACCACGAACTGCTGGTGACCATAGAGGAAAACGCCCTTATGGGCGGCGCCGGCTCGGCGGTGAACGAGTGCCTGATGCGCCACAAGCGGCCGGTGCCGGTGCTGAACCTGGGCCTGCCCGACCGCTTTATCGAGCAGGGCGAGCAGCGGCAGATCCTGGCCCTCCTGGGCCTGGACGCGGACGGCATGGTCGACGCCATTCGCCAATACCAAGCGCGCTGAGAGCCGAAGGTCCAGGCGCCCCCTCGGTGTCCCGCGGCGGACAGGGCACCGAGGTTTTGCTCTAATCCTGTTACATGAGCATGACAGCCTGTGACGGCTAGGGCATAATCGCGGCTATCCCTTCATCGCTATACGGGCCCGCCATGCGTTATGCCAATATTACCGGTTGGGGCAAATGCCTGCCTCCGGCCATGCTGAGCAACGACGACCTCAGCACCTTCCTCGACACCTCCGACGACTGGATCCATAGCCGCACCGGCATCAGGGAACGCCGTATCGCCCACGTCAACACCTCCGAGCTGGCCGTGGTCGCCGCCCGCCACGCCCTGGCCGCCGCCGGGCTCGACGCCGGCCGGCTCGACGGCATCATCCTGGCCACCGCCAGCCCCGACAGCCTGGTGCCCAGCGCCGCCTCGGCGGTGCAGCAGGCCCTGGGGGCCGGCCGGGCGGCGGTGTTCGACATCAACGCCGCCTGCACCGGCTTCCTCTACGCCCTGAGCGTGGGCAACGCCCTGATCAAGGCCGGCAGCATGCAGCGGATCCTGGTGATCGGCGCCGAGCGGCTGACCCACTACCTGGACTGGACCCAGCGGGACACCGCCGTGCTGTTCGGCGACGGCGCCGGCGCCGTGGTGCTGGAAGCCGGTGAGGAGCCCCAGGGCGTCATCGCCGACAAGCTGGGCTGCGACGCCGAGGCGCGGGAGATACTGGCGGTGCCCGACTCCGGCACCTGCCGGCGCCGCTTCGCCCATGTGGACGGCCTGTTCGAGGTGAATTTCGAGGGCAAGGAAATCTTCAAACGGGCGGTGAAGGGCATGGGCGATGCCGCCGCCATGGTGCTGGAGCAGGCCGGCGTGACCGGGCAGGATATCGACCTGCTGCTGCCGCACCAGGCCAATATCCGCATCATCGAAACCCTGGCCAAAAAGATGGAACTGCCCGAGGACAAGGTGATGGTCAATATCGGCCGGTACGGCAACACCTCCGCCGCCACCGTGCCCATCGCCCTGTGCGAGGCGCTGGAGCAGGGCCGCATCAAGCCCGGCGCCCTGCTGCTCACCGCCGCCTTCGGCGCCGGCCTGACCTGGGGCGCCGCCCTGATCCGCTGGGGCGAGCGCATCACCCCCCTGGCCCAGTCCGATGCCGCCCTGCCCCCCTGCGAGCAGACGGCACTCGAGCTGCTGGCCCCGGCCATCGAAGGCTGCCGTCGGGCCCACGGCGGCTGACCAAGGGCGGGCAAGGCCCGCTGAAACAAGCAACACGCATACCAAACAGACGGACAAAGGGCCAACTCATACCCCGTGAATCAGACTGTTTTACCAACAAGCCGAGGCAGACAAGGCACGCCGTTGTCTTCCCTTCTTCCCGCCTGACCCTCAGGCCATCGCCCTGACCGACTCCAGCACCGCCAGCATGCGGGACGGCTGCACCGGCAACCCGACCTTCAGTTCACCGTCCAGCCGGGCCAGGGTACGGGGGTTGAGGTTGCCGCTCACCTCCGCCGGCAGCCGCTCGTCGCTCGGCCTGAGCGGCTCGGCCCGCATCGCCAGCAACAGCCGCAGGCTGTCCTGCTGCAAGCCGCCGGCCAGGGCGGACAACTGGGGCGCGCGGATGGCGTCGGCCTCCTCCGCATAGAGGGGGTCAGGGGCGGGCAAGTCGAAATAGCGCCGCCAGTCCGGCAGCCCCCGCTCGTCCTCCGGCTCGTCCAGCCGGGGCAGATCCCGGGCATCCTCCGACAACAGCGCCAGCAACAGGCCAAAATCGCCACGACGGCCCTGGTGGACCGCCTGGTTTAGGCTGTCACCGAGCTGACTGTCATTGACGAGCAGGTTGGCGGAGATCTCTGGCAGCATAAAAAGTGCAAATATTAGGCATTTGAACTGTTATCGGCAGCAAATCCCTTTAATTTAGTAAATTAATTGCTTTCTAGGGGTTCACAAAGCGATTCTTTTTGGTAGTATGCGCCCCACAAACGCGGAGGGGTTCCCGAGCGGCCAAAGGGATCAGACTGTAAATCTGACGGCTCAGCCTTCGCTGGTTCGAATCCAGCCCCCTCCACCATATTCCCATGCCGGCGCCAAGCGTCGGCGGACAAGTTGCAAGTTTACTCGTGGAGGGGTTCCCGAGTGGCCAAAGGGATCAGACTGTAAATCTGACGGCTCCGCCTTCACTGGTTCGAATCCAGTCCCCTCCACCATCCTTCAAGCCGGTGCATTGCACCGGCTTTTTTATTTTCCGCCTGCGTAGGTCCATATCAATGGCGCCCCCTGCTTTGGTCGACTGAAGTCGACCCTACAATCGCAGGAGCGCGCAGGCGATGGGGATTGGGCGATGATCCCCAGCCCCCGTTCACCGCCCGCAACCGCTTCCGGCCTATTCAGGCTTTTCCCGCAATGCCTTGTCCAGCAGCCGCTGCTGGTGCTCCGGCGACTGGGTGTGGCGCGCCAGCATGCGGTACATGGCGGGCACGATAAAGAGGGTGAGCAGGGTGGCCAGGGCCACGCCGGCGAACACCACTGTCCCCACCGCCTGCCGGCTTTCGGCGCCGGCGCCGCTGGCCAGGATCAAGGGAATGGAGCCCGCCACCGTGGTGAAGGCAGTCATCAGTATGGGCCGCAGCCGGCGCACCGCCGCTTCCACCAGCGCCTGCTGGAATTCCAGCCCCCTGTCCCGCAACTGGTTGGCAAACTCCACTATCAGGATGCCGTTCTTGGTCACCAGGCCGATCAGCATCACCAGGGCTATCTGGCTGTAGGCATTGAGGGTCATGCCCGCCAGGTACAGGCCGAGCAGGCCGCCCAACAGCCCCAGGGGCACCGTCAGCAGCACGATGAAGGGATGGATGAAGCTCTCGAACTGGGCCGCCAGGATCAGGAACACCACCACCAGCGCCAGCCCGAACACGAAGGCCACGTCGCCCTGGTTGTTCTTGTACTCCAGCGACTCGCCCTTGTAGTCGACGGTGGCGTTGTCCGGCAGGTGCTCCCGCACCAGTCCATCCAGGTAGTCGAGGGCCTGGCCCAGGCTGTAGTTGCCCACCAGGTTGGCGCTCAGGGTAATCGCCTTCTTGCGGTTGTAGTGGTTGAGCGAAGGCGACGCCCCCTGCTCGTTCAGGCTCACCAGGTTGTCCAGCGAGACCAGGTCGCCGTTGGCGCTGCGCAGATAGATGGCGGCCAGATCATGCAGCTGGCGGAACGCCCTTTCCTCTCCCTTGAGGTAAACGTCGTATTCTTCTCCCTGACGGGAATAGGTGGTGATGGCCTGGCCACCCAGCATGACGTTGAGGCTGTCGGCCACGTCGGTGACCGAAATGCCGAGCTTGGCCGCCCGCTGCTGATCCACTTCCACCAGCAGCTCGGGCTTGGTCTGGGCATAGTCCAGATCCAGGTCGCTCAGGCCCGCGTTGTCCCGCGCCAGCTCCCTGAGCTGCTCGGCCCAGGCGTAGAGTTCGTCGTAATCGGCGCCGCTCAGCACAAACTCCACCGGCGAGGTCGAGCCGCTGCGGATGGAGGACGGCAATATGGGGATCACCAGCACGTCGGCCACGTCCCGGGTCAGGCTGCGGATCCGGCTCACCAGCGCTTCCGCCGGCACCTCCCGCTTGTCCCAGGTTTCCAGGCTGGCGATCACCATGCCGCTGTTGACGCCGCCACCGAAGCCGGGGGTACGCACCGTCAGGCTGGTGGCCAGCCCTTCCTCCAGAAGAGGCGTCATGCGAGACTCTATCTCGCCGATGGCCCGGCTCATGCGCTCGAAGCTGGCACCCTCGGCCCCCCGCACCATCACGAACACCACCCCCCTGTCCTCCCGCGGGGTCAGGCTCTGGGGGATTTCCCGGAACAGCAGGGCAATCAGCCCCAGCGCCGCCACCATCACCAGGGGCGCCCACCATACATGGCCCAGTTCGCTGCCGAGCAGGCGGCGGTAGCGCCCCTCCAGCCAGGCGAAACCGGCATCGAAGTGGCGTGCCAGCCAGCCGGACTGGCGGTGCGGTCGCAATATCTTGCTGCCCATCACCGGGGTCAGGGTCAGGGCCACCAGGGAGGAAAACCCTACCGCCGCCGCCAGCAGCACCGCGAATTCGGTGAAGATGCGGCCGATGATGCCGCCCATGAAGACGATGGGCAGAAACACCGAGATCAGGGTCAGGGTGGTGGCGATCACCGCAAAGCCGACCTCCCGGGTGCCGTGCCAGGCGGCGGCCAGGGGGGAGCGGCCCCGCTCCAGGTGGTGATAGATGTTCTCCAGCACCACTATGGCGTCGTCCACCACCAGGCCGATGGCCATGATCAGCGCCATCAGGGTGATGAGATTGACCGAAAAGCCCAGGGCATAGGCCAGGATGAAGGCGCTGATCAGCGACACCGGCACCGTCACCGCCGGGATCAGGGTTGCCCGCACCTGGCCCAGGAAGATGTAGATCACCAGCACCACCAGGGCCATGGTGATCGTCAGGGTCTTGTAGACTTCACCGATGGCGCTCTCGATAAACACCGAGCTGTCGTAGGTCCAGGTCAGTTCGGTGCCTTCCGGCAGGAAGGGCTGCTGGGCGATGACGGCCTGCTTCACCTCGTTGACCACGTCCAGGGTGTTGGCCTGGGTCTGCTTGACGATACCCAGCCCCACCACGTTCTGGCCGTTGGAGCGGAACAGGGTGTCCTCGGGTTTTTCCCCTTCCCACACCTGGGCCACGTCACGCAGGTAGACCCGCTCCCCGGTGCCGAGCCGGCGGATGGTCAGGGTTTCGAAGTTCACCGCCTGATCGTAGCCGCGCTGGATACGGGCGGCGAAATTCTGCTGGGCGTTTTCCAGGGTGCCGGCGGGCAGTTCCACGTTCTGGGCTCTCAGGGCGGCGGCGATATCGGCCACCGTCACCCCCCGCGCCGCCATGGCGGCGGGATCCAGGCGCACGTTCATCACCCGCTCTTTGCGTCCCCCCACCCATACCGAGCTGACCCCGTCGAGCAGGCTGAAGCGATCCGCCAGCACATTCTGGGCATAGTCCCCCAGATCCAGCGGTGACATGCCGGTGGATCTGAGGGTGACCCAGAGGATGACGTCGTTGCGGCCGGTGTCCTTGGTGACGATGGGCGCGTCGGCGTCGGACGGCAGCCGGCGCGAGGCCCGGGACACCGCCTCGCGCACGTCGCTGGCGGCGTTGTCCAGATCCCGGCTGGGATCGAATTCGATGGTGATGCTGGAACGGCCGTCGGTGGTGCTGGAACTGATGAACTTGACCCCGCTGATGCCGGACAGCTCGTCCTCCAGCCGCTTGGTGACCTGGGTTTCCAGCACGCTGGCGCTGGTACCGCTGTAATCGGTGCGCACCGTCACCACCGGCGAGGTGGTGTCCGGCATTTCCCGCAGCGGCAGCTCCAGGAAGGAGATCAGCCCGAACACGCACAACATCAGGCTGAGCACTATGGCCAATACCGGCCGGGCGATGGAAATGTCAGAGAGCTTCACCCTGGACCTCCACCTGCATGCCGTCGCGCACCTTGACGGTGCCTTCGCTGACCACCCGCTCCCCCGGGCTCAGCCCCTCGGTGATGGTCACCCAGTCGCCCAGGTTGCGGCCTGTGGCCACGCTGCGCCGGCTGGCCCGACCCTCGTCATCCACCACGAACACATAGCGCTGGTTGCCCGTATAAAGCAGGCTCTGGGCCGGGATCACCGCCTGCACGCTGCTGTTCAGGGGCAGACGTACCCGCATCAGCATGCCCGGCACCAGCAGCCCCGAGGCGTTGTCGAACAGCAGCCGAACCTCGGCGTTGAGGGTGTCCGGATTGACGCTGGGGGCGATCACCGCCAGCTCGCCGATAAAGGCCTGCTCCCCATGGGCATCGGTGCGGGCGCTGAGCTGCTCCCCCACCTTCAGCTGGCGGAAATGGCGCTCGGGTACGGCCAGATCCAGCTTGAGGGTGGAAATGTCGAGCAACTCCGCCACCGGGGTATTGGCGGCCAGCAACATGCCCGGCGCCACATCGGACAGGCCGATGATCCCGGCGAAGGGCGCGCGCAGGCTGAGGTAGTCGGCCTGCACCCGGACCGCCTGCAGCTTGGCCTCGGCCATGGCCACCGCCGCCTGCTGGCCCTCGAGTTCGGTCTGGGTCACCGCCTTGCGGCTGAACAGGGTCTGGAAATTGCCGAGGATGCGGCGGGCGTCCATCAGGGCGGCTTCCGCCTCCTTTACCGCCGCCTGGGCCGCCCTGTCGTCCAGGCTGAGCAACAGCTGCCCCTGTTCGATACGCTGGCCCGGCACGAAGTGCACCTCCGTTACCCGGGCGCTGACCTGGGGAGCAATCGCCACCTGCCGGTTGGCCTTGAGGGTGCCGATCAGTTCGAGCGCGGCCTCCACCGGCTGCTCGGTCACCCGCACCGTGGACACCACGGGGCCGCTCTGGGCCGACGCCGCCAGCGCACAGCCGAACAGACCGGCAAACAGCAGCCCCCTGTACTTGTTATTGTTCAACATTATTCCATTCCTAGTCTGATGCTGGCCCCAGTTTACCCGCTTCATCCGGCCTGACTATGTCAAGCGGCGGGAAAGATGTGACAAAGTGTGGCAACCCATAGCCCAAGACCCTGAACGCCCGTGAAAAATCCCACTACGCTTAGTAAAAGATCCGAGATACCGCCATGACCTTTGGTTGAGGAGACAGCATGAGCCAGGGCAAAATTCTGATCACCGGCGCGGCGCGGGGCCTGGGGCTGGGCATGACCCGCTATTTTCTGCGGCACGACTACCAGGTGCTGGGACTGGATATCGACAAGTATGCCCTGACCGAACTGGACGAGGCCCAGCTGCCGGGGCTGCAGCTGGTCCACCTGGATGTGGCCGACGAGCAGGCGGTGCAGACCCTCAGCCGGCTGGTCGAACGCCAGTTCGGCCGGCTCAGCGGCATCATCAACAACGCCGCCGTCAGCCTGCCCTACCACGAATCCATCCGCCAGCTGTCCCTGGCCCACTGGCAGCGGGTACTGGCGGTCAACCTCACCGGCCCCATGCTGATCTGCAAGCATATGTCGGGCCTGCTCCGCCCCGGCTCGGCCATCATCAACATCGGCTCGACCCGGGCCCACCAGTCAGAGCCCGACAGCGAAGCCTACGCCGCCGCCAAGGGCGGCCTTATCGCCCTGACCCACGCCCTGGCCATCAGCCTGGGGCCGGAAGTCCGGGTCAACGCCATCAGCCCGGGCTGGATCGACGTCAGCCAGTTGCAGCCGGACCGGCAGGGCGCGGCGCCCAGCCCGGAGGATCACCGCCAACACCCGGCCGGGCGGGTGGGCGAGGCCGAAGACGTGGCCGCCCTCGCCCGTTTCCTGCTGTCCCCCGAAGCGGGCTTTATCACCGGCCAGGAATTCATCATCGACGGCGGCATGAGCAAACGGATGATCTATCCGGACGGGCCGGCTGCCGACTAGGCCGCTTTCTGCTAGCATGGTGCCCATTTTGAGCAACGGGCACCCTTATGAAAGTCATTTCCTTCAATATCAATGGCCTCAGGGCGCGCCTGCACCAGTTGCAGGCCCTGATCGACAAACACCAGCCGGACATCATCGGCCTGCAGGAAACCAAGGTGCACGACGACGCCTTTCCGCTGGCGGAGGTCGAGGCCATGGGTTACCACGTCCATTTCCACGGCCAGAAAGGCCATTATGGTGTGGCCCTGCTGAGCAAGGCCGAGCCGCTGGAGATCCGCAAGGGCTTTCCCGGCGACGGGGAAGACGCCCAGCGGCGGATGATCATGGGTCGCTTCGCCCGCCCCGACGGCAGCCCGCTCACCCTGCTCAACGGCTATTTCCCCCAGGGAGAAAACCGCAGCCATGAGACCAAGTTTCCGGCCAAGACCCGCTTCTACCAGGATCTGCAGCACTACCTGAGCGAACAGCACCGGCCGGACGAAGCCCTGGTGGTGATGGGCGACATGAACATCTCCCACACGGATCTCGACATCGGTATCGGCGAGGCCAACCGCAAGCGCTGGCTGCGCGAAGGCAAGTGCTCCTTCCTGCCGGAAGAGCGGGAATGGATGGACCGGCTGCTGGAGTGGGGCCTGGTGGACACCTGGCGGCTGCAGCATCCGCAGGAAAGCCAGTGCTACTCCTGGTTCGACTACCGCAGCAGGGGCTTCGACGACAACCGCGGCCTGCGCATCGACCTGATCCTCGCCACCCGCCCCCTGGCGGCCCAACTGACCGACAGCGGTATCGACTACGAGCTGCGCGGGCTGGAGAAACCCTCGGATCACGCCCCCATCTGGGCCAGTTTCGGGGAATAAAGCGCAGGGATTTGGGGCAAGGGCCCCAAACCCCTAGAGCACCATATAGTTTAAAACTTAGGCGACTCTGATACGCCTTTGGTCGAAGACATTGTTGATTCTGGCGAGGCAGAGACCGTCGGCCAAAGGGTGCTACTCCTCCGGCACACCGTAAACCCATCCCTGGGGGCTCCGCCGCGCCCTCCCTGGCGCGGAGGGCCGGCGGAGCAGCACCCTTTGCCCTCCCTATCGCACCGTAGCCGCCTGCTGGCACTACCCTCAGACGGCGTCAGAGCTTGAAAAAGGCAACAGGGATAGCCTCCGCCGACCGTCACCTGCCAGGGATGGCAGGTGCGAGCGTACAGGGATGTATTTACAGCGTGTCGGCGGAGGTGGCCCTGTTGACTCTTCTCTACGTTGCAACAGACGACAAATAGCTGATTGATCGATTGTTACACTGGTCGGTGCTCTAGTCCCCAGTCACCGCCCTTACGCCGTTCTCGGCTTAAGATGGCGGAACCAGCGGTTCTCCAGCTTGCGGAAGCCCCACACCAGCAGGAAGGTCAGGCACATGTAGACCAGGCCGGCCGCCAGGAAGGCTTCGAACGGCGAGTAGTAGCGGGAATTGACGATACGCGCCGCGCCGGTCAGATCCACTATGGTGATCACCCCCGCCACCGCCGAGCCGTGCAGCATGAAGATCACCTCGTTGCTGTAGGCGGGCAGGGCGCGGCGGAAGGAGTTGGGCAGAATGATCCGCCGCAGCGTGGTCATCCGGCTCATGCCGTAGGCATAGGCCGCCTCGATTTGTCCCTTGGGCATGGCGTTGATGGCGCCGCGGATGATCTCGGCGGTGTAGGCCCCGGTATTGAGGGTGAAGGCCAGGATGGCGCAGAACCAGGCCTGGCTGAACAGGCTCCAGGCCGCCGACTGCCGCAGCCAGTCCCACTGCCCCGCCCCGTAGTAGATCAGGAACAGCTGCACCAGCAGCGGGGTGCCGCGGAAGAAGTAGATATAGGCCCAGGCCGGCCCCTTCAGCAGCCAGTTGTTGCTGTTGCGACAGATGCCGGTGGGAATGGCGATGATCAGCCCCAGCAGCAGGGACAGCGCCACCAGAAACAGGGTGGTATAAAGCCCCTGCCAGTAGACGTCCCATTCATTGGCGATGATTGAAAAGTCCATGGTTTACCTCGTCTGAATGGCGTAGTGGCGCTCGGCCCACTTGAGCATGGAGGTGGACAGGGTGGTGAACAGCAAAAAGATCACCGCCACCGCCATATAGAAGGTAAAGGGCAACTGGGTGGCCCCCGCCGCCAGCGACGCCTTGCGCACCATGTCGTCGAGACCGATGATCGACACCAGCGCCGTGGTCTTGAGCAGCACCAGCCAGTTGTTGCCCAGCCCCGGCAGGGCGTGGCGCATCATCTGCGGAAACAGGATGCGACGAAACACCAGGGTCGGCCTCATGCCGTAGGCGCGGGCCGCTTCCAGCTCACCCTTGTCCACCGCCAGGATGGCGCCGCGGAAGGTTTCGGTCATGTAGGCCCCGAAGATAAAGCCGATGGTGACGATACCCGCCATAAAGGGACTGATTTCCACATAGTCGGGCAGATAGCTGACCCACTGGTGATCGGGATTGCCGCCGCCGATCCACTCGTTCAGCTTCTGGTTGAGCGAATAAAGGGAGTTATTGAGCAATACCTGACCGCCGAAGAAGATCAGCATCATCAGCACCAGATCCGGTATGCCCCGGATGACGGTGGTGTAGCCGGTGGCGAGCCAGCGGGCAGGCTTGAATGAAGAGAGTTTGGCCAGCGCCCCCAGCAACCCCAGGGTGACCGCCAGCAACAATGACAACAGGGCCACCTCTATGGTCACCCAGGCTCCTTCCAGAATGGAGCTTTCGTATCCTTTCAGATCCAGCATAACGACTTCCTATCATACCGGCCCCGAACCGGGGCCGGTAACCGCTGATTAACCGCCGTACACGTCGTATTCGAAGTACTTGCTGTTGATTTCCTGGTACTTGCCGTTTTCACGCAGTTCCAGGATCGCCTTGTTCAGCATCTCCTTCAGTTTCTGATCCTGCTTGCGCACGGCGATGCCGAAACCTTCGCCGAACCACTGCTCGTCGGTCACCGAGGGACCGACGAACTCGAAGGCATCACCGCCCTCCTTGTTGAGCAGGCCCTCCTCGATGGCGGTGGCATCCAGGAACACATAGTCGATGCGGCCGGCCTTCAGATCCAGGTAGGCCTCGTCGGCGGTACCGTAGCGCACCAGGGCGACATCCTTGCCGTAGTTGTCGGTCAGGTACTTGTCGTGGGTGGTGGCGATCTGCACCCCGATGCGCTTGCCGGCCAGGCCTTCCCGGCTCAGCTCCAGTTCGGCGCCCTTCCTGGCGGCGAACTTGTTGGGCACCAAGGCATACTTGCCGGTAAAGTCGACGGTGCGCTTGCGCTCCTCGGTAATGGACATGGCGGCGATGATGGCGTCGTACTTGCGCGCCAGCAGGGCGGGGATGATGCCGTCCCAATCCTGGGCCACCAGCTGGCACTGCACCTGCATCTGCTCGCACAGGGCATTGGCCATGTCTACGTCGAAGCCCTGCAGCTGGCCGCTTTCATCGGTCCAGGAAAAGGGAGGGTAGGCACCTTCGATACCGAAGCGTACGGTTTTCCAGTCCTGGGCCTGAACCGCGCCCGCAGCCAGTGCGGCCATCATGGCGCCTGCAACCAACAGTTTCTTCATAAGCCTTACTCCTTGTGTAACGTCCTTGGTATTGCTTGTGTATCAATAAGCCGAAGAGATGAATTGCTTGAATCGCTCGGAAGTCGGATTGGCGAAGACATGCTTGGGATCGCCCTGTTCTTCCACCCGCCCCTGGTGCAAAAACATCACCTTGTTGGACACGTCCCGGGCGAAGCTCATCTCGTGGGTCACCACCAGCATGGTCCGGCCTTCTTCCGCCAGCCCGCGCATCACCCCCAGCACCTCCCCCACCAGCTCCGGATCCAGTGCCGAGGTGGGTTCGTCGAACAACATCACCTCCGGATCCACCGCCAGCGCCCGGGCGATGGCCGCCCGCTGCTGCTGGCCGCCGGACAGGTGGCCGGGATAGTACTCCCTCCGCTCATAGAGCCCGACCCGCTGCAGCAGGGCCTCGGCCTTGTCGATGGCCTCTTTCTTCGGCACCTTGAGCACGTGCACCGGTACTTCGATGATGTTCTGAAGTATGGTCATATGAGACCATAAATTGAAACTCTGGAAGACCATGGCCAGCCGGGAGCGGATCCGCTCCACCTGGCGCATGCTCACCGGCTCGCGCTCGCCGGCCTTGTTGGTACGCATCTCGATCAGCTCGCCGTGCACCCGCACTTCCCCCGCCGACGGGGTTTCGAGCAGGTTGATGCAGCGCAGGAAGGTGGACTTGCCGGATCCGGAGGAACCGATGATGGAGATGACGTCACCGTTGACGGCGCTTAAATCGATACCTTTGAGCACTTCCAGGGAGCCGTAATGCTTGTGCAGACCCGATACTTCGAGGGCAGGTTTACTCATCCGTTAGACCTTCATTCCCGATGCCGACAGGGCGGCATGTATTTCATCCATGGTTAACGACTTGTTAACCGCTACCGGAAAATTACCATCAGTTCCGACCAATAACAACATAATCACCTTCATAATGCCATACCGGTCGGTTTTTTATACAGCATTAACATCCTTTTGCAGTATAAAATTATTCAAAAATAGCGAATAAATCGTCAAGAGCCGGACTGTTCCCCTCCGCGCTCCGATGATAAATGGCCGCTCCCAGGATAGTGCTATATCAACCGGCCCCCGCACGCAGACACGCCGTGAGATGTGACACTCGCCGCGGAAACAGCTCTCTGCCGGTGGTGATCAACCATTCGGAACAGTGATGTATACGCCGGATCAGGTCCCCACCCGTGCAGATTTATTCAAAATCTCCCCCGCCGCGACCGCCAGGGCGGAAAACCGCCACCGGCCCCGGATGCCCGCCACCGGGCGCAAATATTCGGCTTTTTTTTCCATATCGCCTCACGTATTCTGTCCCAAATCGAATATAGCGCTTAAAAACCCAGCTGCATCAATAAATTGGAAGATAAATTCTATGTACTCCGGCTTGCTTATCGTGTTGCTGCCCCTGGCCCTGGGCTACTGCATCCCCTGTCGCTCCCAGTCCATCGTCCACGTTATCAATGTGTCGGTGGCGCGCATGGTGTACCTGATCCTGTTCCTGATGGGCATCAGCCTGGCCTTCGTCGACAACCTGAGCAGCCACCTGGGCACCATTTTCACGCTCTGCCTGGTGTTCCTCGGCTGCATCACCCTGGCCAACCTGGCCGGATTATGGCTGCTCGATATCAAGCGGGGGCGGGTCAGCGGCGAGCGCGGCGCGCCCGCCATCAGCAAATGGGCCCTGCTGCTCGACTCCGCCAAGCTGTGCCTGGTGATCCTCGGCGGCGTGCTGCTCGGCCAGTTCCTGGATCCGGAATGGTTCGCGGTGGACAGCCTGAGCGAATGGGCGCTGATGCTGCTGTTGCTGCTGATCGGCGTCCAGCTGCGCAACTCGGGCATGAAGCTGCGCCAGATAGTGCTCAATCCCTGGGGCCTGGCCATCGCCCTGGTGGTGATGGTGAGCTCCTGGGTGGGCGGGCTGGCCGGCGCCTGGCTGCTCGACCTGCCCCTAACCCAGGGCCTGGCCTTCGCCTCGGGCTACGGCTGGTACTCCCTCTCCGGCATCCTGATCAGCGATCAATTGGGGCCGGTGCTCGGCAGCGCCGCCTTTCTCAACGATCTGGCCCGGGAGCTGGTGGCCATCCTGATCATCCCGGCGCTGATGCGGCGCCATCCGTCCTGTGCCGTCGGCTACGGCGGCGCCACCGCCATGGACTTCACCCTGCCGGTGCTGCAGCGTTCCGGCGGCGTCGCCGTGGTGCCGGTGGCCATCGTTTCCGGCTTTATCCTGAGCCTGGCCGCGCCGGTGTTTATCCTGAGCTTCCTCTCCCTTTCCGCCTGATCCCGGGCTGTAATTTTTTTTCATATCGACGCCGCCGGCGGCCGCCCGGCCCCGGCAGGCGTTTTTACAACCAATCAAAGCGTGACAAGGATCACCGTCATTGTTCTTGAGCGGGAAGGATATTGTCATAAATGTGACTTAAATCACTCAACCAAACGAAGCTGCATCAATAAAATTAGTGACTCAAATCACAAAAAGGCAAGCAGCAAACTTCAATTTTGTTAAATGTTGCAAAATTACCAAGCAAAAGCGTGATCGATATCACCTTAAAAATGAATCGGCAGATTACAAAAAGAGAACCAGATCACGATAAATACCCCTCCGGCTCCCGTTTCCCGCAGAAGTGTTAGATTTCTCACGAGCTCAAACACCAGGCGTGGCTATCGCCTACCGACAACGGAACTGACATCGCACCAGGCGGGGTTAAAGTTATGCTATCCCAGAACAGCAAGATCAAAATTCAGAACTTCGGACGCTTCCTGTCCAACATGGTGATGCCCAACATCGGCGCCTTTATCGCCTGGGGCTTTATCACCGCCCTCTTCATCCCCACCGGCTGGTTGCCGAACGAAACCCTGGCAACCATGGTCGGCCCCATGATCACCTACCTGCTGCCGCTGCTGATCGGCTACACCGGTGGTAAGCTGGTGGGCGGCGACCGCGGCGCCGTGGTGGGCGCCATCACCACCATGGGGGTGATAGTGGGCACCGACATCCCCATGTTCATGGGCGCCATGATCGTCGGCCCCGCCGGCGGCTGGGCCATCAAGCACTTCGACAAGGCCATCGAGGGCAAGGTCAAGAGCGGCTTCGAGATGCTGGTCAACAACTTCTCCGCCGGCATCATCGGCATGCTCTGCGCCATCGTCGCCTACCTGCTGATCGGCCCCTTCGTCAAGCTGATGTCCACGGCCCTGGCCGCCGGCGTCGGCTTCCTGGTGGACGCCGGCCTGCTGCCGCTGACTTCCATCTTCGTGGAAGTGGCCAAGATCCTGTTCCTCAACAACGCCATCAACCACGGCATCTTCACCCCGCTCGGGGTGCAGCAGGCCAGTGAATTCGGCAAGTCCATCTTCTTCCTGATCGAGGCCAACCCGGGCCCGGGCATGGGCGTGCTGCTGGCCTACATGTTTTTCGGCCGCGGCAACGCCAAGCAGTCCGCCGCCGGCGCCTCCATCATCCACTTCTTCGGCGGCATCCACGAGATCTACTTCCCCTACGTGCTGATGAACCCCCGCCTGCTGCTGGCGGTCATCGCCGGCGGCATGACCGGGGTGTTCACCCTGACCCTGTTCAACGCCGGCCTGCAGGCTCCGGCCTCCCCCGGTTCCATCTTCGCGGTGATGCTGATGACCCCCAAGGGCGCCCATGCCGGGGTGGTGCTGGCGGTACTGGCCTCGATGGCGGTGTCCTTCACCATCGCCTCCCTGCTGCTGAAGACCCAGCGCCAGACCGAAAACGGCGACGAGCTGGAAGCCGCCGCCGCCAAGGTTCAGGCCATGAAGGCCGAGAGCAAGGGTGCCGGCGCGATCGCCGGCGTCACCAAGGATCCGGCCGCGGTGCGCAAGATCATCGTGGCCTGCGACGCGGGCATGGGCTCCAGCGCCATGGCCGCCAGCATGCTGGCCAAGAAGGTGGCGGCGGCGGGACTCGGCATCTCGGTCAGCAACCTGGCGATCAACAACCTGGACGACAGCGTCGACATCGTGCTCACCCACAAGGATCTGACCGACCGGGCCCGCCGCCATGCGCCCCAGGCTGAGCATATCTCGCTCAGCAACTTCCTCGACGGCTCCCTCTACGACAGCCTGGTGGCCCGGCTGAGCAAGGGTCGCGCCAAGGCCGAACCGGCCCCGGCCGCCGCCCCGGTCGCGGCTCCGGTTGCCGCCGACGAGACCGGCGCGGATGACAATGCCCCCTTCCGGCTGCGGGCGGAAAACATCCACCTGGGGCTGAGCGCCGCCAGCAAGGAAGACGCCATCCGCTTCGCCGGCGCACAACTGGTGCAAGGCGGCTACGTGGAGCCCTCCTACGTGGACGCCATGCTGGCCCGGGAGCAACTGACTTCCACCTACCTGGGCGAGTCCATCGCCGTACCCCACGGCACCAGCGACGCCAAGGACGCGGTGAAAAAGACCGGGGTCATCGTCTGCCAGTACCCGCAGGGGGTGAGGTTCGGTGACGACGAGGACGACATCGCCAGGCTGGTGATCGCCATCGCCGCCCGCAACAACGAGCACCTCGACGTGATCGCCGCCATCACCGGCGCCCTCGACGACGACGCCGTGATCGCCAAACTGACCACCACCGGCAATGTGGACGAGGTACTGAAGGCGCTCAATCCAGCCTGACCGAGAATAACCATGAGACCGGCGATTGTAATAAGCGGTGGCGGCGAAAGCGGTTAGCTCAGCCGACCATCCGCGCCAAGGCCTGAAAATGCTCCTGCCGTTCCGGCATTCCCGCCATCCATGGCGGTCAGATGCGCGGCTGAGCCCCCATGGATGGGTTTACGGCGAGTCGGAGGAGCTAATGCTTTTGTCGCCTAGCACCTCAACCGCAGGTTTCATAGCCAAAACTAGTCAGCAACCCGAGGCCCTCGGGCCTCCCTTAAACAGGTGAACCCATGACAACCGCCATTCATTTCGGCGCCGGCAATATCGGCCGCGGCTTTATCGGCAAGCTGCTGGCCGACGCCGGCATCCACGTGACCTTCGCCGACGTCAATCCGCAACTGGTAGAGGCCCTGAGCAGCCGGCACAGCTACCCGGTGCACATCGTCGGCCAGGAAGTGCGCACCGACACCGTCACCGGCGTCGACGCCATCGACTCCCGCCGTCCCGAGCTGCTGGAGCTTATCGCCAACACCGACCTCATCACCACCGCCGTGGGCCCGACCGTGCTCACCCTGATCGCCAGGACCCTGGCCGAGGGCCTGCAACGGCGCTTCGAGCGCGGCAACACCGCCCCGCTCAACATCATCGCCTGCGAAAACCAGGTGCGCGGTACCACTTTCCTCAAGGGCGAAGTGCTCAAGCACCTGGATGCCCGCTACCTGCCCGAGCTGGAGCAGTTTGTCGGCTTTGTCGACTCGGCGGTGGACCGCATAGTGCCCCCCTCCACCGACCAGAGCGATCCCCTGGCGGTCACGGTGGAAACCTTCAGCGAATGGATAGTGGATCAGACCCAGTTCAGGGGCCCCGTTCCCGCCATTCCCGGCATGGAGCTTACCGACAACCTGATGGCCTTTGTCGAGCGCAAGCTGTTCACCCTCAACACCGGCCACATCATCACCGCCTACCTGGGCGCCTTGGCGGGCTATCGCACCATCGGCGAGGCCATTGCCGATCCGGCGATCCGGGCGCAGGTCAAGGCCGCCATGCAGGAAAGCGGCGCCGTGCTAATCCGCCGCTACGGCTTCGACCAAGCGCAGCACCAGGCCTACATCGAGAAGATCCTCGGCCGCTTCGCCAACCCCCACCTGGTGGACGAAATAGACCGGGTCGGCCGCCAGCCCATCCGCAAGCTGGGCCCCGAAGACAGGCTGATCAAACCCCTGCTCGGCACCCTGGAATATGGCATCGACAACGCAAATCTGTTAAAAGGCATTGCCGCCGCCTTCTGCTACCGCAACGAAGACGATCCCCAGGCGGTGGAGCTGCAGCAGCGGCTGGCAACGGAGGGGCTGAAGACCGCCCTGGCCCACTACACCGGGCTGGACGCCGGCAGCGTCGTCGCCGAGCAGATAGAACAGAGGTACCTCGCGCTCAGCCACTGAGCCGGGGCGGATTGAGCAGTCGAAGAGCCAGAACATGATAAGCCGCGAGCAAGAAGCCGAGATTTTCGAACGCCTGCACCGCAGCCCCTCCGCCCGGGGCTTTGTGATCGCCATGGTCGAGGTGTTCGACGACATGCTCGATCAGTTGATCCAGAAGGTGTTTCGCAAGGACGACTACGCGGTCAAGTTCGCGGTCGAGCCCCTGCTCGGCACCATGGGGCCGCTGGCGGATCTGGCGGTGCGGCTCAAGCTTGTCTACGGCCTCGGCATCATTTCCCAGCAGCTGTACCAGGACATCGACCGGCTGATCAAGCTCAGGGACTACCTCAACAGCCAGGGGCACGAATACCGCCTCGCCGACCCGGAAATCGCCGAGCCGCTCAAGGCGCTGCACATGGTGGCCGCCATGGAGGTGCAGCCCTTCACGGCGCCGCCCCCGGCCGGCGAGCTGGATCCCGGCCTGCTGCAGATGCAGCAGCAGCGACAGGAGCAGGTGATCCGCTCCGCCCTGGCGCTGGCGGTGGTCGCCGCCTGCGCCGACATGACCCGGGCCAACCCCCTGCTCGCCGGTTGAGCCGGCCAAAAATCCCCCGAGATCCCCTCTTGCCCCTTGCACCTTTGCGCTCAATCAGTATTGTGAAAGAGGCTTTTGTTTACTCACTTTCAAAGAAAGGACACTCGATGATGAAAAAAGTAGGTTTGGTCGGCTGGCGTGGCATGGTCGGCTCTGTCTTGATGAGCCGCATGGTGGAAGAAGGCGATTTCGCCCGTATCGATCCGGTCTTCTTCACCACCTCCCAGGCCGGTCAGCCTGCCCCCGACTTCGGTAAAGACGCCGGCACCCTGCAGGACGCCTACGACATCGACGCCCTCAAGGCGCTGGACGTGGTGCTGACCTGCCAGGGCGGCGACTACACCAAGGAAGTCTATCCCAGGCTGCGCGCCGCCGGCTGGAACGGCTACTGGATCGACGCCGCCTCCGCCCTGCGCATGGACGACGACGCCATCATCGTGCTGGATCCAGTCAACGGCAAGCAGATCCAGCAGGCCCTGGACAAGGGCGTGAAGACCTTCGTCGGCGGCAACTGCACCGTCAGCCTGATGCTGATGGCCCTGGGTGGCCTGTTCGAGCAGGATCTGGTGGAGTGGGTGTCCGTGGCCACCTACCAGGCCGCGTCCGGCGGCGGCGCCCGCCATATGCGCGAGCTGGTGACCCAGATGGGCATGCTTCGCGACGAAGTGGCCGCCGAGCTGGCCGCCCCGGGCTCCGCCATCCTGGAGCTTGAGCGCAAGATCACCGAAAAGACCCGCAGCGGCGATCTGCCGGTGGACAACTTCGGCGTGCCCCTGGCCGGCAGCCTGATCCCCTGGATCGACACCCAGCTCGAGAACGGCCAGAGCCGGGAAGAGTGGAAGGGCCAGGCCGAGACCAACAAGATACTGCAGACCGGCGCCGCCATTCCGGTGGACGGCCTGTGTGTACGCATCGGCGCCCTGCGCTGCCACAGCCAGGCCTTCACCATCAAGCTGAAGCAGGACATCTCCATCCCCGAGATCGAGAAGCTGCTGGCCAGCCACAACGACTGGGTGAAGGTGATCCCCAACGATCGCCAGCTGTCGATGGAAGAGCTGACCCCGGCCGCCGTGACCGGCACCCTCACCGTGCCGGTGGGCCGCCTGCGCAAGCTGAACATGGGCCCCGAGTACCTGTCCGCCTTTACCGTGGGCGACCAACTGCTGTGGGGCGCCGCCGAGCCCCTGCGCCGCATGCTGCACCTGCTGCCGTAAGCCAGCACTAACGCGCCGAGCTAACGCCCGCCCTTGGCGGGCGTTTTTATTTGGCCACCTCAATTTCCGCTCTGCGGTGCTCAGCTTTAGCCGTGCGGCAAACAACACCGGTTCCAAAAATCCGTCATGCCCGCGAAGGCGGGCATCCAGAAGCGGCCAGCACAGGTCTTGCTCCTGGCTGGGTTCGATGGACTCCCACCTGCACGGGAGTGACATGGCGCTGGATCTCGCGGCTGAAACCGCGACGACGGGGCGGTGGGGGGATAATCCCCAGCACCCCGTTGCTACGCTTTTCTCCTTCCCACTTGTTCAAATTATCACCTCGGGTTAGGATCGCCCCCTTTTTTGCCGATCATGCCCGAGGACACCATGAAAACCTTTATCCCCAGCAAAGATGCCGCCCTGGAAGACTCCATCGACTACTTCCAGCGCCAGCTCCAGTCCCTGGGGTTCAACATCGAAGAGGCCTCCTGGCTCAACCCGGTGCCCAACGTCTGGTCGGTACATATCCGCGACAAGGACTGCCCGCTGTGCTTCACCAACGGCAAGGGCGCCAGCCAGAAGGCGGCCCTGGCCTCGGCCCTGGGCGAATACTTCGAGCGGCTGGCCACCAACTACTTCTTCGCCGACTTCTACCTGGGCCGGGACATCGCCGAGGGCGACTTCGTGCACTACCCCAACGAGAAGTGGTTCCCCCTGCCGGCCAGCAACCAGCTGCCCGCCGGGCTGCTCGACGACTTTACCCGCGGTTTCTACGATCCGGAGCGGGCACTTACCGCCGACATGCTGATCGATCTGCAATCGGGCAACGCCGAGCGCGGCATCTGCGCCCTGCCCTTCGAGCGCCAGGGCGACAATGAAACCGTCTACATCCCGATGAACATCGTCGGCAACCTCTATGTGTCCAACGGCATGAGCGCCGGCAACACCAGGACCGAAGCCCGTACCCAAGGGCTGTCGGAGGTGTTCGAGCGCCATATCAAGAACCGCATCATCAGTGAGCGCATCAGCCTGCCGACCATCCCCGCCGAGGTGATGGCCCGCTACCCGCACATCCAGGAATCCATCGCGGCGCTGGAAGCGGAAGGCTTCCCCATCCACGCCTTCGACGCCTCGCTGGGCGGCCGCTATCCGGTGATCTGCGTGGTACTGTTCAACCCCGCCAACAGCACCTGCTTCGCCTCCTTCGGCGCCCATCCCCGCTTCCAGGTCGCGCTGGAGCGCACCGTCACCGAACTGCTGCAGGGCCGCAGCCTGAAGGATCTGGACGTGTTCGTGCCGCCTTCCTTCGACGACGACGAAGTGGCCGACCACCACAACCTGGAAACCCACTTCATCGACTCTTCCGGCCTGATCAGCTGGGATCTGTTCAAGGACCAGGCCGATTACGCCTTTGCCGACTGGGACTTCAGCGGCACGTCCGAGCAGGAATTCAACCACCTGATGGCGGTGTTCAACGAGCTGGAGCAGCCGGTGTACATCGCCGACTATGAACACCTGGGCGTGTACGCCTGTCGTATCCTGGTGCCCGGCATGTCCGACATCTACCCGGTGGAGGATCTGGAGCTGGCCAACAACAACATGGGGGCCCACCTGCGCGCCACCCTGCTGAGCCTGCCCAGCAGCGACGCCGACGGCGAGCAGCTGATGGGCCTGTACGAGCAGCTGGAAGAAGAAGGGCTGGACGACTTTACCCGGGTACGGGAGCTGATTGGCATCGCCCCCAACAAGGGCACCGCCTGGCACACCCTGCGGGTGGGCGAACTCAAGTGCATGCTGGCCCTGGCCGCCGGCGAGCTGGAAACCGCCCTGGACTACGCCGACTGGACCCTGAGCTTCAACGCCTCCGTCTTTACCGAAGAACGCCACCGCTACTACCGCTGCCTCAAGGCCTCCCTGGAGCTGCACCTGGACGAGCACCGCGAGCCGGCGCAATACCGGGCCGCCTTCGACAGCATGTTCGGCGCCGACACCGTGGCCCAGGCCTGGCAACAGGTAGCGGGCGAGGCCCGTTTCCACGGCCTGACCGCCGCCGACGAAAGCCTGGCGGACTTCGCCGCCCACCAGGCGCTGCTGGCCACCTACGAGAAGCTGCAAAAGGCCAAGCGCGCCGCCCAGTGGGGATAAGAAGCCGCTGATGAATCGGGATGAGTCAACCCTTGGGGCGGCTCATCCCGATCACACAGGCGATCTTGTCATCAAGCAAAACCCCGGCATTGGCCGGGGTTTTGCTGTATATGGCCGTCAGAGCACCATATAGTTTAAAACTTAGGCAATGCCTTCCCCTCTTGATCGAAGGCGTCGATGGCTTCTGACGAGGTGTAGTCTGTCGGCCAAAGGGCACTCCTCCTCCGGCACGCCGTGAACCCGTCCCTGGGGGCTCCGCCGCGCCTTCCCTGGCGCGGAGGGCCGGCGGAGCAGTCCCCCTTGTCCTCCCTATCGCACCGCAGCTGCCTGCTGGCACCACCCTCAGACGGCGTCAGAGCTGGAAAGAGGTAACAGGGATGGCCTTCGCCGACCGTCACCTGCCAGGGGGCGCGAAGCGCCTTGCACCGCCGCCAGCATCGCGAAGCGATGATACGGCGGTTTCCGCGACATCCGGCAGGTGCG
Organism: Zobellella denitrificans; assembly: GCF_002237365.1. Classification (GTDB taxonomy): domain Bacteria; phylum Pseudomonadota; class Gammaproteobacteria; order Enterobacterales; family Aeromonadaceae; genus Oceanimonas; species Oceanimonas denitrificans. The sequence continues at coordinate 60,690 of NZ_NMUO01000006.1, forward strand.
AGCCTACAGGGGGCGAGCTTGCTCGCCGCGACGAGCGGTTTCGGCCTGACCGAACATCCGGTGAATGTCCGCAGCAGGCCAAAACAGCGAGTGTCATATTTTGCGGCGTGTCGGCGGAGGTGGCCCTGTTGACTCTTCTCTACGTGCAACAGACAGCAAATAGCCGATTGGTCAATCTTTAAACTGATCGGTGCTCTAGGCTCAGGGCGAACTCAGGACTGCTTGTCCTTGAGGATCTCCTTCAGCCCGGCGGCGTCGATGGCGCCGGGGATCAGGGTGCCGTCGGGGAACACCAGCGCCGGGGTGCCGTTCAGGCCCAGGCTGCGGAACAGGCTCAGGTTTTCAGTCAGCTTGTCGGCGATCTCCTTGCTGTCGGCCTTGGCCTGCAGCGCCTTGGCGTCCAGCCCCGCCTTGTCGGCGATGGTGGCCAGGGCCGCCGCCTGCACCCGCTGCTGGCTCATCAGCGCCTGGTGCAACTCCTCGTACTGCCGGGGCGCCTCCCGGGCGGCGGCCAGGGCCAGGCGGGCGGCCTGCACCGAATCCGGCCCCAAGATGCCGATGTCCTTGACGATCACCTTGAGTTCCGGCTCCGTCTTCAGCACCTCCAGCAGGCTCTGGTTGAGGCGGCGGCAGTAGGGACAGTTGTAGTCGGTGAAATACACCATTTCTATCTTGCCCCTGGGGTTGCCCATGATGCCGTCGGTCTTGTTGGCAAACAGCAGTTCGGACTGCTCCTTCAACTGCTGCTCGAACTGCTGCTGCTGAGCCAACTTGTCGTTCTCTTCCAGCTTGATGATGGCCTCGCGCAGTATCTCCGGCCGCTCCAGCAGGGTCTCGCGCACCAGCTCCTTGAATTCCTCCCGGCTCATCTCGGCCTGGGCGGCGGGCAACAGGCCCAGGGCCAGCACCGGCACCAGGGTTTTCAGCAATGTCTGTTTCATCACGTTCTCGCTTCGGTTTGGGTCAGGGCAGCCTAACAGACCGGCTCGGCCACCAACAGTGCTCGGCACTACTTGTTGTTCAGGTAGTCCCGGTCATAAAAGGTACAGACCCACTGGGGCCGGAACACCACCAGCAGGGTAATGGCCATGCCGTTGAGCAGCGCCTCGGGAAACAGCAGCAGCGGCAAGATGGCCACATAGTTGTCCAGCACCGTCGGCCAGGGATACTGGCCGGACCACACCATAAAGCCGGCCAGGGCCAGGGTCTTGACGGCGATGGTCAGGGCGGCATTGAAGAAACCGGCCACAAAGATATACACGAACAGGTGCCGGTAGAGGTAACTATAGGTCAGCAGGAACACGAAATAGCTGACGCCAAGCGGCAATATCACCCCCAGCAGCAGGTTGACGCCGAACTCATCCCAGGATTCGACGCCAAAAAAGGTCACCAGCAACAGGCTGAGCAGGGCCATCAGTTGGCTCAGCCGCCAGCCCAGCACCAGGGCCAGCGTGGTCAGGCCGAGAAAGTGCACCTCCAGCCCCTCCTTGACACCGGCCTGCAGCCACCACAGGGGCACCAGGGCGATGGCCGCCCCGAAACACAGGTGCTGCCGTGGCTTGTCCGCCAGCCATGCCCGCCAGTCCACGCCCCGGGCGGCGATCGCCAGCACCACCAAACTCAGCAAAATCAATGTCGGCTCCTTGTGATTATCCTGGTACCAGGCCTGTGGCCGGGCCCGATCATACTACAGGGGCCGGATAACGGCATGGGCCGTCACCGCCCAGCCTTCTGAAAAATCAGAACAACATCCGCAAAAATTCTGAAAACCCGGAATACCCTCTTAAAGGCTCTCATTTAAATCAACAACTTACCACACAAAACATCCTATTAACCATTGGCATCAAAACTGCAACCTTATTGCTGCACACCCATAACCAAGGAAGCTAACCAATGAAGGTCATCAAACACTGTCTGCTCGGCGCCACCCTGGCCCTCTCCGTTACCGCCACCCAGGCCAACGAGTTCATCAACGTGCTCACCGGCGGCACCAGCGGCGTCTACTACCCGCTCGGCGTGGCCATTTCCCAGCTCTACGGCGAACACATCCCCAACGCCCGGGTGCAGGTGCAGGCGACCCGCGCTTCGGTGGAAAACCTGACCCTGCTGGATCGCGGGCGGGGCGAGATCGGCTTCGCCCTGGCCGACAGCGTGGCCGACGCCTGGAACGGGGTGGAGGAAGCCGGCTTCCAGGCGCCGCTGAAAAAACTGCGTGCCGTGGGCTCCACCTATTCCAACTATATCCAGATCGTGGCCCGGGCCGACAGCGGCATCACCAGCCTGGAAGATCTCAAGGGCAAGCGCATTTCGGTCGGCGCCCCCCGCTCCGGTACCGAACTCAATGCCCGCGCCATCTTCAAGGCCGCCGGCCTCGGCTACGAGGATTTCTCCCGTACCGAATACCTGCCCTTCGGCGAGTCGGTGGAACTGATGAAAAACCGCCAGCTGGACGCCACCCTGCAGTCCGCCGGCCTCGGCATGGCCGCCTTCCGGGATCTGGCCTCCCACGCCCCGGTGGTGTTCATCCCCATTCCCGAGGAGGTGGTCGCCCGCATCGGCAATGACGCCTACCGCACCGGGGTGATCCCCGCCGGCACCTACACCGGCCAGGACGCGGACGTGCCCACCGTCAGCATCAGCAACCTGCTGGTCACCCACGAGAAGGTCTCCGACGACACCGCCTACCAGATGGCCAAGCAGGTCTATGAGAACCTGCCCGCCCTGGGCAACGCCCACAGCGCCGCCCACGGCATCGATCCCGAGCTGGCGGTGGAAGGGCTGCCGCTGCCGCTGCACCCGGGCGCTGAGCGCTACTTCAAGGAAAAGGGCCTGCTGAACTGAGCCCTGGGGGGAGCGGCTCCCCCCACCCCCTCGACCCCATATAACACAAGGCCGGAACACATCCGGCCACAGGAGGCGGCGCCCCGGGCGCCGTCCCCAGGAGCAAGCATGATGAACAGTGCCAATACCCGGCCCCACGCGCTGATTTTCTACGGCGCCCTGGCCTTTTCCATCTTCCAGATAGTCACCGCCGCCTTCAGCCCCCTGTCCACCACCGTGGTGCGGGCCATCCACGTCGGCTTTCTGCTGTTTCTGGTGTACCAGCTCTACGGGGCGCGCGGCCAGTCCCTGTCCCGGCCGTCCGTCTGGAGCATGCTGCTGGGCGCCCTCGCCCTGCTGTTCGCCTTCTACCACTGGTGGTTCGAGGCGGACCTCATCTATCGCGCCGGCGACATGAACCAGGCGGACTGGGTCATCGGCAGCGTCACCCTGGTGATGGTGTTCGACGCCGCCCGCCGGCTGATGGGCTGGGCCCTGCCGCTGATCTGCCTGGCCTTCGTTGCCTATGCCCTGTTCGGCCAGTACCTGCCCGACGCCCTGATGCACCGGGGCTACGGCCTGGATCAGGTAGTGTCGCAGCTGGCCTTCAGCACCGAAGGCATCTACGGCACCCCCACCTATGTGTCGTCGAGCTACATCTTCCTGTTTATCCTGTTCGGCGCCTTCCTCGAGCAGGCGGGCATGCTCAAGCTGTTCAACGACGTGGCCATCGGCTCGGTGGGCCACACCCGTGGCGGCCCGGCCAAGGTGTCGGTGCTGTCCTCCGGCATGATGGGCACCATCAACGGCTCCGGCGTGGCCAACGTGGTCAGCACCGGCCAGTTCACCATTCCGCTGATGAAGAAGTTCGGCTACCGGGCCGAGTTTGCCGGCGCGGTGGAAGCCACCAGCTCCATGGGCGGCCAGATCATGCCGCCGGTGATGGGCGCCGTGGCCTTTATCATGGCCGAAACCATCAACGTGCCCTATGTGGAGATCACCAAGGCCGCGCTGATCCCCGCCGTGCTCTACTTTTTTACCGTCTTCCTGATGGTGCACCTGGAGGCGGGCCGCGCCGGCCTGCACGGCCTGCCCAAGGATGAATGCCCGAGCCCCCTGGCCGCGCTCAAGAGCCGCTGGTACCTGCTGCTGCCGCTGGTGGCGCTGGTGGTGATGCTGTTCTCCGGGTTCACCCCCCTGTTCGCCGGCATGATGGGCCTGGCGCTCACCGTGGTGCTGATCATGGGCAACGGCATCGCCAAACACCTGGGTCCCAAGGGGCTGCGCTACGCCTTCTGGATTGGCCTGGGCCTGGCCTGCGCCACCTTCAACCAGTTCGGCATCACCGCCATCTTCGTGATCGTGGCGGTGCTCACCGTGCTGCTGCTGGCCAAACGCGAGCAGGGCATCCTCGCCACCGTGGTCAACGCCCTCTACCAGGGCGCCCTGCACGCCCTGCCGGTGGGCGTGGCCTGCGCCCTGGTGGGGGTCATCATCGGCGTGATCTCGCTCACCGGCGCCGCCACCATCGTCGCCGGCTACATCATCCAGCTGGGCGAGCACAGCCTGCTGCTGTCCCTGGCGCTGACCATGCTCACCTGCCTGGTGCTGGGCATGGGCATTCCCACCATCCCCAACTACATCATCACCAGCTCCATCGCCGCCCCGGCGCTGCTCGAACTCGGCGTGCCGCTGATCGTGTCGCACATGTTCGTGTTCTACTTCGGCATCATGGCGGATCTGACCCCGCCGGTGGCCCTGGCCGCCTTCGCCGCCTCGCCCATCGCCAAGGCCTCGGGGCTGAAAATAGGCATCCGCTCGCTGCAAATCGCCATCGCCGGCTTCGTGGTGCCCTATATGGCGGTGTACGCCCCCGAGCTGATGCTGCAGGGCGATGCCGGTCTCGCCGCCACCGTCTTCGTGGTGTTCAAGGCGCTGCTGGCAGTGTCGCTGTGGGGCATGGGCGCCATCGGCTACTGGCTGGCCCCCTTCGCCTGGTGGGAGCGGCTGGCCGCCGTGGCCGCCGCCGCCCTGCTGGTGTTCTCGCTGCCGCTCACCGACGAGCTCGGCCTGGGGCTGGCCGCCCTGCTGCTGGGGCGCCACTGGTGGCGGTACCGTCGCCAGCGGGCGCTGGCGGTGGCCTGATGATCTGCCTGGCCTCGGGATCCGCCCTGGTGATGCTGCTGACCGGCAGCCTCACCCTGAGCTGGGATCACTCGGTGGAGAAGATCCGCTGGAGCGAGCACTACCGGGTCGACGGGGACCGGCTGCACCTGGTGGAGGCCAGCGTGCGGGGCTCTGGCGCCGGCATGGAGCCGCCGCCCGAGGCCCGGCTGGAAGGCGGCGCCTGGCGCTGGCACCCGGATCTGCACCTGGCGCAGCTAACCCTTGCCGGCTCGGAATTTACCGGCGAATATACCCTGTGCCCGGGCTCGGGGCCCTGCCGGCCCCTGAGCCACTGGCTGCCGGCCGGGCACGGCGTTACCCTCACCGCCTGTGAGGTTGCGGAGGTCGACTGAATACCCCACTCAAGAAGCGACTGCTGTGGTTGCTCGGCATCACCCTGTTCGCCCTGCTGCTGGCCTGGATCTGGCACGGCAGTTGGCAACGCCAGGCCACGGAGCAGGAACTCCGGGCCCAGCAGCAACTGCTGGTATACCGGGCGGCGCTGGAGTCGGAGATCGCCCGCTTCGAGAACATCCCCCGCGCCCTGCGCTCCCACCCGGTGCTGCTTCGCGCCCTGGCCTCGCCCCGGAATGCGCAAGCCCTGCACCAGGCCAACCTGCTGCTGGCGCAACTGGCGGCGGACACCGGAGTGGAGGCGCTCTACATGATGGACGGCGAGGGCACCACCCTGGCCGCCAGCAACTGGGATCAGCCCCACTCCTTTATCGGCCAGAACTACCGCTTCCGTCCTTATTTCACCGACGCCCTCGAAGGCAGCTTCGGCGAGTTCTATGGCGTGGGCGCCACCACCGGCATTCCCGGCTACTTCTTCGGCCTGCGCCTGGGGCGGGAAGCCGGGGTCACCGGGGTGCTGGCCACCAAGATCACCCTGCTCGAGCTGGAGCGGAGCTGGCAGCCGGCCCAGGATCTGGTGATGGTGGTGGACCCCGACCAGGTGATCGCCCTGGCCTCCCGTGCCGAACTCAAGTTCCAGACCCTGCTTCCCCTGTCCCCCCAGGCCCGTGCGCGGCTGGAACGCACCCGCCAGTACCATCCCATGTCCCTCACCCCCCTGGCGCTTGGCCGCCAGGGCGAGCAGCTGTCCTGGCAGGGCCACCAGTACCGGGTGAGCGAGCTGCCCCTGCCCCGGCTGCGCTGGCGGCTGCAGCTGTGGTGGCCGAGCCGGCCCTTGTACGACACCGCCAGCCTGGTCACCGCCGTGGCGGGGGTGAGCATCATCGCCCTGGTGCTGCTGTTGCTCTACTGGCGCCAGCGCCGCCGCTATGTGCAGGCCCAGCTCAGGGCCAAGGGCGAGCTGGAGCGCAAGGTGATGGCGCGCACCGCCGCCCTGGCCGCCTCCAACCGCCAGCTGGAGCGGCAGGTACAGGAGCGCTTCCAGGCCGAAGCCCGGCTCAGATCCATGCAACACGAACTGATCCAGGTCAACCGGCTGGCCGCCCTGGGGCAGATGGCGGCCAGCGTGGCCCACGAGATCAACCAGCCGCTCACCGCGCTCAGGAACCAGTCGGTCAACACCCTGCTGCTGGCCCAGCGCGGCCATGCCGATCAGGTGGAGCAGAGCCTGCAGACCATGGGCCGGCTGGTGGACCGCATCGCCCGGCTGACCTCCCAGCTCAAGCTGTTCGCCGCCACCCGCCGCAAGACCCGCGGCCGGGCCCGGCTGGACGAGGCGCTGGACAATGTGCTGAGCTGGCTCGGCCCCCGGGTCGAGGAACAGGGCGTCCGCCTCCACCGCCCCGCGCCAGGGGTGGTGCTGCCGATGGAGCTGCACGCCCTGGAGCAGGTACTGGCCAACCTGATCGGCAATGGCCTGGACGCCCTGGCGGACACCGCGGACGCCGCCATCACCCTGGACGCGGACGACCGCCGCCTCCGCCTGTGGGATAATGGCCCCGGCATCGCACCCGAGCTGCTCGACAAGGTCACCGAGCCCTTCTTCTCCACCAAGCAGGCGGGACAGGGGCTGGGGCTGGGCCTGGCGATAGTGCGGGATCTGGTGGAGGCCAGCGACGGCCGGCTGGCGATCGCCGCCCGGCCCGAGGGCGGGGCCTGTTTTACCCTGATCTGGAGAGAGCATGAACAACCCCGAGATTGAAGTCTGGCTGGTCGAGGACGACGACGACGTGCGCCAGACCCTGCTGCAGACCCTGCTGCTGTCCGACATCAAGGCCCGCGGCTTCGCCCGGGCCGAGCAGGCCTTGCAGGCGCTGCCCCCCGAGGCGCCGGTGGTGGTGCTGTCCGACGTACGCATGCCGGGCATGGACGGCCTGCAGTTGCTGCAGCAACTGCGCCAGCAGGACGCCGAGCTGCCGGTGCTGCTGCTGACCGGCCACGGCGACATTCCCATGGCGGTGGCCGCCATGCGCCAGGGCGCCCAGGATTTCTTCGAGAAGCCCTATGAACCGGAGCAACTGCTGCACAGCCTGCGCCGGGCCATGGACAAGCGCGCCCTGGTGCTGGAAAACCGCCGCCTGCGCGAGCAGCTGGCGGCCCGCCGGGATCCGGGCCTGCTGCTCGGCCACAGCCCGCAGATCGAGCTGCTGCGCCGGCAGATCGACAATATCGCCGACACCAGCGCCAGCGTGCTTATCCTGGGGGAAACCGGCACCGGCAAGGAGATGGTGGCCCGCAGCCTGCACCAGGGCAGCGGCCGCAAGGGGAACTTCGTGGCGGTCAACTGCACCGCCCTGCCCGAGTCCATCTTCGAGAGCGAGATGTTCGGCGCCGAGCCCGGCGCCTTCACCGGCGTGACCAAGCGCCGCATCGGCAAGGTGGAGCACGCCGACGGCGGCACCCTCTTCCTCGACGAGATAGAAGGCATGCCGCTCAACCTGCAGGCCAAGCTGCTGCGGGTGCTGCAGGAGTCGGTGCTGGAACGGCTCGGCGGCAACAAGCTTATCGAGGTGGATGCCCGGGTGGTGGCCGCCACCAAGATCGATCTGCAGAGCGCCGGCGAGGCCGGACTGTTCCGCTCCGATCTCTATTTCCGGCTCAACGTGGTCACCCTGGCGCTGCCGCCCCTGCGTGAACGACGGGCCGACATACCGCTGCTGTTCCTGCACTTCGTGGAGCAGGCCAAGGCTCAGTACAACCGGGAGACGCCGCCCCCCGGCGACGAACTGATGCAGCAACTGCTGCAGCGGGACTGGCCGGGCAACGTGCGCGAGCTGCGCCATACCGCGGAGCAGTACGTGCTGGGGGTGCTGCCGCCTGCCGGCAGCGACACCCGCCTCTCCCTGCCCCAGCAGTTGGCGGAGCTGGAGCAGCAACTGATCCAGTCGGCCATGGCCCGGGCCGACGGCAACGTGGCCCTGGCCGCCGAGCGGCTCGGCATTCCCCGCAAGACCCTGTACGACAAGCTGGCCCGGTACCGGCATCACTCCTGATAGAGCAGCTCGATGCACTGGCCGCGCACCCGGGCCGGCATCAGATCCGCCAGGGTGTGCTGATCCAGCACCGCCAGGAACTGCTTCAGCGCCAGGCTGAACATCTGCCGGCCCCGGCAGGCCGGGGCGATGACGCAGTGGTGGCGCGACTCGAAACAGTCGGTCAGCTTCATGTCCGGCTCCAGCTCCCGCACCAGGGTGCCTATCACTATCTGCTCGGGGGCCCGCAGCAGGTGCAGGCCGCCCCCCTTGCCCCGGATGGTGGTGACATAGCCCCGCTGGTGCAGATCCTGGATCACCTTGCGCAGATGGTGGTGGGATACCCGGAAATGGGCGGCAATCTCCGGCGCCGTGCAGCGGCGCGAGCGGTGCAGGTTCAGGTATATCAGTACCCTGAGGGCATAGTCGGTGTAATGGGTCAGGCGCATAATCACTCCCGGGGTCAGGCATTCATCCCCTCTGCGGATCCCATACTGTGGCATCGGCTCCGGATCGCCGTTGATCTGGATCATCATAACAGGCATATGACTTGCAACTTTAACCGTGCACCACTGCCACGCCACCGTCCCCGCGTTTCTCTACTAAAATAAAAGCGCTCTCACCCCCAACGATAACAAGGCCCCCGGGCCGCACAGGTACGCGGATGATGCTGCACAACAAAACTCGCTGGCTGCCCCGGGATTACTATGGCTTCGGTGCCATTCTGCTGCTGCTGGTGGCGGTGGCGCTGTCGAGCTGGTTTATCAGCCGCCACTGGATAGGGCTGCGCATCCTGGCCCAGCAGGAAGAGCTCAGGCAACAGGGCAGCCTGGCCGCCGCCACCGCCATCCAGGATCTGCAGCGGGGCAGCCAGCAGATCAAGGACATTGCCCACACCCTGGCCTCCCTCTCCAGCCTGCGCGCCTTCCTGAACAGCCCGCGCCAGGCCGCTCCCCTGCAGGCGGATCTGGATCGCTTCCGCGAAAACTTCGGGCTGGGTGGCATCTGGCTCGTCGACGCCCGGGGCCGGCTGCTGGCCCAGGGCGCGGACAGCCCCTCGCCACCGGAGCTCAACCGCTTCCTCGGCAACCGCCAGCCGGTCTCCCGCTTTATCCTCGAGCCCGAGCAGCAACAGGCCACCCTCTATTATGCCGCGCCCGTACCCGGCGCCGGCAACGCCACCCTGCTGGTCAAGGCCGCCGTCAACGGCATCGGCCGGCGAGCCTACCGCATAGAGCTGCTGGTCACGGATCCGGATGGCATCATCTCCCTGGCCGACAATCCCGACTGGCTGCTGCATTCGCTCGGCAGCGGACAGGCCCCTGCGCCGGACAGCACAGCGCAACCCGCTCCCCTGCCCATCGTCATGAGTCCGCTGCTGCCCGAGATCCAGCTGCTCGGCCCGCAGCAGAGCCCGGTGCTGTTGACCAGCAGGACCACCGACAACGGCGACTACCGGGTCTATGCCCTGGCGGACGCCGCCGCCATCTACCACCTGGCCCGGGAAAGGGACAACCTGGCGCTCATCATCACCCTGGCGGCCACCGGCTCGCTCTGGGGAGGACTGCTCACCATACTGACCCTGAAGCGCAACCGGCGCCATCGGCTGGCGATCGGCCGGGCCAATACCGAGCTGGTGCGCCTGAACCAGCAGCTCAAGCAACTGGCCACCACCGACGCCCTGACCCAGTGCCCCAACCGCCGGGCCGCCGAGGCCAGGCTGCAGTACGAACTGGCCAAGCTGCAACGCTACGGCCACCCCTTCTGCATCGTGATGGTGGATATCGACCACTTCAAGCAGATCAACGATCAGCACGGCCACGACATCGGCGACAAGGTATTGCGCCATTTCGCCAAGGTCGGCCGGCAGGCGATAAGGGACACCGATGTACTGGCGCGCATCGGCGGGGAAGAGTTTCTGCTGATATTGCCGGACACGGACCACCAGCAGGGGCTGCACCTGGCGCGGCGCCTGCTGGACACCGTTTCCGCCACCCCGCTCTACCTGGCCGACAGGACCATCAGCTTCAGTTTCAGCGGCGGCCTGACCGAGGCTCACAACCACGACGGCACCAACGATCTGCTGGTGCGGGCAGACCGGGCCCTGTACCGGGCCAAGGAAAAGGGCCGCTGCCGTATCTGCAGCGAACACCTGCTGGTGGATCAGTCGGTCGCGACGGGCTGAGCCCCGGTCGTCGCCAGCTGCGCCTTGCCGTCCACCAGGCTGTAGCTCAGCTTGTCGAGGGTCACGGTCACCGCCAACTGGCGGTTTTCCTCGTGGCTTATCTGCACCAGCAGGTAATCCAGCTCCGGCGCCACCCAGAAGCGGGTCTTGCGCTTGCTGTCACCCCGATCCCGCTCCACCACCAGGGTGTCGAAGGTACCGACACCGGTACGGACGGCCTCCTCCCCCACCACCTTGAAGGTGGTGGACTTGATCTCGCCATCCCGTACCACCGGGTAGGTCAGCTCCGTTTTGCCGGCCATCAGATCGCAACGGGCCTCGAAGAAGAAGCTGACCGGATCGAAGGCGCCGCCTTCGGCCGACAGCAACTGGTCGCCCTTGCGATCCTGGTAGAGCACCATGTCGGTCTGCTGATCGAACACCAGCCGCTCTTCCCGCCGCACCCCCATGGCACTGGCCTTGTAGTTGAAGGTGTCGGGCCGGGCGGTGCAGTCTTCCCAGTCGAAGCTGGAGCGCTGATCCACGTCCAGCAGCCAGTGCTGGAGGGCGAAGTGCACGTGGTAGCGTTCCTTGTTGCGATCGATGGCCAGGGTGTTGACCCCCCGGGTCTGATCGCCGTTGAGCAGCACGTTGAACTCGGCCCTCAGTTGCTCGATATCCCGGGCCGCCAGGTTACCGGACGCCATCACCCCGCAAAGCACCAGCACGCATTTTCGAAACATTAAGGATTTCCTCATTTAATTCTTCAACCCGGACGTCCGGCAAAGGTTGCGCCAACCATACACCACTCGGACCCCATAACGAAAACACCAGTATGACCACGGGACGGGGCAATAGTGCCGCCGCCGGCATAGGGTAATATTGACGCGCCGGGCAGAGCCGTCGAATGGCCAAGCTCGGCCCCGGCATCCGGGAAAGAGGCCGACCCCCGGATGGATCACGAAAATCACCCCGCCCTGTTCTCAGGCCGGGCCTAAAGCCCTATCATACCAAGGGAAAAACGATGGGAGCAGTTTCCATTGAACACTCACGGACACAAGGATTCAGACAACACCATGGAAACGGGCTACAGCATTATCATTGCCGATGACCATCCCCTGTTTCGCAACGCCCTGCACCAGGCGGTGCAACTGGCGGTGGAAGGCGCCCAGCTGCAGGAAGTGGACAGCATCGACAACCTGATGCAGCTGCTGAGCGACACCGGCGAGGTGGATCTGCTGCTGCTGGATCTGAAGATGCCCGGGGCCAGCGGCTTTTCCGGCCTGGCCCAGTTGCGCAACCAGTACCCGGAACTGCCGGTGGTGGTGGTGTCCGCCAGCGAGGAGCCCGCCGTGGTGCAGCAGGCCATGCGCTTCGGCGCCCTGGGCTTTATCCCCAAGTCCGCCCCCATGCGCACCCTGGTCAGCGCCCTCAATACCATACTGGAAGGCGACACCTGGTTTCCCGAAGGCATCAGCCTGGAAAACGCCCCTGAGGACAATATCGCCGACCGTCTCGCCAGCCTCACCCCCCAGCAGTTCAAGGTGCTGACCATGCTGTCGGAAGGCAAGCTCAACAAGCAGATCGCCTACGAGCTGGAGGTGTCGGAAGCCACCATCAAGGCCCATGTCACCGCCATCTTCCGCAAGCTGGGGGTGAAGAACCGCACCCAGGCGGTGATCGCCCTGTCCCAGCTGGAAGGCGGGGAACTCTGAGCGGGGACGGCGGACTACACCTCGTCAGAAGCCATCGACGCCTCCGACAAAGGGGAAAGGCGTTGCCTAAGTTTTAAACTATATGGCGCTCTAGAGCGCCGATCAGTTTAAAACGTGAGCAGTGCGATATCTCACCTGTAGGCGCCCGTTTACGTGGCGCAAACCTGCAAAGGGCGGGGAATGCGGAAATTGGGCATCCTTTCCCGCCGGTTTGTGCCGGTTCATGCCGGTTCATGCCAGCTAAAGCGGCATCTACAGCGGCATCTACAGCAGCTCGGTGCCACCCTCATGCGGGCGGGTCGCCCGCGCCCCAAGGTTCCCCTCACTCCCCACTCCTCACTCCTAACACCTCACTCCTCACCCCTCGCCGTCGATTCGGACACAAAAAAACCCCGGCCAGGCCGGGGTAAACAGAGACCAAACTACAAAAGGATCAACGCAATTCGCGCAGGCTCTGGATGCGTTTTTCGATGGGCGGGTGGCTCATAAACAGCTCGCTGTGGCGCTTGCCGTTGATGCCGAAGGCGGCCAGCGAGCCTTCCAGCTCGGTTTCCGGGCCACGGCGCAGGCGCTCGAGGGCGGCGATCATCTTCTCTTTGCCCACCAGGCGGGCGGCGCCTTCGTCGGCGCGGTATTCGCGCTGGCGGCTGAACCACATGACGATAATGGAGGCCAGGATGCCGAACACGATTTCCAGCACCATCACCACGCCGAAGTAGGCCAGGCCGCCCAGGCCGCCGCCTTCTTCCTGCTCGCCGCGGCTCAGGAAGCTGCTGATGATGTTGGCCACGATGCGGGCGAAAAACATCACGAAGGTGTTCACCACGCCCTGGATCAGGGTCAGAGTCACCATGTCGCCGTTGGCGATATGGCTTACCTCGTGGGCCAGCACGGCTTCGGCCTCGTCCCGGCTCATGCTGTACATCAGGCCGGAAGACACCGCCACCAGGGAATCGTTGCGGCGGGCGCCGGTGGCAAAGGCGTTCATGTCGGGCGAGTTGTAAACCCCCACCTCGGGCATGCCGATGCCGGCCTGCTGGGCCTGGCGGGCGACCGTGGTCACCAGCCAGTGTTCCATTTCGTTGCGCGGCTGGGTGATCACCTGCACGTTGTAGGCCCGCTTGGCCATCCACTTGGACATAAACAGGGAGATGGTGGCGCCGCCAAAGCCGAACACGGCGCAGAACACCAGCAGTCCGCCGATGCTGCTGCGATCAATGCCCAGCATCGAAAACACGATGTTCAGCACCACGCCCAGCACCACTACCACGGCCAGGTTGGTGGCAATAAACAGCAGAATGCGTTTCATAGGGGTTTCCTTAAACAAAGAGGTCTGTCGACATAATATGTCCGGTTACGCAAATTTCAAGACGAGGCCGGCGAATTATTTCGGCCTGCTCCGCCCTATTTGAGCAGCGGCGACAGATCGACAAAGCTGTCGACCGCCTCGGCCCCGCCTTCTTCCAGCCAGGGTATTTCACCCAACAAGGGCGCGGAAATCAATTGCTTAAGGGTATTGGCGTTGTCCTGGTAGTGGCTCATCTGCGGATCCACCCGGTTCAGCACCCAGCCGGCCACCACCAGGCCGTCGTGGCGGATGGCCTCCAGGGTGAGCAGGGCGTGGTTGATGCAGCCCAGCCGGGCGCCCACCACCAGGATCACCGGCAGGTGCTCCTTCTTCACCCAGTCCGACAAAAAGTGCCGTTCGTCCAGCGGCAGCCGCCAGCCCCCCGCGCCTTCCACAAAAATCCAGTCGGCGGCGGTTTCCTTGAGCCGGGCCAGGCCCTCGCCGATGCGGGCAATGCTGATGAGCTCACTGGCCTCCCGCGCGGCGATATGGGGGGCGATGGCCGGGGCGAAGGCGTAGGGGTTGTGCATGGCGTAGGGCAGCGGGATGCTGGACTCGGCCTGCAGCCCCAGGGCGTCGCTGTTTTTCAGCTCGCCCTCCACCCAGTCGCAGCCGGAGGCCACCGGCTTGTAGCCCAGCACCTTTTTGCCGGCCTGCCTGGCCGCCCGCATCAGGGCGCGGGTCACGAAGGTCTTGCCCACCTCGGTATCGGTGCCGGTCACGAAAAACGTCTTAGCCATAAATCACTCCATAGGCCAGGTGATAGCTGGCCACGCATTGTCCTTGCCGGTCTTTAGCATAGGCCAGATTGAGCCGCTGCCAGGCCTCTTTGCCGAGCAGGCCGGGGCGGCGGTCGCTATTGATGCGGTTGGCGCCGATGCCTTTCAGATCCAGCAGCAATCCCTTGAGCTCGGGGTAGGCCAGGCGGATGTCGGCCCGCTCCAGCCGCCAGCGCCGGCCGGTGGCGGCCAGGTGGGCCGCCAGTTGCTCCTGCCCGATAAAACGGTTGATATGGGCATGATTGTCCACCTGCCGCCAGGCGGCTTCCAGCTCGTGCAGGCTGCCCGCCAGCAGGGTGGAAAACACCATCACGCCGCCGGATCTCAGCCGGGCGCTCCACTGGGCGAGCCAGGCGGCGGGATCGGCGCTCCACTGCAGGCAGAGGTTGGCGAAGATAAAGTCCAGGCTGTGCTCGGGCAGCGGCGGCCGGTCCATGTCGGCGCAGATGGGCTCCACCTTTGCCTTGGTCGCCGCCTGCTGCAGCATGGCCGGCGACAGGTCCAGCGCCAGCAGCCGCTCGGCCCGTTGCTTGAGGACGGGCAGGAACCAGCCGCTGCCGCAGCCCAGATCCAGGCCGGTGCCCGCGCGGGCCGGCAG
>NZ_NMUO01000060.1 GCF_002237365.1 Zobellella denitrificans
ATCTGCCAGATAAAAACCAGGGGCGCCGCGGCGCCCCTGGTTCAGTCTGGCAAGCTTGCGCTTATTCCCACTCTATTATCAAGAGTGGGATTTAGCCTTTAAATATCAATATTTTACTAAGCACAATCCCTTCGATACCAAGAAAAATACCACGTATAGAATTTTATTAATTTTTTGCTGACTCGAGGCTGCTCTTACAACTCCAGTCCCGTCCAAAAGTCCTGTTGCAGCTGCTCTATCCTCTCGTAACCGCAGAGGTTCTGAGTTCTGAACTGAGCCCCGACCAGTCCATCAATATCAGCCGCCAATGCGGTTATCCGGCTGACGGTATCCGGGCTGGTCGCTGGCTCGGACAAGATCATCTTCAAATCGTACCCGAGCAGGAAAGCCCCTTGCCTCTCGGTATCATACTCCAGGCGTTCTGCCGGGACATAAGGCTCCCACAGACGATCCTCCTGAACATGCTGATACTCAAGCAGAATGGTTAAAAAGTCAGCCGCGTCTTTGCTGCTCTCTTTTCCCCGCTCCTGCCAGGCAATCAACTTTAGCAGAGTCAGCCCGGCCAATGACGCGACTTTGATGGTATCGCCCTGCCCTAACTCTACTGATAAGGCGGCATCATAAGCTTCCTGAAATCCAGCCACCGACATGGTGACAGCATGCTCTGGTGGCCACTGTATTTCACCTGCGGCATCGGCTATGGCACCAAATGGAATAATATCAATTGGCAAGCCACTGTCGGGGTCTTTAAGTCGATGGACTCTATTGGTTACGGTTAAACCAGCATCCAGCAAAGCCTGCCTTACTCGGGAGAAAGCGTCCCAATCCGGCACCAGAATACCGGTATCAATATCCCGGGTCTGACGACCGGGATCCCGGCCAAATACATGATACAGAACGAGATCTCTCGCCGTTGCCCCAGCAACAAAAAATGGCACTCCGGTTTGCCTGGTTGTGCGGGTGATCAGTGTCAGTACAGGCTCAAACCCAGGTTTCAGGGAGTGTTTTAAGGTGTAGATATTGCTCATTGATGAGTTCGGCAACCTCTTTGTTTCGGCTATCGCTGCTTGCAAGCAGTTCGGCAACAGCCAGCAATGCCTTGGCGTTGATATTAATGTCCAGCCCCTTCCACCAGAAGGCCGGAACTAACCAGAGTCTGCCGGCAGGGTCAGGCTTTGCCTTGAGCAGAGCAAGCCTTTTCTGCAGTGGCTCAAAGGTAAAAAGCTGTAACTCATAAGGCTGTAGGTAGCCCGTCAGTTCATCGGCGGCCACTTCCCCCCCCCAGCAATCTTTGGGTGTTAAGGGGATCTCTCGCCAGTCACCCGGAGCCACCAGTCTTATCCCACCGAGTTTTGGTCTTAATACGGTGCGATAGTGTTCAATCCAGATGTGATAAAGGGCTTCCTTATCCAGAATGCGCCGGGTACTGCCCAGACTGACAAGCTTTTCAGACTCCAGGTGTTTAAACCCCTTGCTGACCATACCCAATGAAATATTTGCCATCTCGGCAATGGCTCGAAATGGTAAACGTAACACATCCTCATCAGCCAACAAGGCAAACACCAGCTTCATAAAGCCCAGCCCCGGCTTTGCCTGCTGCTGAGTTGCAGAAGGACTTACGGAGCTATTTCTCCCCTCAATCCACAGATTCAGCCCGTTACAGCTCACCCTGGCGTTACCGGCCTCATCGATGAAATTGATAGCGTTGCTGGAGCAAAAGTCGGCGAGATGAACGGTCAGTCTGTTGCACACCAGCAGGGTGTCGGGACGAGCGGCGTCCAGGAGTGCTGTGAGGCTTTCTTTACGGTGGATATGCTTTATTTCAACGCTAAACCGGTAGCGTTCGCCGTGTACCGTCAGGGTGACCTGGGCATCAGAGTAAGGATGGCCATCCGGCTTTGGATCAAAGGTAGACTCGCCCTGGATGTGCGAGGGCAGATTATTCATGGCCAACATCAGCAAGGTCGCGTTACCGTTCATACCAAAACACCGTTCATGAATCATGAACAAATAATAACTGTGAACAACAAGAGCTGCAAGAGAGCAAGAGAGCAAGAGGATTGATTATCCTCGCTGGCTTTACCTTGGCTGATACTGGACGCGGCGCCTTTGATCCACGCTTGCCAACAGCGATAGTTTAGGGATGACAATTAAAAAGGCGCCTAAGCGCCTTTTTAGTATGTCCGTTCAGTTAAACCGGTCACTCCCACTCGATGGTCGCGGGCGGCTTGCCGGAGATGTCGTACACCACGCGGCTGATGCCGTCGATTTCGTTGATGATCCGGTTGGACACATGCCCCAGGAAGTCGTAGGGCAGGTGCGCCCAGTGGGCGGTCATGAAATCGATGGTTTCCACCGCGCGCAGGGACACCACCCAGTCGTACTTGCGGGCGTCGCCCATCACGCCGACCGAGCGCACCGGCAGGAAGACGGTGAAGGCCTGGCTGACCTTGTTGTACAGGTCATGCTTGTGCAGCTCCTCGATGAAGATGGCGTCGGCCCGGCGCAGCAGGTCGCAGTATTCCTTCTTCACTTCGCCCAGCACCCGCACGCCCAGGCCCGGGCCCGGGAAGGGGTGGCGGTAGAGCATGTCGTAGGGCAGGCCCAGTTCCAGGCCGACCTTGCGCACCTCGTCCTTGAACAGCTCCTTCAGCGGCTCGACCAGCTTGAGCTCCATGTCTTCCGGCAGGCCACCCACGTTGTGGTGGGACTTGATCACGTGCGCCTTGCCGGTGGCGGAGCCGGCGGATTCGATCACGTCCGGATAGATGGTGCCCTGGGCCAGCCACTTCACGTCCTGGATCTTGCCCGCTTCCTCGTCGAACACCTCGATAAACACCCGGCCGATGATCTTGCGCTTGGCTTCCGGATCGTTTTCGCCGGCCAGGGCGGCCAGGAAGCGCTGCTCGGCGTTGACGTGCACGATATTGAGGCCGAAGTGATCGCCGAACATTTCCAGCACCTGGTCCGCCTCGTTCAGGCGCAGCAGGCCGTTGTCCACGAACACGCAGGTCAGCCGCGGGCCTATGGCCCGGTGCAGCAGCATGGCGGTCACGGAGGAGTCCACGCCGCCGGACAGGCCCAGCAACACCTTGCCGTCGCCCACCTGCTCGCGGATGCGGGCCACCGCGTCCTCGATGATGGAGGCCGGGGTCCACAGCGCCTCGCAGCCGCAGATGCCGCGCACGAAGTGCTCCAGCATGCGCGCGCCCTGGCGGGTGTGGGTCACCTCGGGGTGGAACTGCACGCCGTAGAAACGGCGCTGCTCGTCGGCCATGGCGGCGAAGGGGCAGCTGCCGGTCTGGGCCACCTTGGTGAAGCCTTCGGGCAGGGCCACCACCTTGTCGCCGTGGCTCATCCACACGTCGAGCAGGGCGTTGCCCTGGTCGTCAATGGCGTCTTCGATGTTGGCGAACAGGGCGCACTCGGCCACCCGCTGCACCTGGGCATAGCCGAACTCCCGCTCGCTGGAGCCGGCCACGGCGCCGCCCAGCTGTTCTGCCATGGTCTGCATGCCGTAGCAAATGCCGAACACCGGCACCCCGGCGTTGAACACGTACTCCGGCGCCCGCGGGCTGCCGGCCTCGGTGACGGACTCGGGCCCCCCGGACAAGATGATACCGTTCGGATTGAAGTCGCGGATCTGAGCTTCGGTCACGTCCCAGGCCCACAGCTCGCAGTACACCCCAAGCTCCCGCACCCGGCGGGCGATGAGCTGGGTATATTGGGAGCCGAAATCCAGGATCAGGATCCGGTTATCATGAATATTCTTGGTCATCGTCTTCCTACTAGTTTCAAGGGCCGCCTGTGGGGGGCCAGACGGCAATAGAAAAACGGGGGATTGCTCCCCCGTTTGTTGCTTTCGGGTTCAGCCCAGCCGGTAGTTGGGGGCTTCCTTGGTAATGGTCACATCGTGGACATGGGATTCCTGGATGCCGGCGCCGGATATCTTAACAAATTCCGCCTTGGTGCGCAGGTCGTCGATGGTAGCGCTGCCGGTCAGGCCCATGGCGCTGCGCAGGCCGCCCATCTGCTGGTGGATGATTTCCTTGAGCTTGCCCTTGTAGGGCACCCGGCCTTCGATGCCTTCCGGCACCAGCTTGTCGGCGGCGTTGTCGGTCTGGAAGTAGCGGTCGCTGGAGCCCTTGGTCATGGCGCCGAGCGAACCCATGCCCCGGTAGGACTTGAAGGAACGGCCCTGGAACAGCTCGATTTCACCGGGGGACTCTTCGGTACCGGCGAACATGGAGCCCATCATCACGCAGTGGGCGCCGGCGGCCAGGGCCTTGGCGATATCGCCGGAGAAACGGATGCCGCCGTCGGCGATCACCGGAATGCCGGTGCCCTTCAGGGCCTCGACCGCGTTGGCCACGGCGGTGATCTGGGGTACGCCGCAACCGGTCACGATACGGGTGGTACAGATGGAGCCGGGGCCTATGCCGACCTTGACCGCGCTGGCGCCGGCCTCGGCCAGGGCGAGCGCGCCCGCGGCGGTGGCCACGTTGCCGCCGATGATCGGCAGGTTCGGATAGGCCTTGCGGGTTTCACGAATACGTTCCAGCACCCCTTCGGAGTGGCCGTGGGAAGAGTCGATCAGCAGCACGTCCAGACCGGCGGCCACCAGGGCGGCGATGCGTTCTTCGTTGCCCGGCGCGGCACCCACGGCCGCACCCACCCGCAGCCGGCCCTGCTCGTCCTTGCAGGCGTTGGGCTTGCTCTCGGCCTTCTGGAAGTCCTTGGCGCTGATCATGCCGGTCAGCTGGCCATTGGCGGCCACCACCAGTACTTTCTCGATGCGATGCTCCTGCATCAGGGCCTCAACCTGCTCCCGAGCCGCGCCCACCGGCACCGTCACCAGCCGCTCCTTACCGGTCATGACCTCGTGCACCTTCTTGCTCATGTCCTGTACGAAACGGACATCCCGCCCGGTGATGATGCCGACCAGTTCCCCCTCGGCCGTCACTACCGGGTAACCGGCAAATCCGTTCTGGCGGGTCAGCTCCCGCACGTCGGCGATGGTCATGTCCGGACGGACGGTGACCGGATCGGACACCACGCCGCTCTCGAACTTCTTGACCTTGCGCACCTGCGCCGCCTGCTGTTCGATAGACATGTTCTTGTGAATAAAGCCGATGCCCCCTTCCTGGGCCAGGGCGATGGCCAGATCGGCCTCGGTCACCGTGTCCATGGCGGCGGAAACGATAGGAATGTTAAGATTGATTTCCCGGGTCAGGCGGGTGCGGAGATCGGCCGTGTTGGGCAGCACGGTGGAATGGGCTGGGACCAGCAGTACATCGTCAAAGGTCAGGGCGTCTTGGGCAATCCTAAGCATCGCAATATTCACCATAGGTTGGGGGAAAAATATTGCCGACAAATTGTAGGCATCCGCCCCCCTTCGGTAAAGCGATTTTTGTTATTTTGGTAAATTAAGCGCAAAATATCGGGCAAAGCCGTTTATTTTCATATAAAAATACTACTCAGGGGCCATTTTGTATCAGGAAAAGTTAACGGACATCTACACGGTCAGCCGCCTCAACCGCCAGGCCCGTTTGCTGCTGGAAGGCGAAATGGGCGCGGTCTGGCTGACCGGGGAAATCTCCAACCTGGCCACGCCGGGAT
The DNA here is from genome assembly GCF_002237365.1 of Zobellella denitrificans. GTDB lineage: Bacteria > Pseudomonadota > Gammaproteobacteria > Enterobacterales > Aeromonadaceae > Oceanimonas > Oceanimonas denitrificans. The sequence continues at coordinate 5,620 of NZ_NMUO01000060.1, forward strand.
CCGGCCACTGGTACTTCTCGCTCAAGGACAACCAGTCCCAGCTGCGTTGCGCCATGTTCCGCGGCAACAACCGCAGCGTCACCTTCCGGCCCAAAGACGGCGATCAGGTACTGATCTTCGGCAAAGTCACCCTGTACGAGCCCAGGGGCGACTACCAGTTGGTGGCCCAGACCATGGCACCCGCCGGCGAGGGCCTGCTCAAGCAGCAGTTCGAGGCGCTCAAGCAGCGGCTCGGTGCCGAGGGCCTGTTCGACGCCGGGCGCAAGCGCCCCCTGCCCGCCCATCCGGCCCGCATCGGCATCATCAGCTCGCCCACCGGCGCGGCCCTGCACGACATCCTCACCGTGCTGGCCCGGCGCGCACCCCACCTGCGGGTGGTCCTCTACCCCAGCCAGGTGCAGGGCGAGGCGGCGGTGCCCCAGTTGCTGTCGGCCCTGGCCGCCGCCAACCGCCGGGCGGAAACGGATCTGCTGATCCTGGCCCGGGGCGGCGGCTCGCTGGAAGATCTCTGGTGCTTCAACGACGAACGGCTGGTACGGGCCATCGCCGCTTCCGCCCTGCCGGTGGTCAGCGCCATCGGCCACGAGGTGGACATCTCCCTGAGCGATCTGGTGGCCGACTTGCGTGCCCCCACCCCCTCCGCCGCCGCCGAACTGGTCAGCCGGGACGGCGAGGCGCAAATCCTGCAATGGCACCAGTGGGGCCAGCGGCTGGCCTCGGCCCAGCGCCGCTACCTGCAGGGCCAGGGCCTGCGCCTGCGGCAACTGGAGCAGCGCCTCGGCCGCCAGCATCCCGAACGCCGCCTGCAGCAACAGGCCCAGGGCCTGGACCAGCTGCAGTTACGCCTGTCGCGGGCCTGGCAGCGCCGGCTGGAGCAGGCCGGGCAACGCCTGGAAGCCCTGCGCCTGAGGCTGCAGTACCAGCATCCGGCCCGCCGCCTGCAAGACGGGCGGGAACGGCTGCTCCACCTGGAGCGGCGGCTCGCCGGCCTGCTGGACCGCCGGCTGGAGCAAAACCGGCACCGGCTGGCGCTGGCCGCCTCCCGGCTCGATGCCATGAGTCCGCTGGCCACCCTGTCCCGGGGCTACAGCATCACCCTCTGCAACGATCAGCTGGTCACCGACGCGTCCCGGCTCGCACCCGGGGACGAGCTGCGCACCCGCCTGGCCCGGGGCGAGGTGCTGAGCCGGGTGCTGGAAGTCAAAGGGGACGCCTGAGCGTCCCCTTTTCCCTTAACCCGCCACCGGCTCCCCTGCCGGCAAGGCCTCGTCATCGCCCTCGTCCCTCCCCTGCAGCCGGTAGTGGGCGATCATCTGCTCCAGCACCCTGCACTCGGCCACCAGCTGCAAGCTGGCGGTGGCGGCGGAATGAGCCTGCACCAGGGTATCGCCGGACGAATCCCGCACCCGGGTGATATTGCGGCTCACCTCGGAGCAGACCGCGCTCTGTTCGTCCGCCGAGGCCGCCACCTGGGCGTTGAGCTCGTTGATGCGCGCCACCTGCTCTATGATGGCCTGCAGCGAGTCCATCGCCGCCTGGGTACGCTCCACGCTGTCCACCGTCTGCCCTTCCGCTTTCTCGATGGCGGAAACCGCATCCTTGGCCTCGCTCTGCAGCAGGCGGATCATGCCGGTGATCTCCTCCGCCGACTGCTGGGTACGCAGCGACAGGGTGCGCACCTCGTCCGCCACCACCGCGAAGCCCCGGCCCGACTCTCCCGCCCGGGCCGCCTCGATGGCCGCGTTGAGCGCCAGCAGGTTGGTTTGCTCGGCAATCCCCTTGATCATGTCCAGCACCTTGTCGACCTGATCGCAGCGCCCGTCCAGGGTACGGATCACCTCATCGATACGGCCGATCTCGCCGCGCAGGGCCTGAATGCCGGAGATGGCCACCTGGGCCTGATCATTGGCGGTCAGGGCGAAGGCATGGCTCTGCTCGGAGGTCTCGGCGGTCAGGCGGGCATTCTCCCTCACCTCCCGGGCCGAGGCTTCCATCTCGTTGACGGCGGTGGCGATCAGCGCCGTTTCCCCGTCCTGGGCCTTGACCGAGCTGTCGGTACTCTGGGCACCCTGCTGGATCTGATCCGCCGCCTGGTAGATGCGGCCGGTCACCTGGCGTACCTCCTGCAGGCTCTTCTGGAAACTGCCAAGCAGGCCATTGATGGCCCCGACCAGGCCGCCCAGCTCGTCCTTGCCCAGGGGCACCAGCCGGGTCGCCAGATCCCGCTCCCTGGCCAGTTGCTGCAACCGCCCGCTGATATTGAGGATGGGCCGCTTGAGGTAATGGTTCTGCACCCGCCACAACAGGAGGAAGGCGGCACCGAACACCAGCAGCAGCACGCCCCCCAGGCGCAGGTTGTTGTCGTGGATCCGGGCAAAGGTGTCGCTCAGATCGTAACTGATACGCACCGCCCCCATGACGGTGCCCTCCGGCACCTGGTGGCACTGCAGGCAGGCGGTGCCGCGGTACTCCTGGTAGGCCTTGTAGGGCTTGATCAGGGTGAGGTTGGGAATATTGTCGTCCAGGTGCAGTTCGAGCACGGTTTCGCCCTGCTCTATGGCCCGCCGGTCCAGCTCGTCCTCCACGCCCTGATCCGGCGCACCCGGCCCGAACAGCTGGGTCACGGCCGGTGCCCGTATCACCCTCGCCTGCTGGATACCCAGCTCTTCCTGCACCTTGGTCTGCACCAGCTGGCGCTGGTGGATGGCGCCGTTGACCATCAGCACATTGAGCTGATCCATATAGAGGTTGGCGGTGGTTTCAATCTTTTCCTCGGCCAGCTGCAGGGCCAGGGCCCGCTGCAACTGGGTGGACACGGCAAAGCACAGCACGAATACCAGCACGAAAATCACCAGCAGCGGCAGGAAAATCTTCCAGTTCAATGAGAGGTTACGCATTCCTTGAGACTCTCGTTCGGGTCCGTAAAAGAAAGTCATTCTAAGGTAATTGGCCGGTTAAAAAATGGTAATCCCACTCGTGCTTGATCTGGATCAAAGCCTCAAATGAGGCATTACAAAGTCAAGTTTTATCCGAGGGTCTATACTGGTTATGCAGCAGAGGAAGGCGGCCGGCTACGGTATGGCCTTCAGGAGGTAGTTATGGGTATGTCACTCAGATTGAAAGAGTACTTGGACCGACATCAGATCCCCTACGACATGGTGCATCACGCCTATTCCGAAGGGGCGGCACAGAGTGCCATCGCCGGTCATGTTCCCCTCGCCCAGATGGCCAAGGCGGTGATCCTGGAGCGGGACGACGGCAAGTCGATCATGGCGGTGATCCCCGCCGCCGACAAGGTGGACTTGCAGCGCCTGAACTATCTGGTTCATGGTGAAGTGCAGCTGGCCCCGGAGCGCACCCTGGAGCAGTGGTTCAACGACTGCGATCCCGGCGCCATCCCCGCCCTGGGCGATCCCTACGCCATCGACACCCTGGTGGACGACGCCCTGCTCGGCATGGCGGATGTCTACCTGGAAAGCGGCGACCACCGGGATCTGATCCACGTAGCGGGGGACGACTTCCGTCGCCTGGCACGGCACTGGCAACACGGCCAGTTCAGCATGAAACCGGATCCCTGGAGCAGAACGGAACGCATGTGACTGAAGCTGGAAGCTAGAGCCAACCGCATAAAAAAAAGGAGCCTGCAACGGCTCCTTTTCTCTTCCAGCTTTTAGCTTCAAGCTTCCAGCTTTGTCTTACCAGCCGGTCACTTCGCGCAGTGCCTTGCCGATGTCGGCCAGGGAGCGCACGGTTTTCACTCCGGCGTCCTGCAGGGCGGCGAACTTCTCGTCCGCGGTGCCCTTGCCACCGGAGATGATGGCGCCGGCGTGGCCCATGCGCTTGCCGGGAGGAGCGGTCACACCGGCGATGTAGGACACCACCGGCTTGGTCACGTTGGCCTTGATGAAGGCGGCGGCTTCTTCCTCGGCGGTACCGCCGATTTCACCGATCATCACGATGGCCTCGGTCTCCGGATCCTCCTGGAACAGCTTCAGGATGTCGATAAAGTTGGAGCCCGGGATGGGGTCGCCACCGATGCCCACGCAGCTGGACTGGCCGAAGCCTTCGTCGGTGGTCTGCTTGACCGCTTCGTAGGTCAGGGTGCCGGAGCGGGACACGATGCCCACCTTGCCCTTCTTGTGGATGTGGCCGGGCATGATGCCGATCTTGCACTCGTCCGGGGTGATCACACCCGGGCAGTTGGGGCCGATCATGCGCACGCCGGCTTCGTCCAGCTTCACTTTCACGTCCAGCATGTCGAGGGTGGGGATGCCCTCGGTGATGGTCACGATCAGCTGGATGCCGGCGTCGATGGCTTCCAGGATGGCGTCCTTGCAGAAGGCCGCCGGTACATAGATCACGGTGGCGGTGGCGCCGGTGGCTTCGACCGCTTCACGCACGGTGTTGAACACCGGCAGGCCCAGGTGGGTGGTGCCGCCCTTGCCCGGGGACACGCCGCCGACCATCTGGGTGCCGTAGGCGATGGCCTGCTCGGAGTGGAAAGTCCCCTGGCCACCGGTAAAGCCCTGACAGATAACCTTGGTGTCTTTGTTGATCAGAATGCTCATTCTCTTATTTCCCCTGTGCGGCGTTAACGACCTGGACCGCGGCATCGGTCAGGCTGGTGGCAGCGATGATGTTGAGGCCGGACTCGGCCAGCTTCTGGGCACCGGCTTCGGCATTGTTGCCTTCCAGGCGTACCACCACCGGGACCTTGACGCCCACTTCCTTCACCGCGCCGATGATGCCCTCGGCGATCATGTCGCAACGGACGATGCCACCGAAGATGTTCACCAGTACCGCTTTCACGTTGCTGTCGGAGAGAATGATCTTGAATGCCTCGGTCACCCGTTCCTTGGTGGCGCCGCCGCCCACGTCCAGGAAGTTGGCGGGAGAGCCGCCGTGCAGGTTGACGATGTCCATGGTGCCCATGGCCAGGCCGGCACCGTTGACCATGCAGCCGATGTTGCCGTCCAGGGCCACGTAGTTCAGCTCCCACTTGGCGGCATGGGCTTCACGGGCGTCGTCCTGGGACGGATCGTGCATCTCGCGCAGCTTGGGCTGGCGGAACAGGGCGTTGGAGTCGATGTTGATCTTGCCGTCCAGGCAGTGCAGGTTGCCGGCGGTGGTGATCACCAGGGGGTTGATCTCGAGCAGGGCGAAATCATAGTCCAGGAACATCTGGCCCAAGCCCATGAAGATCTTGGTGAACTGCTTGATCTGGTCGCCTTTCAGGCCCAGTTTGAACGCCAGTTCACGGCCCTGGTAGGGCTGCGGGCCCACCAGCGGATCGATGGCGGCCTTGTGGATCAGTTCGGGGGTCTCTTCGGCGACCTTCTCGATTTCCACGCCACCTTCGGTGGAGGCCATGAACACCACGCGACGGGTGCCACGGTCGACCACGGCGCCCAGGTACAGTTCCTTGTCGATGTCGGTGCAGGACTCGACCAGGATCTTGGCTACCGGCTGGCCCTTGGCGTCGGTCTGGTAGGTCACCAGGTTCTTGCCCAGCCAGTTTTCGGCGAACTCACGGATTTCTTCCTTGGTCTTGGCCAGCTTGACGCCGCCCGCCTTGCCGCGGCCACCGGCGTGGACCTGGCACTTCACTACCCACATGTCGCCGCCGATCTTGCTGGCAGCCTCTACCGCTTCTTGCGGGTTGTCACATGCGTAGCCTTCAGATACGGGCAGACCGTATTCGGCAAACAGCTGTTTTGCCTGATATTCATGCAAATTCATGTTGCGTTTTCCGTTGTTGTGTTTGGGTTCAGGGCATAAAAACGGGTCGGGCCGCAACCCGACCTCTTGTTATTATCGCGTTACACGTCCAGCAGCAGACGGGTCGGATCTTCCAGCAGCTCCTTCACGGACACCAGGTAACCCACGGACTCGCGGCCGTCGATCAGGCGGTGGTCGTAAGACAGTGCCAGGTACATCATCGGCTGGATTTCCACCTTGCCGTTCACCGCCATGGGGCGTTCCTGGATCTTGTGCATGCCCAGGATGGCGCTCTGCGGCGGGTTGATGATGGGGGTGGACATCAGGGAGCCGAACACGCCGCCGTTGGTGATGGTGAAGTTGCCGCCGGTCATGTCGTCCACGGTCAGCTTGCCGTCACGGCCCTTGATGGCCAGATCCTTGATGCTCTTCTCGATGTCGGCCAGGCTCAGGCGATCGCAGTCGCGCAGTACCGGGGTCACCAGGCCACGGGGGGTGGACACGGCGATGCTGACGTCGAAGTAGTTGTGGTAGACGATGTCGTCACCGTCGATGGAAGCGTTCACTTCCGGATAACGCTTGAGCGACTCCACCACCGCCTTCACATAGAAGGACATAAAGCCCAGACGGATGCCGTGGCGCTTCTCGAACACCTCCTGATACTGCTTGCGCAGGCTCATGATGGGGCCCATGTTGACCTCGTTGAAGGTGGTCAGCATGGCGGTGGTGTTCTTGGCTTCCAGCAGGCGCTCGGCCACGCGCTTGCGCAGACGGGTCATGGGCACACGCTTCTCGGTGCGCTCGCCCAGGGGGATGACCGGGGCCTTGACCTCGGCGGCCGGCGCGGCCGGCTTGTTGCCGCCCTTGATAAAGGCTTCCACGTCTTCCTTGGTGATGCGACCGCCCTTGCCGGAACCGGCCAGCTTGGCCACGTCGATGTTGTGCTCGGCCACCAGGCGGCGAACCGCCGGGCTCAGGGCATCATCGGCGTCGGCCTTGGCCTCTTCCTTGGCTTCGCCATTGGCGGCAGCCGGCTTGTCCTTGGTCTCTTCACCGGCCACGGCGCCCTGCTTGAGCTTGCCGATCACCTGCTGACCCAGCACGGTGGCGCCGGCGTCTTCGAGGATGGCTTCCAGTACGCCCGCTTCGGGAGCCGGTACTTCCAGCACCACCTTGTCGGTTTCGATGTCGACGATCACTTCGTCGCGCTCAACCCGGTCACCCGGCTGCTTGTGCCAGGTGGCAATGGTGGCATCGGCGACAGATTCTGGTAGGTCGGGAACCTTGATTTCGATGGTCATCAATATGTCCTTTGTGCGTTATGCTTCAGTCAACGTCAGTGCGTCTTCGACCAACGCTTTTTGTTGTTGTAAGTGAACAGAGGTGTAACCCACGGCCGGAGATGCCGAGGCGGCGCGACCGGCATAACGCAGGTTGGCACCTGCCGGGATGGCAGCCCAGAAGTGGTGCTGGCTGCAATACCAGGCCCCCTGGTTTTGCGGCTCTTCCTGACACCAGACGAAGTCTTTCACGTGCTGGTAGTCGGCAAGAATCGCGGCAACCTCTTCCTGAGGGAACGGATACAATTGCTCGATCCGGATAATGGCCACATCCGTTTGTTCATTCTTGCGCCGGGCATCCAGCAGATCGTAATAGACCTTGCCGGAGCACAGGACAACGCGCTTGACGCCTTTGGGATCCAGCTCGTCGATCTCCCCGATGGCATTCAGGAAGGTGCCGCTCGCCAGGGTGTCCAGCTCGGACACCGCCAGCGGGTGGCGCAGCAGCGACTTGGGCGTCATCACCACCAGCGGCCGGCGCATGGGGCGCAGCACCTGGCGGCGCAGCATGTGGAACACCTGGGCCGGGGTGGTGGGCACGCACACCTGCATGTTGTGCTCGGCGCACAGCTGCAGGTAGCGCTCCAGGCGGGCGCTGGAGTGCTCGGGGCCCTGGCCTTCGTAGCCGTGGGGCAGCAGCAGGGTCAGGCCGCACATCCGGCCCCATTTCTGCTCGCCGGAGCTCAGGAACTGGTCGATCACCACCTGGGCGCCGTTGGCGAAGTCACCGAACTGGGCTTCCCAGACGGTCAGGCCTTCCGGCTCGGCGGTGGCATAGCCGTACTCGAACGCCATCACCGCCTCTTCGCTCAGCACCGAGTCGTATACCTGGAACTGGCCCTGGCTGTCGGACAGGTGGCACAGCGGGGTGTAGGTGCTGGCGTCGTTCTGGTTGTGCAGTACCGCATGGCGGTGGAAGAAGGTGCCACGGCCGGAATCCTGGCCGGTGAGGCGCACTTCGTAGCCGCTGTCCACCAGGGTGGCGTAGGCCAGCACTTCGGCAAAGCCCCAGTCCGCCAGCTTCTCGCCCTTGGCCATCAGCTTGCGGTCTTCGTAGATCTTGGCCACCTGGCGCTGCAGGGTGTGGGTCTCGGGGTAGCTGGTCACCCGGTCGCCCAGTTCCTTCAGCTTGTCCAGCGGATAGGTGGAGTCGTAGGGCATGTCCCACTCGTGGCCCAGGTAGGGCGACCAGTCGACGGAATGCTTCTCCATCGGCCGCCATTCCTTGACCACGCACTCGCCGTGATCCAGGGCGTCCCGGTACTCGTTGATCATGGCGGTGGCGTCTTCGGTAGAGACGGTGTTCTCTTCGATCAGCCGGTCTGCATAGATCTTGCGCGGAGTCGGATGCTTTTTGATCTTCTGGTACATCAGCGGCTGGGTCGCGCTCGGCTCGTCCGCCTCGTTGTGGCCGTGGCGGCGGTAGCACACCAGATCGATGACCACGTCGCGGCCGAACTCGTTGCGGAAGTCCAGGGCCAGTTGGGTTACCTGCACCACGGCTTCCGGATCGTCGGCATTGACGTGGAAGATCGGCGCCTGCACCATCTTGGCGATGTCGGTGCAGTACTCGGTGGAGCGGGTGTCGCGCGGGTTGGAGGTGGTAAAGCCCACCTGGTTGTTGACCACGATGCGCACCGTGCCGCCCACGCCGTAGCCGCGGGTCAGGGACATGTTGAAGGTTTCCGCCACCACGCCCTGGCCGGCGAAGGCCGAGTCACCGTGGATGGTGATCGGCAGTACCTGACGGCCGTCCGGGTTCTCCAGCCGGTCCATGCGCGCGCGCACCGAGCCGATGACCACCGGGTTGACGATTTCCAGGTGGGAGGGGTTGAACGCCAGTGCCAGGTGCACCACGCCGCCCGGGGTTTCAAAGTCGGAGCTGAAGCCCATGTGGTATTTGACGTCACCGGAACTCTGGGTGTCGTACTTGCCGGCGAAGGCATCGAACAGGTCCTGCGGGCGCTTGCCCAGCACGTTGACCAGCATGTTCAGGCGGCCCCGGTGGGCCATGCCGATCACCACTTCCCGGCCGCCCTTCTCGCCGAAGCGGCGAATAAGCTCCTTGGTCATGGGGATCAGCGCATCGCCACCTTCCAGGGAGAAGCGCTTGGCGCCGGGGAACTTGGCACCCAGGTACTTTTCCAGGCCCTCGGCGGCGGTCAGGCTGTCGAGGAAGCGCAGCTTGTCTTCCTTGCTGTATTGGGGGGCACCGACCACCGGCTCCAGACGGCTCTGGATCCAGCGCTTCTCCTCGGTGCTGGTGATGTGCATGTATTCCGCACCCACGGAGCCGCAGTAGGTCTTCTTCAGGGCGGCCACCAGGTCCTTCAGCTTCATGGTTTCCTTGCCGATGGCATAGGAGCCCACGTTGAAGGTGGCGTCCAGATCGGCGCCGGTCAGGTTGTGGTAGGCCGGATCCAGCTCCGCCACCACATCACGCTTCCACAGCCCGAGCGGGTCCAGGTTCGCGTTCTGATGGCCCCGGAAACGGTAGGCGTTGATCAGCTGCAGAACTTTGACTTGCTTGGCGTCAGTATGGGGGTCACTGACCGGGGTGGCATAACGGGAGGTGTCTTTGGCGAGGCGGCGAAAATAATCTCTTACTTGCGAGTGGGGTTGGTCCGGAACGTTGCCGTCTTGCGCAGGCAGGCCGTCGAACACGGACCTCCATTGGTCGGGAACGGCTTCAGGATCGGCAAGATAGGCCTCGTACAGGTCTTCTACATAGGTCGCATTGGCACCGGCCAGGTGAGAAGATTCCAGCCAGGCTTGCATTACGCCATTGTGCATCTTTATCCCTTTGTAACTTCTCGACAGGGCTACTGTCGTTCTGGTCGTCGAGTCAAAGCCGCCCTCGCGGGCGGCGGATTATCAGTTCGGGACTATTACACGGCCCGTTTCAACAGCATGGACTTGATATGACCGATGGCCTTGGTGGGGTTCAGGCCTTTGGGACACACGTTCACGCAGTTCATGATGCCGTGGCAGCGGAACACGCTGAAAGCGTCATCCAGGTTGGACAGGCGATCATCGGTGGCGGTGTCGCGGCTGTCGGCCAGCCAGCGATAGGCAGCCAGCAAACCGGCCGGGCCGATGAACTTGTCCGGGTTCCACCAGAAGGACGGGCAAGAGGTGGAGCAGCAGGCGCACAGGATGCACTCGTACAGTCCGTCCAGCTTGGCACGTTCTTCCGGCGACTGCAGGCGCTCGCGGGCGGGCGGCTGCTTGTCTTCGGCGATGAGGAAGGGCTTGACCTTCTCCCACTGGGTGTAGAACTGGCTCATGTCGACCACCAGATCGCGCACCACCGGCAGGCCGGGCAGCGGGCGGATCACCACCTTGTCGCCCTTGGCCAGCAGATCGGACAGCGGGGTGATACAGGCCAGGCCGTTCTTGCCGTTCATGTTCAGGCCGTCGGAGCCGCACACGCCTTCACGGCAGGAGCGACGGAAGGCCAGGGACGGATCCTGCTCTTTCAGCAGCAGCAGGGCATCCAGCACCATCATGTCGGAGCCCTGGGGGACCTCCAGCCGATAGTCCTTCATGTGCGGAGCGGAGTCGGTTTCCGGATTGTAGCGGTAGACAGAAATCGTGATTTGCATGTTATCCCCTCCCCTTAGTAAGTCCGCGCCTTCGGCGGGAATGCGTCACGGGTCTTCGGTGACATATTCACGGAGCGTTTGGTCATGGACTCGGTTTCCGGGCTGTACAGCGAATGACACAGCCAGTTCTCATCGTCACGCTCCGGATAGTCGAAGCGGGAGTGAGCACCACGGCTTTCGGTACGGAAGTTCGCGGCCACGGCGGTGGCATAGGCGGTTTCCATCAGGTTGTCCAGCTCCAGGCACTCGATGCGCTGAGTGTTGAAGTCGCGGCTGGTGTCGTCCAGACGGGCGGACTTCAGACGCTCGCGGATCACCTTGAGCTCGGCCAGGCCTTCTGCCATGGCATCGCCTTCCCGGAATACGGAGAAGTTGTTCTGCATGCAGCGCTGCAGGTCTTTCTTGATCTGTACCGGATCCTCGCCGCTGCGGGTGTTTTCCCAGCGGTGGTAACGGGCCAGGGAGGCCTCGAGGTCAGACTCGGACGCACCACGCACCTCACCCAGCTCGTTCAGGGCCTCGGTCAGGTGACGACCCACGGCACGACCGAACACCACCAGGTCGAGCAGGGAGTTGCCGCCCAGGCGGTTGGCACCGTGCACCGACACGCAGGCGATCTCGCCCACGGCGAACAGGCCCTTCACCGGCACGTCGTTGCCGTTGGCGTCCTGTTTCAGGGCCTGGCCGTGCACGTTGGTGGGGATACCGCCCATCATGTAGTGACAGGTGGGGATTACGGGGATCGGCTCTTTCACCGGATCCACGTGGGCGAAGGTACGGGACAGTTCGCAGATGCCGGGCAGGCGGCTTTCCAGCACTTCCTTGCCTAGGTGATCCAGCTTCAGCTTGATGTGCGGACCCCAGGGGCCGTCGCAACCGCGGCCTTCGCGGATCTCGATCATCATGGAGCGGGCCACCACGTCACGACCGGCCAGGTCCTTGGCGTTGGGGGCATAACGCTCCATAAAGCGCTCGCCGTCCTTGTTCAGCAGGTAACCGCCCTCGCCCCGGCAACCTTCGGTCACCAGCACGCCGGCGCCGGCGATGCCGGTGGGGTGGAACTGCCACATTTCCATGTCCTGCACCGGCACGCCGGCGCGCAGCGCCATGCCGACACCGTCGCCGGTGTTGATGTGGGCGTTGGTGGTGGACTGGAAGATACGACCGGCGCCGCCGGTGGCCAGGATGGTGGCCTTGGCCTTGAAGTAGACTACCTCACCGGTTTCGATATCGATGGCGGTACAACCCACCACGTCACCGTCCTGGTTCTTCACCAGATCCAGGGCGTACCACTCGGAGAACACGGTGGTCTGGTGCTTGACGTTCTGCTGGTAGAGGGTGTGCAGCAGGGCGTGACCGGTGCGGTCGGACGCCGCCGCGGTACGGGCCGCCTGTTCGCCGCCGAAGGCCTTGGACTGGCCGCCGAAGGGGCGCTGGTACACCTTGCCGTTATCGAAACGGGAGAAGGGCAGACCCATTTTTTCCAGCTCGAGGATGGCCTCGGGGCCGGTCTGGCACATGAACTCGATGGCGTCCTGGTCACCGATGTAGTCGGAGCCCTTGACGGTGTCGTACATGTGCCATTCCCAGTTGTCGTCGTGGGCATTGCCCAGCGCCACCGTGATGCCGCCCTGGGCGGACACGGTATGGGAACGGGTCGGGAATACCTTGGACAGGAGCGCGCAGCTCTTGCCGGATTCCGCTATTTGTAAGGCGGCGCGCATGCCGGCGCCGCCGGCGCCGATTACCACGGCGTCGAATTCGCGAATTGCAATAGTCACCTTATACACCCCACAGAACAACGATACCGGTCAGCAGATACACCAGCAGCAACACCACCACCCCGAACTGGGCCAGGCCGCGCCACAGCGCCGGCTTGACATAGTCGGACAGCACTTGCCAGGCACCGATCCAGCCGTGCATCAGCACGCTGAACAGGGCCAGCAGGGTGAACACCTTGGTGAAGGTCTTGGCGAAAAAGCCGGTCCAGACCTCGTAGGTGATGTCGTTGAAGGCGATAAAGCCCACCAGATAGATGGTGTATAAGGTCAGAATGATGGCCGTGGCGCGGATCAGCATGAAGTCATGCACGCCGCTGCGGCCGAAGGTTGCAGAATTGGTTACCATACCAGTACTCCCGCCAGCAGTGACAATACGATTGTCACACCGAACGCCACTTTGGCGCTCAGCGCACCCGACTCCAGCTCCTCACAGTAGCCCAGGTCCATAATCAGGTGGCGGATGCCGCCCACGATATGGTAGGCCAGTGCAGTCAGCACACCCCAGAGGATGAACCCGACGAAGAAACCGTCGAGAATATCCACGACTGCGCGGAACCCGGCCTCGGAAGAGAGCGAGTAACTGAGCAGCCACAGCAGGATGGCGAGTGCAAACAGCGTGATGACACCGGAAACCCGGTGGAGGATGGATGCGATAGCGGTGACAGGTTGGCGAATAGTCCGTAGGTCGAGGTTTACAGGTCTCTGTTTTTTAGTCACGGTCTTGCCCACTAGCTCCATTGAGCACGTTAGTTATTGTATTTAACAGGTGTTGCCCGGGTATAGGAAAATGAGGTCATGACAAAAAATGCATGGCGGCAACCCTAGCCCAACTACCGCTCGGGACCCCCTGGACAGCATCTGCGGCATGGCCACAACTGCATTCTATACCCTCGGCGGCCAGTATAAGGAGGGGGGGGAGCAATTACAACGAAGCGTCTGAAACAATTGCCAAATATGTAAACTCGATCGCACAACGGGGTTAACGGGCTGTGCGGCGCGCCGACGAAAATTGACATTCGCCCCCGCTTCTGTCTTCAATATGGCCGCACCACGGGAGGTGAAAGCGATTAAAAAATCGTTTAATCTGCGTAAATATTCTTACCCGTGGATCTATTATAAAAGCAAAGGAGACGTGCTATGGCTGACCAAAAGGCCACACTGCATCTGCCCGGCAAGGAACCCATCGAGCTTCCGATCGCGTCAGGCACTGCTGGTTACGATGTGATCGATATCAGTTCCCTGGGTTCACACGGTTACTTCACCTTCGACCCCGGTTTTATGGCCACCGCTTCCTGCCGGTCCGAAATCACCTACATCGACGGTGACAAAGGGATACTGCTGCACCGCGGCTACCCCATTGACCAGCTGGCACAAGACGCCACCTACCTCGAAGTCTGCTATATGCTGCTCTACGGCGAGGCCCCTACCGCCAAGCAGTACGAAGAATTCCACCGCAACATCATGCGCCACACCATGGTGCACGAGCAGCTGTCGTCCTTCTTCAAGGGCTACCGCCGCGATGCCCACCCCATGGCCATCGTGTGCGGCGTTATCGCCGGCCTGTCCGCCTTCTACCACGATCCCATGGACATCAACGATCCCCGGCATCGTGAGATCGCGGCCCATCGCCTGATCGCCAAGATGCCGACCATCGCCGCCATGGCCTACAAGTATTCCATCGGCCAGCCGTTCGTGTATCCGCGCAACGACCTGAGCTATGCGGGCAACTTCCTGCAGATGATGTTCGCCGTGCCCTGCGAGGACTACCGGGTCAACCCCATCGTCGAGCGCGCCATGGACCGCATCTTCACCCTGCATGCGGATCACGAGCAGAACGCCTCCACCTCCACGGTGCGCCTGGCGGGCTCCAGCGGTGCCAATCCCTTCGCCTGTATCGCCGCCGGCATCGCCTCCCTGTGGGGACCGGCCCACGGTGGCGCCAACGAGGCCTGCCTGATGATGCTGGAAGAGATCGGCTCCGTCGATCGCATCCCCGAATACATCGAAAAGGCCAAGGACAAGGACGATCCCTTCCGCCTGATGGGCTTCGGCCACCGGGTGTACAAGAACTTCGATCCGCGCGCCAAGGTCATGCGCGAAACCTGCCACGAGGTGCTGGACGATCTCAAGATCCAGGATCCGCTGCTGGACGTGGCCATGGAGCTGGAGCGCATCGCGCTGTCCGACCCCTACTTCGTCGAGCGCAAGCTGTACCCGAACGTGGACTTCTACTCCGGCATCATCCTGAAGGCCATCGGTATCCCGACCTCCATGTTTACCGTGATCTTCGCCCTGGCCCGTACCGTGGGCTGGATGTCCCACTGGAACGAGATGATCTCCGATCCCAAGCAGAAGATCGGCCGTCCGCGCCAGCTGTACACCGGCGCCGCCCAGCGCGACTTCAAGTCCCTGGTCGAAAAATAAGCCCCTCTTCGGGCAAGCAAAAGGCCGGCGTCATGCCGGCCTTTTTTGTTATGAGGCTCCCCTAGGCCGAGGGGCCGATATCGATCTGCTTGGCCTTGCTTTCGCTCTGCTGCTGGCGAGGCACGCTGACCTTCAGCACCCCGTCCTTGAACTCGGCCTTGATGTCGTCTGCCCTGGCATCGTCCGGCAGGGTGAGCAGCCGCTGGAAATGGCCGTAGCTCCGCTCCACCCGGTGCAGCTTGTCGGTTTTTTCTTCATGTTCGTATTTCTTCTCGCCCCGGATGGTCAATCGGTTCCCTTCCAGGGTCAGGCTGATGTCTTCCTTCTTGACCCCGGGGACCTCCATGCTGATCAGGTAGTTGCCTTCCCGCTCGCTGATGTCCAGGCTGGGCTTGAGCTGGCTGAAGCTGGGCCAGTCGTCCAGGGCCGGGGCGCCAAAACGGCGCAGGCTGCGTTCGAACAGCCGATCCATGTCCTGCTGCAGCCGGAGCATGGGATGAACGTCCTCCTTGTCCACCATGGGCATGGCCTCGTCCTGCTCGTGGCGGAACCAGTTCCAGGGCGCCAGCCTGGACGGGGACAGATCTTTCAGTGCCATGAGAATCACCTCCTTGGATTGATTGTTTTTTGACCACTCCAAGATTAAGTATTATCCCTCGCCGGCGGCTTTCAAGGCAGACAGCAAGGCCGGGCTTGATCAGGATCAAGCCCGGCCTTGATATTGTGCGGGATGGCGCCGTGGCGCCCGCTCGGCCCTTATTCGGCCGCGGGCGACGAGTACTGGGTCATGAACTCCTCGGCCTTTTCCACCATGCGGGTGGAACCGACGAAGTAGGGCGTGCGCTGGTGCAGGGAGGTGGGTTTGATCTCCATGATCCGGCGGAAACCGTCGGACGCCTTGCCGCCCGCCTGCTCGGCCAGGAAGGCCAGGGGATTGCACTCGTACAGCAGGCGCAGCTTGCCGTTGGGGGCGCTGGTGCCGGACGGATAGATATAGATGCCGCCCTTGAGCATGTTGCGGTGGAAGTCGGACACCAGGGAGCCGATGTAGCGGGAGGTATAGGGCCGCTTGCTGGCGTCGTCCTTCTCCTGGCAATACTTGAGGTACTTCTTCACCCCGTCGGGGAACTTGATGTAGTTGCCCTCGTTGATGGAGTAGATGGTACCTTCCTCGGGAATGCGGATATTCTCGTGGGACAGGCAGAAGGAGCCGAGGGTGGGATCATAGGTAAAGCCGTGCACGCCGTGGCCGGTGGTGTACACCAGCATGGTGGAGGAGCCGTACACCACGTAGCCGGCGGCGATCTGGTTGATGCCCGGCTGCAGGAAGTCCTCCATGGTCACCGGCTCGCCCGGCTTGCTGATGCGGCGGTAGATGGAGAAGATGGTGCCCACGGAAACGTTTACGTCGATGTTCGAAGAACCGTCGAGCGGGTCCATCAGCACCACGTACTTGGCATTGGAATGGCTTTCGCTGTCGAAGGCCACGAAATGATCTTCCTCTTCGGAGGCGATACCGCACACCTCGCCCCGGGCTTCCAGCGCCGCCTTGAACATATCGTTGGCGTATACATCCAGCTTCTGCTGCACCTCGCCCTGCACGTTCTCGCTGCCGCTGCTGCCGCCGATGATGTCAACGGCCAGGCCGGCCCGGTTGATCTCCCGGTTGACCACCTTGGCGGCACGGCGGATGGAAGACAGCAGCGACGACAGTTCGCCGGTGGCGCTGGGGTATTCAGCTTGTTTCTTGACGATGTATTCACCCAGGGTAATCATAACTTTCCTCAGAGGTTTCCTTGTGGCGGCGGTACGCCGTTATTGCGGGGCAATGTACCCCGTTATCTTTTTTCTTGCAGTGAATTTTCTCGGGCGAGGGCGGCTTAATCGCGTCAGCGCTCCCGCAGCCGGCGGCGGACCTCGTCCAGATCCGCCTGGGTATCCACCCCCGCCGGCGGCACCACCCGGGCTTCGGCCAGGGCGATGGCCTCGCCGTGCCACAGCACCCTGAGCTGCTCGAGTTTTTCCCGCTGCTCCAGGGGGCTGGCGGGCAGCTCGAGATAACGGCGGATAAAGCCGGCCCGGTAGGCATAGATGCCGATATGGCGCAGGCAGCCGGCAAGCTCGGGTGCCTCGGCCGCCATGCCGTCCCGGTCCCAGGGGATGGGCGCGCGGCTGAAATAGAGCGCCCTGCCCGCCTGGCTCTGCACCACCTTGACCACGTTGGGATCCAGCCACTGTTCCACCGTCTCGACAGGCGTGGCCAGGGTCGCCATGGGGGCGTCGCTGCCCGCCAGCAGGCCGGCCACCTGATCCACCAGCTCGGGCGGCAGCAGCGGCTCGTCCCCCTGCACGTTGACCAGGATCTCGTCCGGGGCCAGCCCCAACAGTTCCACCACCTCGGCCAGGCGCTCGGTACCGGACTCGTGGTGGCTTCCGGTCATGCACACCTCCACCCCGGCATCCGCCAGGGCGGCGCGGATGCGCTCGTCATCGGTGGCCACCACCACCCGGGCGGCGGCGCTCTTTTGCGCCTGCTCCACCACCCAGCGGATCATCGGCTTGCCGTGGATATCGGCCAGGGGTTTGCCCGGCAGCCGGGTGGAGCTGAAGCGGGCGGGGATCACGACGATAAAGCTCATCCGGGCAGTTCGTCCAGGTCGAGTTTACGGGCCCGGTTTTCCAGCAGCACCGGAATGTTCTCGGTGATCGGATAGGCCAGCCGGTCGAAACGGCAGATCAGCTCGTTGTGCTGCCGGTCCAGCTGCAGCTTGCCCTTGCATACCGGGCAGGCAATGATTTCCACCAGTTTGGCGTCAATCGCCATGGTCTTGCTCCTTCAGTCGGGTTAACAGCATCTGTTCAAATTCGGGGGGCAGCCGGGCATCGACGGGAAGGTACCAGGCGTTGTCGTGTCCGCCCGGCCACTTGACCGCGTCCTTCTCGGTCACCAGCAACGGCGCCGACGCCAGCGCCGCCAGCTGCTCCGGGGTCACCCTCTTATGGTCGGCCAGGGCCTGGCGCCGGTCAAGGACAAAGCCCAGTTGCTCCAGGGTCGCGAAAAAGCGCGGCGGATGGCCGATGCCCGCCAGGGCATGGACCCTGTCTCTTATACACATTCC
>NZ_NMUO01000061.1 GCF_002237365.1 Zobellella denitrificans
GGCGGGCATTCCCCTGGTGCTGCACGAGCAGAACGCGGCCGCCGGCCTGACCAACCGCCTGCTGGCGAAGTTTTCCCGGCGGGTGCTGATGGCCTTTCCCGGCGCCTTTGCCGAGGGCGACCACGCCCTGGTGGTGGGCAACCCGGTGCGCCCGGAGGTGGTGGCCCTGCCGGCGCCCGCCGAGCGCATCGATACCTCGCCCCAGCCGCTGCGGCTGCTGGTGGTGGGCGGCAGCCTGGGCGCCAGGGTGTTGAACGACACCCTGCCCGAGGCAGTGGCCCTGGCCGGCAACGTTCGGGTCCGGCACCAGACCGGCCGTGGCAATGCCGAGGCGGTGCGTGCGGCCTATGAGGCACGCGGCATCGAGGCCGAGGTGAGCGATTTTATCGACGACATGGCCGCCGCCTACGGCGAGGCCGATCTGGTGGTGTGCCGGGCGGGGGCGCTGACGGTGTCGGAAATCGCCGCCGCCGGCCTGGGCGCCATCTTCGTGCCGCTGCCCCATGCGGTGGACGATCACCAGACCAAGAATGCCCGCTCCCTGGCGGACCAGGGCGCGGCCCTGTTGCTGCCCCAGTCCGAGCTCAGCGCCGAGGGGCTGGCGGCGGAACTGATGCAACTGGCCGGCAACCGGGAACAGCTGCTGGCCATGGCCAGCCGGGCCCGGGCCCTGGCGATTACCGATGCGGCGGAGCGGGTGGCGGACTGCCTGCGCACGCTGGCGAAATAACACTGAGAGAATGGCATGACCAAGGTTGAACTGGCGAAACTGAGAAGCATCATCCCCGAAATGAGACGGGTGCGGCGTATCCACTTCATCGGCATCGGCGGTGCCGGTATGGGCGGTATTGCCGAGGTGCTGGCCAACGAGGGCTACGCCATTTCCGGCTCCGACATCGCCTACAACACCGTGACCGACCGGCTGGCGGCCATGGGCGCCACCATCTACCTGGGCCATGCCGCCGAACAGGTGGAAGAGGCCAGCGTGGTGGTGGTGTCCACCGCCATCAAGGCCGACAACCCCGAGCTGCTGGCGGCGCGGGAGCTGCGCATCCCGGTGGTGCGCCGGGCCGAGATGCTGGCCGAGCTGATGCGCTTCCGCCACGGGGTGGCGGTGGCCGGCACCCACGGCAAGACCACCACCACCAGCCTGGTGGCCAGCATCTACGGCGAGGCGGGCATGGATCCCACCTTCGTCATCGGCGGCCTGCTCAACAGCGCCGGCTGCAACGCCCGCCTGGGCAGCAGCCGTTATCTTATCGCCGAGGCGGACGAGAGCGATGCCTCCTTCCTGCACCTGCAGCCCATGGTGTCCATCGTCACCAATATCGAAGCCGACCACATGGATACCTACGGCGGCGACTTCAGCAAGCTGGAAGGCACCTTTATCGACTTCCTGCACAACCTGCCCTTCTACGGCCTGGCGGTGCTGTGCATCGACGATAACGTCATCCGCGGCCTGCTGCCCCGGGTGGCCCGCCAGTTCGTGACCTACGGTTTCGCCGAGGACGCCGACTACCGGGTGGAAGACTTCGCCCAACAGCAGGATCACAGCACCTTCAAGGTGTGCCGCCCCGACGGCAGCTGCCTGGACGTGCAGCTCAACCTGCCCGGCCGCCACAATGCCCAGAATGCGGCGGCGGCCATCGCCGTGGCCTGCGAGGACGGCATCGACGACGAGGCCATACTGGCGGCCCTGAAGAAGTTCGAAGGGGTGGGCCGGCGCTTCCAGCAGTACGGCGAGTTCGATACCGGGCGCGGCCGGGTCAAGCTGGTGGACGACTACGGCCATCACCCGAGCGAGGTACGCGCCACCCAGAACGCGGTACGGGCCGGCTGGCCCGAGCGCCGGCTGGTGACCATCTACCAGCCCCACCGCTACAGCCGGACCCGCGATCTGTACGAGGATTTTGTCGAGGTGCTGTCGAAAAGCGATGTGCTGATCCTGCTGGAGGTGTACAGTGCCGGCGAGGCGCCCATTCCCGGGGCCGACAGCCGGGCCCTGTGCCGCACCATCCGCAGCCGTGGCCAGCTGGAACCCATCTACGTGGCCAGCCCCGACGAGGTGCCCGCCGTGCTGGCGGATCTGTTGCAGGACGGTGACCTGGTACTGACCCAGGGCGCCGGCAACGTGGGCGGCCTGGCGCGCAAGCTCGGCCAACTCAAGTTATCCATAGCGGCGATGAAACAACAGGGGGAACAGCTATGAGTCAGTTCGGCAAGGTTGCGGTGTTGTACGGCGGGCGCTCCGCCGAGCGGGAAGTCTCCCTGCGTTCCGGCGCCGCCGTGCTGGCCGGCCTGGAGCGGGCCGGGGTGGATGCCCATGGCATCGACACCCGGGACTACCCGCTGTCCCGGCTGAAGGAAGATGGCTTCGAGCGGGCCTTTATCGTGGTGCACGGCCGGGGCGGGGAAGACGGCACCCTGCAGGGGGCGCTGGAACACCTGGGTATTCCCTACACCGGCTCCCGGGTGCTGGGCGCGGCGCTGGCCATGGACAAGATCCGCACCAAGCAGGTCTGGCAGGCCATGGGCCTGCCCACCGCCGAGTTTCGGGTGGTGCATAAAAACGACTTCAATCCGGGCGACGCGGCGGTGCTGCTGGCCCAGTTTCGCGGCCCCGTGTTCGTCAAGCCGTCCCACGAGGGCTCCAGCATCGGCATGACCAAGGCCACCGATGCCGCCACCCTGGCCGATGCCATCCAGGAAGCCTTCCGGTTCGACGACGAGGTGCTGATCGAGAGCTTTATCGAGGGCGACGAATACACCGTCAGCATCCTGGGCGAGCGCGCATTGCCGGCCATCCGGCTGCGCACGCCCCATGACTTTTACGACTACTCGGCCAAGTACCAGTCCGGCGATACCCAGTACCTCTGCCCCTGCGGCCTGAGCAAGGAGGATGAGCGGGAGCTGGGCGAGCTGTCCCTGGCGGCGTTCAGGGCGGTGGCCGCCAGCGGCTGGGGCCGGGTCGACCTGATGCGGGATCGCCAGGGCCAGTGGTGGCTGCTGGAGGTGAACACGGTGCCGGGCATGACCGAAACCAGCCTGGTGCCCAAGGCGGCGAAGGTGGCCGGCCTGTCCTTCGACCAGCTGGTGGTCAGGGTGCTGGAGATGGCGTACTGAAATGGCCACGGTCGCGACCCGTACCCGGCTGGAGTTCATCGGCGGCCTGGGCTTTTTCCTGGTGGTGCTGGCGGGCCTGTTGTGGGCCGGCGGGCACTTGCTGATGTGGATGACGGCGGCCAACCAGTTGCCGGTCAACCATCTGCTGATCCAGGGAGAGCACCGTTACCTGAGCCGGGATGAGGTGCGGGAGTCGGTGCTGGAGTTGCCCGAGGTGGGCAACTTCCTCACCCTGGAGGTGGACCGGGTACAGCAGCAGTTGCTGTCGCTGCCCTGGGTTTACCAGGTATCGGTGCGCAAGCAGTGGCCCGATACCCTGAGGGTCTATATCGTGGAGCAGCCGGTGGCGGCGTTGTGGAACCAGGACGCCATGGTCAACGCCCATGGCGAGATATTCAGGGCCGAACACGGCGAGCTGGAGCTGGTGTCCCTGTCCGGGCCGGACGACGAGGCCGGGCGGGTACTGGAGGAATACCGGTCCCTGCAGCGGTTCCTGCAACCGAGGGGCTACGAGATCGAGCGGGTCCATCTCACCCCCCGGCGTTCCTGGGAGCTGACCCTGACGGGCGGGGTGCGGCTGATCCTGGGGCGGGACGATATCGAGACCCGGTTGCAACGATTTATTGATGTCTACCCGGGCATCGTCGGGCGGGAACGGGTGGCCTACCTCGACCTGCGCTACGATACCGGGCTGGCAGTGGGATGGAAGCAGGACGAAGAGACTGATAATGACCAAGAGCGCGGAACGAAATCTGATCGTCGGGCTTGATATCGGCACGGCCAAGGTAACGGCCCTGGTGGGCGAAGTGCTGCCGGACGGCGACCTGAACATCATAGGTCTCGGCAGCCACTCCTCCAAGGGCATGGACAAGGGCGGCGTCAACGACCTGGAGTCGGTGGTCAAGTCGCTGAAACGGGCGGTGGACGAGGCGGAGATGATGGCGGACTGCCAGATCACCTCCGTCTACCTGGGCCTGTCGGGCAAGCACATCGAGTGCCGCAACGAGACCGGCATGGTGCCGGTGTCCGACGAGGAAGTGACCCAGGAAGACGTGGACAACGTCATCCACACCGCCAAGTCGGTGCGGCTGTCCGACGAGCACCGGGTGCTGCATGTGCTGCCCCAGGAGTTCTCCATCGATTTCCAGGAGGGGATCAAGAATCCCATCGGCCTGTCGGGGGTGCGCATGCACGCCAAGGTGCACCTGATCACCTGCCACAACGACATGGCGCGCAACATCGAAAAATGCGTGGAGCGGTTGGGCCTGCGAGTAGACCAGCTTATTTTCAGCGCCTTGGCATCCAGTTACGCGGTGCTGACCGACGATGAGAAAGAGCTGGGTGTATGCGTAGTCGACATCGGCGGCGGCACCATGGACATGGCGGTGTTCACCGGCGGCGCCCTGCGCCACACCAAGGTGATCCCCTATGCGGGCAGCACCGTCACCAGCGACATCGCCTATGCCTTCGGCACCCCGCCGCTGGATGCGGAAGCGATCAAGGTACGGCACGGCTGCGCCTTCAGCCGGCTGGTGAGCAAGGAAGACACCATAGAGGTGCCCAGCGTGGGCGGCCGCCCGGCCCGCAGCCTGCAGCGCCAGACCCTGGCCGAGGTGATCGAGCCCCGCTACAGCGAGCTGCTCGGCATGATCAACCAGGAACTGAGCAAGGTGCAGAGCGAACTGAAAAAGGCCGGGGTCAAGCACCAGCTGGCCGCCGGCCTGGTGCTTACCGGCGGGGCGGCCCAGATCGAGGGACTGGTGGAGTGCGCCGAGCAGATTTTCCAGTGCCAGGTGCGCATCGGCCAGCCGGGCGGGGTCAAGGGATTGTCGGATTACGTTGAGACACCGGTGTATTCCACCGCCGTGGGGCTGTTGCACTACGGCCGGGAACACCAGTCCATGCCTCAACAGGACTACAACAATAAGGCCAGCGTGACCGGGCTGTTGAAACGGGTCGGCAACTGGCTGCGTGGCGAATTTTAATCTTGGCAGGAATCAACCAAGAGCTAAAGCGGAGAGAGTCTTATGTTTGAACTGATGAATGATCACGAGCAGGAAGCCGTCATTAAGGTGGTGGGCGTGGGTGGCGGCGGCGGTAACGCCGTCGAGCACATGGTGCGCGAGAACCTGGAAGGCGTGGAATTCCTGGCCATCAATACCGATGCCCAGGCCCTGCGCAACTCCAGCGCCAGCACCACCCTGCAGGTCGGCAGCGCCATTACGAAAGGCCTGGGCGCGGGTGCCAATCCGGAAGTGGGCCGGGACGCGGCGCTGGAAGACAAGGACGCCATCCGCGACCTGTTGGACGGCGCCGACATGGTGTTTATCGCCGCCGGCATGGGTGGCGGTACCGGCACCGGCGCCGCGCCGGTGGTGGCGGAAGTGGCCAAGGAGCTGGGCATCCTCACGGTGGCGGTGGTGACCAAGCCCTTCGCCTTCGAAGGCAAGAAGCGCATGAACTACGCCCAGCAGGGCATCAACGAGCTGGCCAAGCACGTCGATTCGCTGATCACCATTCCCAACGACAAGCTGCTCAAGGTGCTGGGCCGCGGCATCTCCCTGCTGGACGCCTTCAAGGCCGCCAACAACGTGCTGCTGGGCGCGGTGCAGGGCATCGCCGAGCTGATCACCCGCCCCGGCCTCATCAACGTCGACTTCGCCGACGTGCGCACCGTGATGCGGGAGATGGGCACCGCCATGATGGGTACCGGCAGCGCCACCGGTGAAGACCGCGCCGAGGAAGCCGCCGAGAAGGCCATCTCCAGCCCGCTGCTGGAAGACGTGGATCTGGCCGGTGCCCGGGGCATACTGGTGAACATCACCGCCGGCCTCGACATGACCATCGAGGAGTTCGAAACCGTGGGCAACGCGGTCAAGGCCTTCGCCTCCGAGAACGCCACCGTGGTGGTGGGCACCGTCCTGGATCCGGAGATCACCGACGAACTGCGGGTGACCGTGGTGGCCACCGGCATCGGCGCCGAGCGCAAGCCCGACATCACCCTGGTGAAGTCCGGCTCCAGCCGTGACGACAACGGCATGCGCCGGATGGACAGCGTGCGGGAAGAGCAGGCGGGCAAGCTGGCGGTCAACGCCGACAGCACCCAGGCCAAGAGCGATCTGGACTACCTGGATATCCCGGCCTTCCTGCGCAAGCAGGCCGACTGAGAAAGGCTCTCAATTGGCGTAGGCGGATTATTGTGCTAGCATGTCTGACCATTTGAATTTGGTTCGGACCGGGCCTTTTTGACTTGCGGGTACCCCTATGATTAGACAACGAACCCTGAAAAATACCGTGCGGGCCACCGGAATCGGCCTGCATTCCGGGCACAAGGTGCAGATGACCTTCGTCCCTGCGCCGGCCAACACAGGTATCGTGTTTCGTCGTACCGATCTGGATCCCCAGGTGGAGATCCGGGCCGATGCCGCCCTGGTCAGGGACACCATGCTGTGCACCGCCCTGGTCAACGAGCAAGGCGTGCGGGTGTCGACCATAGAGCACCTGTCGGCGGCGCTGGCCGGCCTCGGCATCGACAACCTCTATATCGAGGTGGACGCGCCCGAGGTGCCGGTGATGGACGGCAGCTCCCATCCCTTCATCTACCTGCTGCAGTCCGGCGGCATCCGCGAGCTGAACGCGCTCAAGCGCTTCATCCGCGTCAAGCAGCCGGTACGGGTGGAAGACGGCGACAAGTGGGCGGAGTTCCGGCCTTACCGTGGCGGCTTCAAGATGGATCTGACCATCGACTTCAAGCACCCGGTGTTCGAAGGCCAGAGCCAGCACCTGGTGCTGGATTTTTCCGGCGCGGCCTTCGTCAAGGAGCTGAGCCGGGCCCGGACCTTCGGCTTTATGCGCGACATCGAGTACCTGCATTCCCAGAACCTGGCCCTGGGCGGCAGCCTGGAAAACGCCGTGGTGCTGGACGACTACAAGGTGCTGAACGAAGACGGCTTGCGCTATCCCAACGAGTTCGTCAAGCACAAGATGCTGGACGCCATCGGCGATCTCTACATGTGCAACCACAGCATCCTGGGCGAGTTCCGCGCCTACAAGACCGGCCACGCCCTGAACAACAGCCTGCTGCGGGCCTTGCTGGCCAACGCCGAGGCCTGGGAAATCGTGACCTTTGGCGAGCAGGGTGCCGAATCGCCGATCCGTTACTACGACAGCGCCTTCAGCCCCGCCTGACCTGCCCCGAACACGCCGGCATCTCTCCGCGCCGGCGTGTTTTGTTTTTTTCCTCCGTAGTGTAAATGATGACCAATCCCACTCTTGCCGTCGCGCCCTCGCGCCCCCTGTTCCACCGGTTTTTCATGGTGCTGGCGCTGTTGCAGCTGCCGCTGGCCCTCTACCTGTACAGCCAGTGGCAGAACACCCAGCAGCACAATCAACAGCTCGCCCGCCAGCTGGAGCAGCAGCAGCGCAGCCAGCAACTGCAGCTCAAGCGCATCGGCCAGCGCCTGGGCCAGCTGCAGGCGGAACTGGGCCAGTTGACGGCGGTCGGCCAGCGGCTGGTGAACGACTACGATCTGGGCGACGAAATCAGCCTGCAACGGCCGGATCCCAATCTGCTCAAGCGGCCCTTCAGCGGCTTTGCCGATCTGCACCAGGGCCTGGCCCGGCTGTCGGCGCAGTCCAGGGAGCAGGGCATGACCCTGGCCGCCCTTGAATCTCTGCTGCTCAATCTCCATATAAACGAAATTACCCGGATCCAGGGACATCCGGTGCCAGATGGCGGTGTTCGTCTCAGTTCCGGTTTCGGCCAGCGGCGGGATCCCTTCACCGGCCGCACCCGCTGGCACAAGGGCGTGGATTTTTCAGGTAAACTGGGGCAGCCGATCGCCGCCACCGCCGCCGGCGTGGTCAGCACGGTCGAGCATCACCCCGCCTTCGGCGGCCTGGTCGAAATCAACCATGGCCAGGGCTGGATCACCCGTTATGCCCATGTGGATACCAAGCTGGTCGAGGTGGGTGAATACGTGGAAAAGGGCCAGCATATCGCCCTGATGGGCCGGACCGGCCGGGCGACCGGGGTCCATTTGCATTACGAGGTACTGAAGGGGAACAAGCAGCTGGATCCGGCGCGCTTTCTGCCCAACTAGTTTTCGGCCCCGCCCGGGTGGGGCCTTGTCTTCCAACATCACTATTGGCCAAGCATGATTACCAAACTCTTCACCAAGATAATCGGTAGCCGTAACGACAGAACCCTCAAACGGTTGCGCAAAGTTGTCAATGAAATCAATGCCATGGAGCCCAAGTTCGAGGCCCTGTCCGATGCCGAGCTGCAGGCCAAGACCGCCGAGTTCCGCGCCCGTCTGGAGCAGGGGGAGACCCTGGAACAGTTGCTGCAGGAAGCCTTCGCCACGGTGCGCGAGGCCTCCAGGCGCGTGTTCGAGATGCGCCACTTCGACGTGCAGATGATCGGCGGCATGGTGCTGCACCACAACCAGATCGCGGAAATGAAAACCGGCGAGGGCAAGACCCTGACCGGGACCCTGCCGGTCTACCTCAACGCCCTGACCGGCCGCGGCGTGCACGTGGTGACGGTGAACGACTACCTGGCCCGCCGGGACGCCGAAGCCAACCGGCCGCTGTTCGAGTTCCTCGGCCTGACCGTGGGCTGCAACCTGCCGGGCATGGGCCACCAGGAAAAACGCGATGCCTACGCCTGCGACATCACCTACGGCACCAACAACGAATTCGGCTTCGACTACCTGCGCGACAACATGGCCTTCACCCCCCAGCAGCGGGTGCAGCGGCCGCTCTACTACGCCCTGGTGGACGAGGTGGATTCGGTATTGATCGACGAGGCCCGTACCCCGCTGATCATCTCCGGCCCGGCGGAAGACAGCTCCGAACTCTATATCCGCATCAACACCCTGATCCCCAAACTGGTCAGGCAGGACAAGGAAGACACCGAAGAATACACCGGCGACGGCCACTACACGGTGGACGAGAAGAACAAGCAAGCCCTGCTCACTGAAACCGGCCAGATCTTCGTGGAGGAAGAGCTCAAGCGCATGGGCCTGCTGGCGGAGGAGGACTCCCTGTTCTCCGCCGGCAACATAGTGCTGCTGGCCCACGTCAACGCCGGCCTGCGCGCCCATACCCTGTTCGAGCGCAACGTGGACTACATAGTGCAGGACAACGAGGTGATCATCGTCGACGAGCACACCGGCCGCACCATGCCGGGCCGGCGCTGGTCCGAGGGCCTGCACCAGGCGGTGGAGGCCAAGGAAGGGGTCAAGATCCAGAACGAGAACCAGACCCTGGCCTCCATCACCTTCCAGAACTATTTCCGCCTGTACGAGAAGCTGGCGGGCATGACCGGCACCGCCGATACCGAAGCTTTCGAGTTCCAGCATATCTACGGCCTGGAGACGGTGGTGATCCCCACCAACAAGCCGATGATCCGCAAGGACATGGGCGATCTGGTCTACCTGACCGCCGCCGAGAAGTACAAGGCCATCGTCGCCGACATCAAGGACTGCGTGGAGCGGGGCCAGCCGGTGCTGGTGGGCACCGTTTCCATCGAAAACTCCGAACTGCTGTCCCGCATCCTCAATCAGGAAGGCATCAAGCACCAGGTGCTCAACGCCAAGTTCCACGCCAGGGAAGCGGAAATCATCGCCCAGGCCGGCCGGGCCGGCACCGTGACCATCGCCACCAACATGGCGGGCCGGGGCACCGACATCGTGCTCGGCGGTAACTGGATGGCGGAGATCGAGGCCCTGGGCGAGGCGTCTCCCGAGCAGATTGCCGCCATCAAGGCCGACTGGCAGCGGCGCCACCAGGCGGTGATCAATGCCGGCGGCCTGCACATCATCGGCACCGAGCGCCACGAGTCCCGCCGTATCGACAACCAGCTGCGCGGCCGAGCCGGCCGTCAGGGCGATCCGGGTTCCAGCCGTTTCTACCTGTCGATGGAAGACGCCCTGATGCGGATTTTCGCCTCCGAGCGGGTCACCACCATGATGAAGAAGCTGGGCATGGAAGAGGGCGAAGCCATCGAGCACCCCTGGGTGACCCGGGCCATCGAAAACGCCCAGCGCAAGGTGGAAACCCGCAACTTCGATATCCGCAAGAACCTGCTGGAATTCGACGACGTGGCCAACGACCAGCGCAAGGTGGTGTACGAGCAGCGCAACGAATTGCTGGATTCCGGCGACATCAAGGAGACCATAGAGGTCATCCGCGACGACGTGCTGAGCGCCGTGGTCGACGAGTACATCCCGCCCCAGTCGCTGGAGGAAATGTGGGACGTGCCCGGGCTGGAGCAGCGGCTGAAGGGAGATTTCGCCCTGGATCTGCCGATTTCCGGCTGGCTGAAGCAGGACGAAAAACTGCACGACGAGCAGATCCGCGAGCGCATCCTGGCGGCGGCTTCCCAGGCTTACGCCGACAAGGAGGCGGTGGTGGGGGCGCCGGTGCTGCGCCAGTTCGAAACCTCGGTGATGCTGCAGACCCTGGACACCCTGTGGAAGGAGCACCTGGCGGCCATGGATCACCTGCGCCAGGGCATCCACCTGCGCGGCTACGCCCAGAAGAACCCCAAACAGGAATACAAGCGCGAGTCCTACGAGCTGTTCACCCAGTTGTTGGACAACCTCAAGCGGGAGGTGATCAGCATCCTCAGCCGGGTGCGGGTGCAGACCCAGGAAGAGGTGGAGGCGGCGGAGGCCAAGCGGCGCGAGGCGGCCGAACGTCTGCCCCAGAGCTACAGCCATGCCGAAGCGGAAAACCCGCTGGCCGACGGCCAGCCGGCCAGGGCGGCAAGCCCGCAGGCGGGGGCCGAGGCGGCGCCCTTCGTGCGCGACGGAGAGAAGACCGGCCGCAACGATCCCTGTCCCTGCGGCTCGGGCAAGAAATACAAGCAGTGCCACGGCAAGCTGAGCTGAGCCCGCACGCCCGTCAGAGAAGCCGCCTTCGGGCGGCTTTTTCATGTCCGCTCCCCGCCGGCCTCATCTGTATATTTCACTTTGGTTACAATTGGAGCATAATCGGGCAATATTATGTATCCAATATTGTTTACTTTTTTGTCTATCTGGGGTGGGAGAACAACAATGACGGGCGATTTGACCCTCAAGGGCATTATCCGGCTGATTTTCGGGGTGGTGCTGACCTTTGCGCTGGTGCTGGGCGGTGCCCTCTACCTGCTGCTGCAGTCCCAGCAGGGCGTTCAGCAGGCCCAGCAGAAGAAATTCGACTATTTCAACTCGGCCAACCTGCTGCGGATGATGTCCTCCGAATTGACCTCGCGTATTCGCAACCATGTGGCCACCGGCTCGGATCGGGAGCTGGCCGCTTACCACAATGTGCTGGCCATGACGGAGGGGAAGCGCCCCCGGGTCGATGGCCGAACCCTCTCCAACGAGCAGATGCTGCTGGGCATGGAGCTGACCTCCGAGGAGCTGGCGCTGCTGGAAAAGGGCCGCCAGGCCACCCTGGTCATGGCCCGGCTGGAGGATGAGGCGATCCGGCTGATGGTGGCCGGTCATGAGCAGGAGGCGCGGCTGAAGGTGTTCAGCAGCGCCTATGATCAGCAACGGGATTTGATGCTGGAATCGGTAAACCAGTTCATCACCCTGCTGCTGCACCGGCTGGACGCGGAGATCGCCGTCGCCGAGGCGCGCAACCGGCTGATGGTGACGGTGATGGTGGCCATGTCGCTGCTGCTGGTGGTACTCAGCCTGATCCTGGGCTGGACCCTGAGGCGCGCCGTGCTGCAGCCCCTGGGCGCCGAACCCGGCGAGATGGAGCGGGTGGCCAGTCATATCGCCGCGGGCGATCTCAGCCTGCGCTTCGCCTCGGGCACCCAGGGGGTCTATGGCAAGCTGCACCATATGACCGACAAGCTGCGTGAACTGATCGGCCAGATCAACCAGTCCAGCGCCAGCCTGGCCTCGGCGGCGGAGGAAACCTCGGCGGTGTCGCTGCAGACCAGCAGCAACCTGAGCCGCCAGCAGCAGGACACCGAACAGGTGGCCACCGCCATCAACCAGATGTCCGCCACCGTGCAGGAAGTGTCCCACAATACCGGCCAGGCGGCCGAATCCGCCCGTTCCGCTCACGAAGCGGCGGAGCAGGGCAAAAAGGTGGTGCAGCAGACGGTGGCCTCCATCAGCCGGCTGGCGGAGGACGTGGCGTCCACCGGCCAGGTGGTGCAGTCCCTGTCCGACAGCAGCACCCGGATAAGCTCGGTGGTGCAGGTGATCCAGGAGATTGCCGACAGAACCAACCTGCTGGCGCTGAACGCCGCCATCGAAGCGGCCCGGGCCGGCGAGCAGGGACGGGGATTCGCGGTGGTGGCCGAAGAGGTGCGCAACCTGGCGGCCCAGACCCAGCAGTCGTCCCAGGAGATAGTGGCCACCATCACCCGGCTGCAGGCGGACGCGGAGCAGGCCATGGCCGCGATGATCAATGGCCGCGGCCAGGCCGAGCAGACGGTGGCCCAGGCGCGGGAGGCGGAGCAGGCACTGGAGCTGATCAGCCGGGCGGTGCAGACCATTCACGACATGAACACCCAGATTGCCAGCGCCGTGGACGAGCAGGCGGCGGTGACCGAGGACATCAGCCGCAATATCTCCAATATCCACGCCATGGGCGGGGAGACCGCCGCCGGCGCCGATCAGACCGCCAGCGCCAGCCGCGAACTGGCCCAGCTGGCCGAGCAGTTGCAACTGGCGGTGCAGGGCTTCCGCCTGGAGCGGGGCGAGCCCGGATTGTCCTGAGCGGCACCGGCCGAGGTGGGTACGCCCGCCTCGGCCTGCCCCGACCAGGGCGGCCGGCCTTGTTCCCTCCGGGTCCCCTCAGTATACTGCTGCCTCTCTTAACGCGAGGTTCCTTCATGTTGAAGTTGCTGCGGCTGCTAGTGCTGGCCCTGGCCATGATAGTGGTCTTTGTACTGGGCACCCTGTTGTGCCTGCTGCGCCCCCGTCACCCCAACAACGTCTACCTGCTCGGCCGGCTGTTCCACAAGGCCTGTCCCCTGGTGGGGCTCAAGATCAGGATCCGCGGACTGGAACACGTCGCGGGGCTCGAGTCGGCGGTCTATATCGCCAACCACCAGAGCAACTGGGACATCATCGTCCACCCGGGGGTGGTGATGCCGCGTACCGTGGCCATCGGCAAGAAGGCGCTGTTCTGGATCCCCCTGTTCGGCCAGCTGTTCTGGCTGAGCGGCAACCTGCTGATCAACCGGGAAAACAAGGCCAAGGCCGCCGGCACCATAGGCACTGTGGTGGACAAGATCCGCCACAACCGCATGTCGATCTGGATGTTCCCCGAGGGGACCCGCAGCCAGGGCAAGGGCCTGCTGCCGTTCAAGACCGGCGCCTTCCATATCGCCCTGCAGGCCCGGGTGCCCATAGTTCCCATCGCCTGCTCCAGCTACTTCGGCCAGGTGGATCTGAACCGCTGGGACAACGGCGAGGTGCTGATCGATATTATGCCGCCCATCGATATCGAGCCGTACGAGCCGGCCCAGCTGCGCGAGTTGCTCAAGCACAGCCGCCAACTGATCGCCGAGCGCATCGAGGCGCTGGACAAGGAAGCGCGCCGTCCCTAAGAGCCTGTTTGAAATCTTTTGTACCTGGCCAAAGCGTGCTGCTCCGCCGACACGCCGTAACCCCCTCCCTGGGGGCTCCGCCGCGCCCTCCCTGGCGCGGAGGGTCGGCGGAGCCTCACCCTTTGTCCTCCCTAATGCTTTACGGCCCAGGAGCCCTCTATGAGTGAACAGCAAGACTGGCGGGAAGAAACCCGCGAGATAATCGCCTCCCTGCTGGAGGACGGCAGCAACCCGGATGCGGAATACAGCATAGAGCATCATTTCTCCGGCCAGGACTTCAACCGCCTGGAGAAGGCGGCGGTGGACTGCTTCAAGGCCGGCTTCGAGGTGACCGACGCCGAAGAGCTGACCCTGGAGCGGGGTCAGGTGCTGCTCTGCTTCGACGCCATCAAGGATGGTCCCCTGACCGAGGAGGCCATCATGGCCCAGGTGGCGCAGCTGCTGCCGATTGCCGAGAAATACGGCATCGACTACGACGGCTGGGGCACCTACTTCGAGGAGTGATCAGCCGAGGGGGCGCATCAGGGTGAGTTCGCAGTCGTGGTGGCCGGTATCGCCCAGCCGCTCACAGGGAGTGAACCCCAGGCGCCGGTAGAGCGCCAGCGCCTCTTCCAGGCAGGCGGTGGTTTCCAGGTAGCAGTACCGGTAGCCCAGCCGTCGGGCCTGATCCAGCACCTGCTGCGCCAACTGCCTGCCCAGCCCCAGGCCGCGGGCCGGGGCCGCCAGGTACATCTTCTGCAGCTCGCACACCCGCGGGTGGCCCGCCACCGGCCCCAGTCCGGCGCCGCCCAGCAGCTGTCCCGCTTCGTCCGTCACCACCCAGTAGCCCGCGCCGGGCTTGTCGTAGACCTCCGAGAGTCGGTCCAGATGGGGATCGGCCACGCTGAAGCCCCGGTCCGCGGTGAGGCCGTATTCGGCCGAGACGACGCGGATCAGGGCCGCCAGGGCGGCATCGTCCCGCCGCGCCAGGGGCCTGAGCCGCAGGCCCTGTCCGGGGCGGGAGACGAGCAAGGAAAGGGGATTGTCCATCGGTAACTCCTGTTGCTGGCATGGCGCCACCATAGCCGCTTTATAACGCCGTGCAAGGAGATTTTTATCGTGCCATGCCGGGTAGGCGGCGGCGCCATTGGCTAACCTTAATGCCAGGCAGGATAAAAAAGGAGAGCGCCATGGACCAGGCCCGCACCCTATCCCTGTTGGTGC
The DNA here is from genome assembly GCF_002237365.1 of Zobellella denitrificans. Taxonomy (GTDB): domain Bacteria; phylum Pseudomonadota; class Gammaproteobacteria; order Enterobacterales; family Aeromonadaceae; genus Oceanimonas; species Oceanimonas denitrificans. The sequence continues at coordinate 14,894 of NZ_NMUO01000061.1, forward strand.
CGCTGGCCCTCGTCGTCGCCCTGAGCGGGTGCGGCGAGATCCAGGCCCGGCTGGGCCGGCACCTGTTGCCGGAGCCGCCCGAGCTGGTGGTGGAGGCCCTGCCACCCGGCTACGATCCCGCCGCGCCCCGGGCGCCCTACGGCGGCCCCCACGCTTCCCTGGTTTCCCTGGATCTGTCCGCCTTCGACTTTCCCGTGCTCCCGGGCCAGGTGGGGCCGGTGGATACCTCCCTCGGCCCCCTGCAGTATCCCTTCGCCTGCAATACCGAGGATTCGGACCTGGGCCAGCCGCTGGTGGACAACCGGGAAGGCATCGGCATGCCGGTATTCGAGGAGCTGGACGGGGTCAAGGACAAGCGACGCCTGCTCGGGCACAGCAAGGACTGCCTGCTGCCGACCCGGGTGGATTACTACTACAAGGTGGAGGGACGGGACGACTTCAGGCCTTGGCCCGATGAGGACATACCGGAGGATCTGGCCTGGCTGGACTGGCGGGGCCAATCCATTCCCTTCGTGTTGCGGGTGGAGCGGGGCACCATCAACCGCTTCATCTACGTGATCGCCATGCTGGCGGATCCCGAGGCGCCGGTCACCGACACGCACAGTCCCTACTGGAATAAAAAGCTCATCTATCACTTCAAGGGCGGGGTGGGCATCGGCAAGCGCCAGGGGCGCATGAGCCTGGGCAGCATCGGCGGCCGGCTCGTCACCCAGCTGGCCCAGGGCTACGCCCTGGCCGGCTCCAGCGGCAACGTCACCAGCAACCACTACAACATGTGGCTGGCGGCCAACACCGCCGAGCTGGTCAAGGCCCAGTTCGAGGCACGTTACGGCAGGCCCGACTATACGGTGGGCATCGGCGGCTCGGGCGGGGCGGTGCAGCAGTACCTGATCGCCCAGAACAAGCCCGGCCTGCTCGACGCCCTCATTCCCCAGTACAGCTACCCGGACATGATCACCCAGAGCATCTGGGCCCTGGACTGCGAGCTGCTGGAGTACTATTTCGACGTGACCGCCCGGGACAACCAGCGCTGGCAGGTGCAGGAAAACCGGGGCCTGGTGATGGGCGTGGCGGCCAGCAGCGAGGTGGAGCACGAGTTCAAGAAATACTACCGCTGGGCGCGGATGGCCGGCCTCGGCCTGCGCCTGCCCGGCCTGCCGCCGGGGGCGACCGAGTGCTCCAAGAGCTGGCGCGGGCTGGCCCCCCTGACCAACAACCCCCACTATTCCCACCGGGCCCATCATTACGCGCCGGCGGTGGCCAGGCAGGAACGTTTCAGCCACTGGCACGATCTGGCCCATGTCTACGGGGTGGGGGAGGACGGCTATGCCCACCGTACCCACGACAACACCGGCGTCCAGTATGGCCTGGATGCCCTGGTGCGGGGGCAGATCAGCCCGGCCGAGTTCTTCCACCTGAACGCCAATATCGGCAGCTGGAAGGCGCCGAAAGACATGGCCCAGGAAAAACTCTGGGTGCTGACCGGGGATGACAGCCTGGCGGACGTATCCATCTGGAGCGATCACAACATGCAGAAGACCCCGGGCAGCCCGGTGCCGCTGCGGGTCTTCGCGCGCAACCAGGTGGATCTGGTCAAGACGGCGCCCCGTAGCCGGGGGCACCTGGCCGCCATCGCCGCCGCCTACCGTTCCGGCCATGTGTTCCTGGGCGATATCGACATACCGGTGATCGACCTGCGCCACTATCTGGACAACGAGCTCGACATGCACCATTCCTACGCCACCCTGTCGTCCTGGTTGCGGATCAGGGCGGCCCGGGGCAACACCGACAATCTGGTGATCTGGCAGAGCGGCAAGCCCTACAACCCCAGCGACAAGGCCTTCGAGGTACTGGATGAATGGCTGACCACGGGGCAAAGGCCGGCCTCGGCCCGGGATGCCTGCTGGACCGACACCGGCGAGCTGATCGCCGAGGGCGAGCATGTGTGGAACGGCGCCTGGCGGGGGGATGCGAGCACCGGCGCCTGCCTGGCCCATTACCCCCCCTACCGATCGCCGCGCAACGTGGCGGGCGCGCCCCTGACCGGCGAGCTGTTCAAGTGCGCCCTGGTGCCGGTGAGCGAGGCGCTCATCCGGGGCTTTTATGGCGGGCTCGACATGCGCCCCCACCTGGCCATGCTGGAAAAGGTGTTCCCCGAAGGGGTGTGCGACTACAGCCGGGGCGATGTGGCGCGCCCGTCGAACGCTGAGCTGGGGCTGGCGCCCGTGCTATAGTGGCGTCATGCAACAAGCCGGAGAGCACGAGAGTGGAGCAAAGCGAAGACGCGCACGCCCTGCTGTGGGACGAATACAAATACCGCCACGATCATATCTGGAAGAAGCTGTTCCAGATCACCATCGCCGTGGTGCTGCTGGGGGCCGTGCCCTACCTCAAGCCCGACATCACCCGGGTGCTGCAGGGCTGGATCCTGATCGCCCCCCTGCTGGGCACGGTATTATCCCTGATCACCCTGTTCCTGATGCACTTCGAACTGGGGCTGTTCGCCAGGATCGCCGCCGCCCACCGCCGGCACCAGGAGGAGACTGGCCTGATCCGCCACAGCCCCCATCACTATTTCCGCTACCTGGTGATGATCTACGTGGCCTTCCTGTTCCTGGTCAGCCTGGCCAACGTGGCCGTGGTACGGCTGCTGTGGCTGGGGCAGGTGGCCTGACATCAGAAACAGTGGCGGGCACGGAAGTGATGTTCTCCCGGCGCCATCTCGTTGCGGATGGCGGCAAGCACGGCCGGCGAGATCTGGCCGCCGTCCGCCTCGAAGGTACTGCACAGCCTGAGGGTGCGGCGGATGTCCACCCGGTGGCCCAGGTATTCGAACACCACCCGGGTGCAGCTGGGAATGCGCTCGCCGCTGGCCGAGGCCCCCAGGCGCAGGCCGCTGAGCCGGCCCACCCGGCTCTTGAAGGTAGGGATGAGAATGGTCTGGGTCAGCTGGTTGCAGGTCAGCGACTCGTAGTCCACCAGGAAGATGCGATCCGCCAGCAGGTGGGCCATGCCCAGATATTTGCTGTGGTAGACCCGCTCGCCGGGGCTTTGCTGCAGCCGCTCGGTGCGCTGGTAGTAGACGCGGCCGTCCCGCTTCTCCAGGCACACCAGGTTGCGCAGTATCTTGCCCGGAAAGGCCATGGAATAGTGGTATTCGAAGTAGTAGCCCAGGTACTTGTCGAGCCCCTGGGAGTTGGCCTGCAGCAGATCCAGGTGGCGGTATTCCGGATGTTCCTCCGCCTCTTCCCGCGGCCGGGGCCGCACCTGGATCAGCAGCTCGAACTGGCTGTGGGGCATCAGGATCTCGTGTTCCTCCACCCCGAAGAAGTCGCACAACCGGCGCAGGCTGTGGGCCGAGGGCTTGTAGCGCCCGCTCAGGTAGCGATTGAACTGGGGCCGGTTGACCTTGAGCTTGCGGCACACCTCGGCCACCGACTTGTAGTAGCTGCACAGCAGGCGCAGGTTCTTGGCGAAATCGTGATGCATAGGGACTCCGGGAAAACTGCGCCCAGTGTACCCAAAGTCGGTTTCCTGCAACAGAGTGCGCCTGTATCTGATTGATGCAGCCAGTGCGCCAGACAGCGCCACTTTGCTACAGGGCGCCAAATTCCCCGTCAGCCCCCCTTGTTGCTGTAATAACGCCAACAGATGAACCTGTGCGAACGCGCTCAGGCACCGGAAGGCACAGCACGCCGACACGCTGTGAATACATCCCTGTACGCTCGCACATGCCATCCATGGCATGTGACGGTCGGCTTAGCTGTATCCTTCCGTTGCCTGTTCGGGATCCCGGTCGTCTGACTCGTCAAACAACAGTGCAAGCCGGTGGGAGAAGCCAAATGCAAACACGTACCGAATACGATCTTCTGGGCGAACAACAGGTGCCGGCCGAGGCCTGGTACGGTATCCAGACCCAGCGCGCCAAGCAGAACTTCAACATCACCGGTGTGCCCATCAGCCACTTCCCCGAACTGATCCGGGCCCTGGCCATGGTCAAGGCCGCCGCCGCCCGCGCCAACCACCAGCTCGGCCTGCTGCCCGGCCACAAGGCCGAGGCCATCGAGGCCGCCTGTGCCGACATCATCCGTGGCGAGCTGCACGACCAGTTTATCGTGGATCTGATCCAGGGCGGGGCCGGCACCTCCACCAACATGAACGCCAACGAGGTGATCGCCAACCTGGCCCTGAGCAAGCTGGGGCACGAGCGCGGCCGGTACAAGGAGCTGCACCCCAACAACGACGTCAACCGCTCCCAGTCCACCAACGACGCCTATCCCACCGCCGCCCGCCTGGCCATCGTGTTCGCCGCCCAGCCGCTGAAGGAAGCCATTGCCGGCCTGCAGCACAGCCTGGCCGACAAGGGCCGTGAGTTCGCCCATATCCTCAAGATGGGCCGCACCCAGCTGCAGGACGCCGTGCCCATGACCCTGGGGCAGGAGTTCGAGGCCTTCGCCGTCAACCTGGGCGAGGAAGAGGCGCGCATCGACGACGCCTGCCGCCTGCTGTGCGAGGTCAACCTGGGCGGCACCGCCATCGGCACCGGCATCAACGCCCATCCGCGCTACGCCCGGCTGGCGGTGAACGAGCTGGCCGACATCGCCGAGCTGCCGGTGAGCCTGGCCGGCAACCTGGTGGAAGCCACCTCCGACATGGGCGCCTTCGTCACCTTCTCCAGCGTGCTCAAGCGGCTGGCGGTGAAGCTGTCCAAGCTCAGCAACGACCTGCGCCTGCTGTCCAGCGGCCCGCGCACCGGCCTGGGCGAGATCAGCCTGCCGGCCATGCAGCCCGGCTCCTCCATCATGCCCGGCAAGGTCAACCCGGTGATCCCCGAGGCCATGAACCAGACCGCCTTCCAGGTGATGGGCGCCGACCTGGCGGTGACCCTGGCGGCCGAGGCCGGCCAGCTGCAGCTCAACGCCATGGAGCCGCTGATCATCTACAACCTGCTCAACAGCTGCCGCATGCTGGGCGAGGCCATCCGCATGCTGGACGAGCGCTGCGTGCGCGGCATCGAGGCCAACGAAGCCCAGTGCGCCAGCCATGTGGCGAACAGCATCGGCATCGTCACCGCCCTGGTACCCCATATCGGCTACGACAACGCCAGCCGTATCGCCGGCCAGGCGCTGCTGAGCGGGGCCGGGGTGGCCGAGCTGGTGCAGAAGGAAGGGCTCTTGAGCGAGGCGCAACTGGCCGCCATCCTGAGCCCGGCGGCCATGGTGGCGCCGGTGGAGGCCTGAGATGGGACGGGTACTGATACTGCATACCGGCGGCACCATCGGCTGCCGGGCCTCCAGCGAGGGACACAAGCCGGATCCGGAGTTCGCCCGGCTGCTGCGCCGGCGGCTGGCGGACAGCGGCGAGCCGGAACTGCCCGAGTTCGACGTGATCGAGCTGCACCAGTTGATCGACAGCGCCAACCTGACCCCGGCCCACTGGGCCCAGATCGCCGGCCTGCTGGTGATCCACTGGCAGGACTACGACGGCTTCCTGGTGCTGCACGGCACCGACACCATGGCCTACAGCGCGGCGGCGCTGTCCTTTATGCTGCCGGGGCAGGACAAGCCGGTGATCTTCACCGGCTCCCAGATCCCCCTGTCCGAGCGACGCAGCGACGGCCTGGACAACGTCATCAACGGCTTGCACCTGTGCCAGCGGCCGGGGCTGGCCGAGGTGTGCATCTATTTCAACGGCCGGCTGCTGCGGGGCAACCGCACCACCAAGCTCAAGGCCACCGAGCTGGACGCCTTCGCCTCGCCCAACCATCCCCCCCTGGGGGTGGCCGGCATCCGCCTGGAGCCGGAGGCGGGCCTGCTGCTGCCGCCGACGCCGCTGTGCTTCCGCATTCCCGAGTTCGACCCCGAGGCGGTGACGGTGCTCAGCCTCTACCCGGGCATCAGCGCCCGGGCCGCCCGTGCCCTGCTCGACGACGAGCGGGTACGCGGCGCCGTCATGCTGAGCTTCGGGGTGGGCAATCCGCCCGACGCCAACACCGAACTGATGCAGGTGCTGGCAGCGGCGGTGGAACGGGGGCAGGTCATCGTCAACCGCACCCACTGCCTCTACGGCAAGGTGGATCAGGGCACCTATGCCACCGGCAACAGTCTAAACCGTATCGGCGTGATCCCCGGCGGCGACCTGACCCTGGAGGCGGCCTTCGCCAAGCTGCACTACCTGCTGGCGATGGAAACCGATCCCGGGCGGGTGCGCGAGCTGATGCGCCGGCCCCTGCGCGGCGAGATGAGCGCCTGAGCGACAGCAGTCTGCGCAGGGCGCGACCGGCGGCTGGGCGTCCGGGTCTCCGGCGGATACAATCAGGATAAGGGGCCGGTACCCGGGTGCCGGCGGGGCGAACAGACAGAGCCGAGGTAATGACCATGACCATCAAGACGAAACTGACGGGCGGCGCCCTCGCCGCCGTCCTGCTGCTGGGCCTGTCGGCCTGCGCCAGCATGTCCGAACGGGAACGCAACACCGCCATCGGCGCCGGCGTCGGTGGCGTGGCCGGCTCCGTGCTGACCGGCGGCAGCACCACAGGTACCATTGGCGGCGCCGTGGTGGGCGGGGTGATCGGCAACCAGATCGAGACCAAGGACAAGAAGTAATACCCACACCGGCATGGCGGGGCCCCGCCATGCCGCCTCTTTCCTCCACGCCCGGCGGGCGGATTCCAGCGCAAGAATCGGGGTGCCGGGCGGCGTCGACGGAGCTACAGTAAGGCCATTATCCCGCACCGAGGACCCGCCCATGAGCCGCCGCCATGCCGAAAACGCCGCACACATCATCCAGGATCCCCGCTGGGCCCAGGTAGAGGCCCGGGATCCGGCCGCCGACGGCCGTTTCTGCTACGGAGTGATCACCACCGGCGTCTACTGCCGTCCCTCCTGCCCGTCGCGCCGGGCCCGGCCCGAGCACATCCGTTTCTATGACTCGGCCATGGCGGCCGAGGCGGCGGGGTTCCGGCCCTGCCGGCGTTGCCGCCCAGAGCAGGCCGACCCGGGCGGCCGGCAGGCGCTGATCACGGCCCTGTGCCGCCATATCGAGCAGGCGGACCATAGCCCCACCCTGGCCGAACTGTCGGCCAGGGTGGGGCTCAGCCCCGGGCATCTGCAGCGCTTGTTCAAGGCCGGTACCGGGCTCAGCCCCAGGGCCTATGCCCAGGCCTGCCGGGCGGAGCGGGTGCGGCGGGCGCTGGCGCGGGAGCGGAGCGTGACCGAGGCCATCTTCGAGGCCGGCTACGGCGCCGGCAGCCGTTTCTACGAAGAAGCCGACCAGCTGCTGGGCATGCCCCCCGGGCGCTACCGCGCCGGCGGGGCCGGTACCGAGATCCGCTTCGCCGTCGGCCAGTGCAGCCTGGGGGCCATACTGGTGGCCATGAGCGACAAGGGCATCTGCGCCATCCTGCTGGGGGACGATGCCGAGGCCCTGCTGCGGGAGTTGCAGGAGCGTTTTCCCGCCGCCCGGCTGATCGGTGGCGAGACGGGGTTCGAGCAGTGGGTGGCCCGGGTGGTGGGCCTGGTGGAATGTCCCCGTCAGGGGCAGGATCTGCCGCTCGATATCCGCGGCACCGTCTTTCAGCAGAAGGTCTGGCAGGCCCTGCGGCAGATACCGGCGGGGGCGACCATCAGCTACGCCGAGCTGGCCCGGCGCATCGGCCAGCCGCGGGCGGTGCGGGCCGTGGCCGGGGCCTGCGCCGCCAATGCCCTGGCGGTGGCCATTCCCTGCCACCGGGTGGTGCGCACCGACGGCGGCTTGTCCGGCTACCGCTGGGGCATCGCCCGCAAGCGGCAACTGCTGGCGCGGGAGGCGGAGCCTGCAGAAGAGGGTTGAGCCATCAGTAGGCCCTTTCTCCCAGGTAGTTGCCGGGCGGGTAGTAGTTGCACACCAGTATCAGGTTGTTGCCGCAGCTGGATGTGGCGCAGCCCAGCTCCCGGGTGGAAGGCCAGACCATCTGGGTGTAGTGGCCCACCACCGGCGCCAGCGCCCGGGTCAGGGGCTGGCCCCGGTAGTCGCGTTTTTCTTCCTCCCAGGCCCTGACCCCGTCCAGCTCGTCATAGAACCCCAGGGTGCCCAAGAAGAGGTTTTCGCCAAAGCCCGAGCCCTGGCTGTGCTCCAGGGTGCAGCGCCGGGCCAGTACCCCGGCCCAGCGTTCGGCCTGTTCGGTGGCGCGCGCCGAGGTGGGGGCGGCGTTGTGGGCCGCCAGCAGCGCCCGGCGCTGGTCCTGG
>NZ_NMUO01000062.1 GCF_002237365.1 Zobellella denitrificans
GACTTGCATGTGTTAGGCCTGCCGCCAGCGTTCAATCTGAGCCATGATCAAACTCTTCAATTTAAGTTTGATGCTCAATGAATTACTGAAGTGTTTGTGCACTCCGACAATCATTGAAAAACAATATCTTTTTGTTTCCCAACCACTGCGAGTGCCCACACAGTTTGCTTGATAAGTTGTTAAAGAGCGTTGACCGTTAGCGGGTCAGGGCTGCGTATTCTACGCCGTCCGTTTGATTCGTCAAGCCTCAAAACCGAAGTTTTTACCGCTTGTGACCACCGGCGTGTTCCGCCGTGTCAGTGAGGGCGCATTATAGGGAGCCGCGCTTTTTGCGCAAGGGCTTTTTTTAAAGAAAACAGCCGACCGCTCAGTTAACGAGCGAAACGCTATGATTCACGCCAGTTTGGGGGCTTCTTGCGCAAATTCCACCAAAGAGGGATAGACCGCCTCGGCCATGGCTTCACCCTCGGCGGTGATCGCCTTGCCGGTGCGCACCAGTATCCTGTGCCCCACCCCCGCCGCCTCGGCGGCCTTCAGGTCCGACACCTTGTCGCCCACCATGTAAGAGGCGGTCATGTCGATGTTCAGTTCCCTGGCCGCATCCAGGAACATGCCCGGGGCCGGCTTGCGGCAGTCGCACACCATGGTATCGGGACCGCTTCCCTCGGTGGGGTGATGGGGACAGAAATAGATGCCATCCAGATCCACGCCCCGGTCCGCCAGCGACCAGTCCATCCATTCGGTCAGGCGCATAAAATCGTCTTCGGTAAAGAGCCCTCGGGCGATCCCCGACTGGTTGGTCACCACCACCAGCAGGTAGCCCTTGTCTTTGAGCTGCTTGAGGGCATCGATAACGCCGTTGATAAAGACGAAATCATCGGAATGGGAAACATAGCCGGTGTCCTGGTTGATGACGCCGTCCCGATCGAGAAAAATTGCTGCCTTAGCCACTGGGTATTCCTGCCTTCAAGATGCCTTAACTGCCTGCATAGTATCACAGCCCTGGCCCTTGTCAGGCCGGCGTTGCCCGCTGGCTATCTCCCGGTAGAAATGGCAGGCCACCTGATGGCCCTCTCCTTCCAGCACCGGCACTTCCCGGGCACAGCGCTCGCCGGCATAGGGGCAGCGGGTGCGGAAATGGCAACCGGACGGCGGGTTGGCCGGCGACGGCAGCTCGCCGCTCAGCATCAGCGGTGCCTTGCGCTTGCGGGGATCCGGTTCGGGAATGGCCGCCAGCAACGCCCGGGTATAGGGGTGCAAGGGGGTGCGATAAAGGGTCTCGGCATCCGCCAGTTCGACGATGCGCCCCAGGTACATCACCGCTATCCGGTCCGAGACATGCTTGACCACAGACAGGTCATGGGCGATAAACAGCATGGCCAGCCCCAGCTCCTGTTGCAGTGATAGCAAGAGATTGAGGATCTGGGACTGCACCGACACATCCAGGGCCGACACCGCCTCGTCGCATACCAGCAACCGGGGCTTGAGCGCCATGGCCCGGGCGATACCGATGCGCTGGCGCTGGCCGCCGGAAAACTCGTGGGGATAGCGCTCCAGTGCCGACGCCGGCAACCCCACCCGCTCAAGCAGCTCCGCCGCCCATTGCCGCCGCTCTGCCGCCGAGCCCTGGCCGTGGATGACGAAGGGCTCCTGCAGTATGGTGCCGATGGTGTGGCGGGCATTGAGGGACTCCTGGGGATCCTGGAACACCAGCTGCATCTGCCGCCGCAGGGGGCGCATCTGCGCCCTGGAATAGCCGGTGATATCTTCCCCATCGAACAGGATCCGGCCGGCGGTGGGGTCGTGCAGCTTGAGCACGGCCCGGGCCAGGGTCGACTTGCCGCAGCCGGACTCGCCCACCAGCCCCAAGGTCTTGCCCGCATCCAGCTCGAAGCTGATCCCATCGACCGCATAGAGGGTCTTGCCCCGGCGCAGCAGGCCGCCGCCCAGGGTAAAATGCTGTTTCAGGTTTTCGACTTTCAGCAGTACGCTCATCAGCCCCACTCCCGCCAGTGATGGCACCAGACGCTGTGTCCGACCACCGCCAGTTCCGCCTCCGGCTGTCGCCGGCAGCGGTCGGTGGCATGGGGGCAGCGATTGGCGAAGCGGCAGCCGGCCACCTGCTCCTCGATGGAGGGTACCTGGCCCTTGATGGTCGGCAGTATCGTCTTGCTGGCCCGCTCCAGCCGGGGGATGGCGGACAGCAGGCCCTGGGTATAGGGATGCAGGGGGCGCTCGAAGATATCGAACACCCTGGCCTGCTCGGCGCTGCGCCCGGCGTACATCACCAAAACCTGGTCGCACACCTGGGCCACGACACCCAGGTCGTGGGTGATGAAGATCACCGCCATGCCGGTCTTTTGCTGCAGCTCCCGGATCAGGTGCAGGATCTGCGCCTGTATGGTCACGTCCAGGGCCGTGCTGGGCTCGTCGCAGATCAACAGGTCAGGCTCGCAGGCCAGGGCCATGGCGATCATCACCCGCTGGCGCATGCCGCCGGACAACTGGTGGGGGTAGGATCCGAGCCGGGCTTCGGGCTCGGGGATCCCCACCTGGCGCAGCATCTCCGCCGCCAGGGCCCTGCGCTCCCGCTTGCCAAGTTCGGGCCGGTGCAGTTCGTAGACTTCCATCAGCTGGCGGCCGACGCTGTGCACCGGATTGAGCGCCGTCATCGGCTCCTGGAAGATCATGGCTATCTTGTTGCCGCGGATGCGATAGCGCTGCTCGGGCGACAGCGCCAGCAGATCCTGCCCCTGGAACAGGGCCCGCCCGCCAACCACCCGGCCGGCGGGCTTGGGCAGCAGCCCCAGCAGGCTCAGCGCGGTCACGCTCTTGCCGCAGCCGGACTCCCCCACCAGCCCCAGGGTTTGACCCGCCGTCACCGAAAAGCTCACATCGTCCACCACCCGGAAACTGCCGGCTTCGGTGGTAAAGCTCACCGCCAGATTGTCGACCTTGAGCAGGGGCGTCATCAGGGCTCCTTGCGCCGCCAGGTTTCCACCACCTCCAGCACCGGCTCATAGCGCTTGCCGCCCGCCTTGATCTCGGCCTTGAGTTCCTGGTCGATCCAGAACAGGCCGCCGGTGCTGTGGGGCGCGCCCTCCATCGGCCAGAACAAGGACGGCGACTGGGACGTCCCCTTGGCTTCGGGCAACTTCACATAGCGCCAGTAGGCCTCCCGGGTATAGGGTACCTGGTAGCCGGGGATAAAGATGGCCAGCTCATGCACCCGCTGCTGGATCCGGCGGGAAATGGCCGCCTTGGCGTCCAGATCCATGGTGATCCGGTATTCCTCTATCAGGGCGTCCAGCTGTTCGTCGCTGATATTGAACAGGTTGTTGGTCTGGGGCTTGTCGGCGTTGACCGAATGGAAGAATTCCCAGTACTGGGGATAGAGGCCACCGCCGCCCCAGCCCAGCCAGGCCGCCTCATGCTTCTTCTCCAGCATGGCCTTGAAGCCGGTGGCGCCGTCCACCAGGTTGAGCTGCAGATCCAGCCCCGCCTTGCGCGCCTCCTCCCGCAATATCGCCAGCCGGGCGGTATGCTCCTGGGTGGTGTAGGTCACCGCCAGGCTGAGGCGATCATTGGCCGCGTTCATCAGTATGCCGCCGGGGCCCTGGCGATCGTAGCCGGCCTCGGCAAACAGGGCCCGCGCCCGCTCGATATCGAATTCCCGGGCCCGGATATCGGCGTCGATAAAGTCGCCATAGCCGGTGCCGAAGCTGTGCATGCGCTCGTAGTCACCCCGCAGTATGGTATCCAGCATGCGCTGCATATTGATGGCATGGGCGATCCCCTCCCGTACCCGGACGTCCCGCAGCCGCGGATGGGCGGTGTTGAGGTGCAGCCCCTGGGGCCCCTGCTGGATGTCGTTGTAGAACCAGATGCGATTGATAAGGCCATTGCGGTACTCGGGGGTATCGGTCTTGTCGTGCCACCACTCGGGCAGGATCAGGCCGAAGGTGTCCACATCACCCCGCAGAAAATGCCGGTAGGCGATATTCAGATCCCGCACCACGCTCAGGCGGATCTCGTCCACGTTGAAGCGGTGCCGGTAGTAGCGGAGATCGTTGCCCCACCAGTCGTCCAGCCGCTTGAAGGTGATGGATCGGCCCCGCCGCACGTCGCTTATCACATAGGCGCCGGTCACCGGCACCACTTCCCAGTTGTAGCGACGCACCCAGTCCTCGCTCAGTTCATAGAAATGCCTGGGCTGGGGGGTGAGGCCGACGGTATTGAGCAGTTCGCGCCGGCTTTTGGGGCTGCCGGCGGTCACCGATATGGTGTGATCGTCGTACTTGGTGATGTCGACGATTTCTTCCGTGTAGTAGTTGTTGTACCAGGGCGCACGGATCACCTCGGAACGCATGAACTCCAGGGCAAACAGGAAATCGTCGGCGGTGACCGGCACCCCGTCGGACCAGCGGGCCTCGGGGTTGAGCCGGAAGTACATGGTCCTGTCGTCGTCGCCGAAGGCCCAGTGGGTGGCCAGCGCCGGTATGGGGTTTTCGGTATCCGGGTGCAGGCCGTAAAGCCCGAGCTGGTTTTCCAGGATAAAGGAGCGGAAGGCGGTATTGGAGTCCGGCCCCACGGTGCGGAAGGTGAGCGGGAAACTCAGCATCATCATATTGAACTCCCCGCCCCGCCTGGCCTCGGGCGAGGCGAAGATGGGATCCGCGTCGTTGGTCTCCCACTGGAGATCGGCGGGCAGCTCGGCGGCCGAGAGGCCGAAGGCCAGACAGCAGAAGGTCAGTATCGAAGTCAATTTTTTCATCGCGTTCCCTGCCTATTCGTATCGGGAAAAATGTTTGGGATCGAAAGCTTCACGAATCGCCTCGCCGATAAAGGAGACGGTGATCAGTACCAGGGACACCGCCGTCACCACAGATGCCACTATCCAGGGTGCGTCCAGGTTGTTGACCCCCTGGCGCAGCAACTCGCCCCAGCTGGGGGTGGGCGGCGCCAGGCCGAAGCCGAGGTAGTCGAGTGCCGTCAACAAGGAAATATTGGCCACCACGGTAAAGGGCGCCAGGGTCACTATCATCATCAGGGTATTGGGCAGTATGTGGTGCACTATGATGCGCCAGGTGCCCGCGCCCTGGGCCCGGGCCGCCAGCACATAGTCCCTGGCCTTCTCCTTGTAGGTGAGGGTGCGCATGTACCAGGTGATGCCCATCCAGCCGAACAGCACGTTGATGGCCACGAACAGCATGAAGTTGGGATGGGTGAGGGACACCAGTATCATGATCACGTAGAGGAAGGGCACCTGGGACCAGATCTCGATAAAACGCTGGAACAAGAGGTCGAACTTGCCGCCGACAAAGCCCATCAGGCAGCCCAGCATGACGCCGATGGCGTAGCTGGCGGTGAGCGCGATAAAGGCGAAGCCCACGGCGGTACGAAAGCCGTACACCAGCCGCGCCAGTATGTCCCGCCCCGAACTGTCGGTGCCGAGGAAGTGCCGGCTCTCCAGGCTGGGGGCGTTGGGCGGAAAGCTGCCCGCGCTGTAATCCTGTTCATAGGGGCTCCAGGGCACCGGCGGCAGCAGCACCCAGTTGCCGGGCTGCTCGGCCAAAAGTCGCTTCAGTTCCCGGTAATCGGTCTCGTACCGGTAGCCGAGGCCGAAGCTGTCGCCGGGGATAACGGCGCCATAGGTGGGGAAATAGAGCCGCCCCTCGTATTTGACCAGCAGCGCCCTGTTGTTGACCCACAGCTCGGCCAGCAGCGCCAGCAGCACCATCAGCATAAACAGGCAGAAGGCGTAATAACCGCGGCGGATGCTGCGAAAGCGCCGCAGTTTTTTCAGGGTCAGGTCGGAGAAGAAGCTAGCCATCGAAACGCACCCGGGGATCCACCAGCGCCACACAGATATCCGACAGTATATTGCCCACCAGCATCAGCAGCGAGGTAATGGCCAGTATGCCCATCACCACCGGATAGTCCCGCTCCACCACCGCTTCGTAGCCGAGCAGGCCCAGGCCGTCGATGTTGAAGATCACCTCGATAAGGAAGGAGCCGGCGAAGAACACCGAAATCACATTGCCGAAATGGCTGGCGATGGGGATCAGGCTGTTGCGCAGGGCGTGGCGGGTCACCGCCTTGCGAAAGGGCAGCCCCTTGGCCACGGCGGTCCGCACATAGTCGGCGGACAGGTTTTCCATCAGGCTGTTCTTCATGGTCATGGTCAGCACCGCGAAGTCGCCGATGGCGTAGGCGATAAGCGGCAGCAGGGCATGGTGGAACAGGTTGAGCGCCTTGGGCCAGAAGCCGTCCAGGTAGTGGAAGTCGTCGCCCACGAAGCCGCCCATGGGAAACCAGCCGAGCTGGAAGGCGAACACGGTGAGCAGAAAGATGCCCACCACATAGGCCGGCAGGGCGTAGCCGGCATAGATCAGCATGGAGCTGATGCTGTCGAAGCGGCTGTTGTGATGCAGCGCCTTGAGGATGCCGAGGGGGATGGACACCAGGTAGCTGAGCAGGAAGGTGCTGATGCCGAAGAAGGCGGACACCGGCAGCCGCTCCTTGATCAGCTCCCACACCGGCAGGTAATAGCGGGTCGACTCACCCAGATCCAGCCGCACCAGCTTGCCCAGCCAGTCCCGGTAGGCTTCCAGCATGGGCTTGTCGAGGCCGTAAAAAGCCTTAAGTTCATCGATTTGCTCGGAAGACAGCACCTGGCTGCCCCTGGTGCTCTGGCTGAACTCGCTGCCCGCCAGCTGGCTTTCCATCAGCATCCGTTCCACCGGACCACCGGGCACGAAACGGGTAACGGCGAACACCACCAGGGTGATGCCCAGAAAGGTGGGGATCAGCAGCAGCAACCGACGCAGAAAATACTGGCCCATAATCTCCCTTAGATTCGTCCCTGAACAGGATACAGCCGGGGCTCGGAGATACCCTATCCCATTCTCAACTTCTTTAGCAAGGCGGAAGCAAGACAGATGCCACCCCGCCCACCTGGGGCGGCGACAGGGAAATTTACATTGACTTGGACGTCCAGACGGCCTAGCATCCACTGCCATTAGTGATGCTTGCATGACTTGTCTCTACACTCATCTGTTATCACAGTGGATAACCATACCGGAAGGGCTCATCCTCCGATGATCAAACTAATCAATATCAGCAAACGCTACGGCGAGGGTGCCGCCGCCGTCCACGCCGTGAAAAACGTGGATCTGGAGGTGGCGGCCGGCCAGATCATGGGGGTCATCGGTGAATCCGGTGCCGGCAAGAGCACCCTGATCCGCTGCGTCAACCTGCTGGAACGTCCCACCGAGGGCAGCGTCATCGTCGCCGGCCAGGATCTGACCCGGCTCGGCAACGGCGAACTGCCCAGGGCACGCCGCAATATCGGCATGATCTTCCAGCACTTCAACCTGCTCTCCTCCCGCACCGTGTTCGCCAACGTGGCGCTGCCCCTGGAGCTGGCCGGCATGGACAAGGCCGCCATCAAGCACAGGGTCAACGAACTGTTGGAGCTGGTGGGCCTGTCCCACAGAGCCAAGGCCTACCCGAGCGAGCTGTCCGGTGGCCAGAAGCAACGGGTGGCCATCGCCCGCGCCCTGGCGCCACAGCCCAAGGTACTGCTGTGCGACGAGGCCACCTCGGCCCTGGATCCCCAGACCACCCAATCCATCCTGACCCTGCTGAAGGACATCAACAAGAAGCTGGGCCTGACCATACTGCTGATCACCCACGAGATGCAGGTAGTCAAGAGCATCTGTGACCGGGTCGCCATCATCAGCAACGGCGAACTGATCGAGCAGGGCGAAGTGGCCTGGTTCTTTGCCAACGCCAAGACCGAGCTGGCCCGCCGCTTTATCTCCTCCACCATCCACCTGGAAATACCGGAGGAATACCGGCGCCGGCTGTCGGCCGAGCCGGTGGCGGACGCCCTGCCCCTGGTGCGCCTGGGCTTTACCGGCGAGACGGTGGATACCCCGCTGATCTCCATCCTCAGCCGGGAGCTGGGGGTGGACGTGACCATCCTCAGCGCCGACATCGAATACGCGGGCGGGGTCAAGTTCGGCTTTATGCTGGCCGAGCTGGACGGCCAGCCGGAGCACACCCGCTCCGCCCTCGCCTACCTTCAGGATCACAAAATTCAGGTGGAGTTACTCGGTTATGTCCGACGCCATGATTAATCTGCTGCTCTCGGCCCTGTGGGAAACCCTGATCATGACCTTCGGCTCCGGGGCCATCGCCTGTGCCTTAGGGATCCCGCTGGGCATCGCCCTGCACGTCAGCAAGCCGGGACAGATCTGGGAAAACCGGGTCTTCAACAAGGTGCTGGGCACCGTGGTCAACATCGGCCGCTCTATCCCCTTTATCATCCTGCTGGTGGCCATCATCCCCTTCACCCGTTTCGTGGTCGGTACCAGCATCGGCACCGTCGCCGCCGTGGTGCCGCTGACCGTGGCCGCCATTCCCTTCGTGGCCCGGCTGATGGAAGGCGCCCTGATGGAAATCCCCGCCGGCCTGGTGGAAGCGGCCCAGGCCATGGGCGCCAGCCGGCTGCAGATCATCTGCAAGGTATTGCTGCCCGAGGCCCTGCCCGGCATGCTCAACGGCATCATCATCACCCTGGTGACCCTGGTGAACTATTCGGCCATGGCCGGCGCCATCGGTGGCGGCGGCCTGGGGGATGTGGGTATTCGCTACGGTTATCAGCGCTTCGATCCCCAGATCATGCTGATCACCGTGGTGATGCTGGTAGTACTGGTACAAATCATTCAAAGCGCCGGCGAACGCCTGGTGGCTTATGTGGATCATCGTTGATTTATCTAAAGGAGTCTTTCCATGAAGTCAGGTTTCAAATCGCTTGCCACCGTCAGCATGCTCGCTTCCGCCCTGGCCCTCGCCGGCTGCGGTGAACAGGCCCAGGACAGCACCCAGGAAGCCGCACCGGCCAAGCCCCTGCGCCTGGGCGTGATCGCCGGTGCCGAGGAACAGGTGGCGGAAGTGGCGGCCAAGGTCGCCAGGGAGCAATACGGCCTGGAGGTGGAGCTGGTGTCCTTCAGCGACTATGTCACCCCCAACGTGGCCCTGAACGACGGCAGCCTGGACATCAATGCCTTCCAGCACAAGCCCTACCTGGACAAGCAGATCGCCGACCGCGGCTACAAGCTGGTACCGGTGGCCAATACCTTCGTTTACCCCATCGCCGGCTACTCCAAGTCCATCCAGTCCCTGGATGAGCTGGCCGACGGTGCCAAGGTGGCCGTACCCAACGATCCCACCAACCTGGGCCGTAGCCTGCTGCTGCTGGAACAACAGGAGCTGATCGAAGTGGACGATGCCGTCGGCCTGGAGGCCACGCCGCTCAACATCACCGCCAACCCGAAAAACCTGCAGATCATCGAGCTGGAGGCGCCCCAGCTGCCGCGTTCCCTGGATGACGTGGCCTTCGCGGTGATCAACACCACCTATGCTTCCCAGATCGACCTGTTGCCGACCCGCGACGGCCTGTTCGTGGAAGACAAGGACTCCCCCTACGTCAACCTGATCGTGGCCCGGGAAGACAACCAAAACGACGAGCGGGTGCAGACCTTCGTCAAGGCCTACCAGAGCGAAGAGGTGTACCAGGCAGCCCTGGAACTGTTCAAGGGCGGCGTGGTCAAGGGCTGGTAAGCCCCGCTCACAAAGACAGCAAGGTCACGGCGAGCCGTGGCCTTTTTTATTTGTACTGTCATAATGATCCTTTAAACCATGAGCCAGGGTGTTCTATGCAAAAGTGGTATCTGGCCCATTGCCGGCCCCGGGAAGAAAGCAGGGCGCTGCAGAACCTGAGCAACCAGGAAATAGAAGCCTTCTACCCCTTCGTGGAAGTCCAGAAAATCGTCCGCGGGAAAAGGGTCACCCGCACCGAAGCCCTGTTTCCCGGCTATCTGTTCGTACGCGCCGATCTGGAGCTCACCAGCTCCACCACCATCAGCTCCACCCGCGGCATTCGCAACCTGGTCCGCTTCGGCGCCCTGCCCTGCGTGGTTCCTTCGGAGCTGGTCTATGAACTGATGTGTCGCTCGGACAGTGACGAACTGCGGGAAAAGCTGAGCGACCTGCCCAAGTGCGGCGAGCCGGTGCAGATAAGCCAGGGGCCCTTTGCCGGCCTGGAGGCCATCTACCAGGAAGCCGACGGCGATACCCGTGCCATACTGCTGCTGACCCTGCTGCAGAAGGAAACCCCGGCCAGTATCGCCAACAGCGACTACACCCGGCTGTAACCCTCGGCAAGTCCCTTATCTGTGCTCCAGTACCATCACCTGGTGATACTGCAGGGGCTGATGGCGATCGTAGCGCAAACCATGCTCCGGGCTCTGCCACCACTGACCCGGCGCCATCAACAAGGGCAACTCTATGCCCAGCCTTATCCTGGTTTCAAACTTGTCCTTACTGTTGCTGAGCAGGGCGCTTTGCAGGCGGAAGATGCGCCAGGGCGTATAGTTGAGCGACCATTGACGGGATGTTGCCGCCTTGTGCCTGTCGCCGCTGCCAAACAGACTGAGCCGCCGCCCCTGCCACTGGTATTGCTGACCAGACAGGCTGAGCCCGGGCAGGAATCCAAGCCGACCTTCCGCAAACCACTGTCGTCCCGCCGCCGGTCGCTCCCCCCCCGCCATCGTCTTCCCGCCAGCCGGACAGGGGGCGATACTGGACGCCTCCCAGAGCCCAGTCGGGGTGGCTCAGAAACAACAACAAGCCTGCCCGCCGGTGGGCGGACTGTTCCTGGTAATCGATAACCGGCTCCAGATGCCCCGCCACCTCTGCGGTCAGACCGCGGCGATAGTGCACTCCCAATTGATAGGTCAGCCGTTCTTCCCGATAGTCCACGCCCAGCTCACTGTGCAGTTGTGACGCCAGTGGCAGGGCCATGCGGCTGTTCAGGCGAGGCTCCTTATTGAACAGGGGCAACTGGTAATCCCATTCCCAGTCCTCGGGATTCAGCCAGGGCAAGGCGGTCAGTTGGCGGGTCCCGAAGGACAGGGTGTCGTCGGCGAGGTGATGGCTCTGTTGTTCCACGAACTTGTCCAGCTCATCGGTAGCGGCAGCCTTGGCGGCGCTGGCGATGGCCAGCAACAGCTGGTCGCTCTTGGGCGCGGCAGCGGGATCCGGCGGCCCCAACTGCGGCAGCTCGGTCGTCGCCACCGGAAGGGGTTGCGGATTCGGGGAAAAGGGCTCGGAAGCGGGAGCCTCGATGCGGCTCGGCAAGGGTGGCCTGTCCGGCACCCAAATCCAGTCGCCGGCGGCCAGGGGCGTCAGGAAGCGCTCCCGGTTGAACTCCATCCGCAGTGTTCGCTCACTCACCTGATAGCGGCCGGCCAGGGACTGCCAGCTTTCGCCGGAGGCCACCCGATGCATCACCATCACGGGGCCGGAAGCCTGCACCAGAGCACTCAGAAACAGTGAACAACTCAATATCAGGTAGCGCATGTTCAGGTTCCCTCGGATACCCCCACGACATGCCTGAGCCGCCACCTCGACTGCCATGCCGCCCCCAGGGTGCGGGCAGCGGCAGTCACCGGCTCCATGGTACCGGTGGACGGCTCAGCCCTGGAAGCCGCACAGCAGGCGGTATTCCTCCAGGACATAAGTGTCGGTCATGCCACTGACGAAATCCAGCAACAGCCGGACCCGGAAGTACCACTCCCGTTCGAGTTCCTTTTCGAAGTAGGCCGCCCCCCTGCTGTCCCGCCGGTAGGCAGCCAGATGGCGGGGCGGCAGCCGATGATAAAGCCGGCGCAATACCAGGCCGTTGGCGTCCTGACGGCTGTCCAGTGTGGTGAACTCCGCCGCCGGCAGCGCCAGCAGGGGGGCGAAGGCCTCCAGCACCCCCTTGAGGGCGGCAAAGCCGGACAACTCCAACGCCTCCACCTCCCGTCGCTTGAACACCCGTCGGTGGGCGAACTCCTTCAGCCATTGCAGCGCCTGGGCCGGAGCTTCCTCCACCGCCAGCAGGGGAGCATCATGTATCCCGTCGAGGATGGCCTGGTGGTGCCGCAGGTACTGGTCGCTCACCAGGGTCAGCAGATCCCGGTTGATGCCCTGGCGGAAGCGGCTGAAAAAGCCGGGTTCATCCACCACGGCCTCTTGCCAGCGGGATTTGAGGTAGTCGTTGCCCTCGCTCAGCAGTGCCTGCTCCAGCTCCGCCAGGCTGAGCACCCCCCTGTCCACCGCGTCTTCCAGATCGGCCACCCCATAGGCCATGTCGTCGGCCGCCTCCATCAGGTAGGTGAGCGGATAACGGCCCCGGGCGGTGCTCGGAAAACGGATCCGGATCTGTTGCACCAAGGGACGCTCGCTGAAGAAATGTCCCGGCTTTTGCTGCCAGAGCCCAGCGGTCCGGCGCTGGTAGGCGCCGCGCACGTATTTCTGCAGGGCGGCGAGCTGGCTCAGGGTCAGATCCAGTCCCTGCAGGCTGTGCAGCAGCCGCAGGCTCTGGGCATTGCCCTCGAACTGGCGCAGATCCGCCATCAGCATGGGCCACTGGCGGGAGCCCTTGCCCACCGCCTGGCGGAACAGCGCCGGCAGGCGTGAGCCGAGCCAATCGACGATCACCACCTCGCCGAAATGGCCGAAGGGCGGATTGCCCACGTCGTGCAGCAGGCAGGCCATCTCCACCAGGCTGATAAAGGCTTCCTTGTCCACCTCCTGCTCAATCCCGGGCAGCACCCGCAGCGCCAGTTGCCGCCCGGTTTCCTTGACCTCCAGGGAGTGGGTCAGGCGGCTGCGCACCGACGCCTTGACGTCGAGAGGAAACACCTGGGTCTTCTGCTGCAGCCGGCGCACCGGCGAGCACTGCACTATGCGGCTGCGATCCGCCTCTATCGCCTCCAGCGGTGTTTCCCCGGCCTCTCCCTGCCACCGTTCGCCCAAGATCAGTTCCCGATAAAGACTCATGCTCTGTTCTCCAGCCAGTGTCGCAAGATCGCCAGATCGGCGGGCAGCAGCCGGTTCAGTTCCTCGCCCCAGGCATCCAGCTGCTGCCACCAGTCGGGCAGCTCGGGACTCTGGATGCGCTGGGCCAGCTGCTGCACCCGCTTCAGTCCCACCGAGCCGGCCGCGCCCTTGATCTTGTGGGCTTCATCGACGATGTCCTGCTGCCGCTTTTCCGCCATAAATTGATTGAGCCGCGCCAGATAGCCGCCTGCCATGTCCTCCAGCAATTCGACGCTGGACAGCAGGGTCAGGGCGCCGACCGTTTCCACGTAGTCTTCCAGAAAAACCAGATCCAGCACTCCGCCCTCCTCCGTCCCGGCGGCGGGTGCCGCCATCGCCACCGGCTGGGGCCGATGGGCGAAGAAGCGGGCCAGCACCCCCTTGATGGCCTTGGAGGACAAGGGCTTGCTGATGGCGTCGTCCATGCCCTTGGCCAGGTACTGCTGCTTGTCGCTGATCAGGTTGGCGGTCAAGGCCACCAGGGGCGGCAAGGACTGATGGTTCTCCCGCGCCTCGTCCCGCAGCCGGGCCGCGATATCGAAGCCGGTCATGTCCGGCAACTGGATGTCGAGGAACACCAGGTCGAAGGCCTGTCCGGCCAGCAAGGCAAAGGCTTCGGCCCCGTCCCGGGCCACCGTGACCCTGTGCCCCAGCTTTTCCAGCAGGGCGCAGGCGACCGTGATGTTGAGCTCGACATCCTCCACCAACAGCACCGACAGGCAGGGCAGCCGGGACAGGGCCGGATCCTCCACCGGCGCCTGGGCGGTGGGCACTGTGATGGTGACGCTGAAGCAGGAGCCCTCCCCCGGCTCGCTGTCCAGCTCTATGGTGCCGTGCATGGCGTCCACCAGCTGCTGGGACACCGCCAGGCCGATGCCGGTGCCGGTGGCGTGCTTCTTGCCTTCGATCTGGAAGTAGAGGGCGAAGATCTTCTGCTGCAGCTCCGCCGGGATGCCGATGCCGGTGTCCTCGATATCGAAGCGCAGGGTCACCTGGCCCGGAGCCAGTTCGTCAGCCATGCAGCGGATGGTGACGCCGCCGTCGTCGGTGAACTTGACCGCGTTGCCCACCAGGTTCCACAACACCTGGCGCAGCCGGGTGCCGTCGGCCAGTATCCATTCGGGCATGTCGCCGTCCCGGTCGAAGTGCAGGTAGAGCCCCTTCTGCTCCGCCTGCAGCCGGGCCAGGCTCTCCAGATCGTCGAGGAAACCGGGAAAGTCCATCGGCTCCGGCGCCAGCTCCAGCCGGCTGCGATCCAGCTTGTCCAGATCGATGATGTCGTTGAAGATATTGCCCAGGGTGACGGCGCTGAAATGGATGGTCTTGAGGTGCTGGCGCTGCTCGGGACTGAGTTCGGTAGCCAGCAGGATCCGGCTCAGGCCCACTATGCCGTTGAGCGGGGTGCGCAGTTCATGGCTGATGGTGGAGATAAAGGTGGTCTTGTCGCGGCTGGCCTTTTCCAGCTCCTCCTGGTAGCGCTTGCGCTCGGTGATGTCGCGGCCGAAGCCGAGCAGGCCCAGCCGCTTGCCGTTGCGATCGAAAAAGGGCACCTTGCGCAGCTCGAAACAGGCCCGGCGGCCGTCCGGGTACTGCAGCCATTGCTCGTAGGTCTGGCTCTCGTTGCGGGCGAACACCTCCTTGTCGGTTTCCACCACCTTTTCCGCCACGTCTTCCGGGTAGACGTCATGGGGGGTCAGTCCGATCAGCTCCTTCTCCTGCCGGCCGAGCAGGTTCTCCATCGCCCTGTTGCAGCCGGAAAACTCCTCCAGCTCGTTGCGGTAGTACACCAGATCCGGCGAGGTATCGATAAAGGAGCGCAGCAGGGCGGAACGCTCCTGGGATTCCATCTGCGCCTTTTCCCGCTGGTAGACTTCGGCCTCCAGATCCTCGATGGCCTGCTGACGGGCCGCCTCCGCCCTGTGGGTTTCCTCTATCTGGCGGTTGAGCAGCTGTATCTTTTCCTGCAATTCGCCGTTGAGCTCCAGATCCCGCTCCCGCATCTGCTGCAGCCGCTGCACCAGCCGGCTGAGCCGCTGGCGCGAGTCCTCCAGCTGATCCACCACCACCGACAGGAAGTACACCGCCCAGGGAGTCACCAGCAGGCCGAAGAAGATGGAGCGCACCAGGTCGATGGATTCGACCGAGCCGCGCAGGAACAGGGTCACCCCCACCTGGATAAAGATGGCCAGCAGGATGATGCAAGCCGCCAGCAGCATGCTGAAACGCACTATGCCCAGCTTGGTCATCAGATCAACGTAATATTGGGCCCAGGTCTTTATGGGTTTCATCGACTCTTGTCCTGTCAACAACGGCAAGGAGGCAGGATACCGGCTTAGGGGCGGGCTGTCATGCCGGGTATGGGACAAACGAAGCCCATCCGGGCCCTGAACGGGGATCGTCGTTGTCGGCCAACAGGTAACTTTATGTCAGGGACGCCATTTCAGGTTGCCAACGACTAAAAAAAGAAATATTATGCATTAAAAATGAATTTATAAGCACATGATGTAAAAGGATTTTCTTTTCCGCCCTCGTCCGGGGGCGGCCGCTGCGGGGGTAAAAATTGCGAGCCAGCTCAAAGCTTGCCAGCAAAGTGTTGTAAAAAAACAACAAAAAACGTTGTATTTTATATTATCCTGCAACATTCGGATAACCAAGATAAAGTATCGAAAATAACCATATATGTAAGATTTATAACCAAACAACTGGGTTTTTCATTGAAATATCCTACTCCGGGTCATGTTGAACAGCCACTTAGGGCATTGTTTCTTTAATTGACCTCACAAAAAAATCTCTATAGTTTGGTAAATTAGCCACCAATGGCAACGGACGCTTCAGAGCATGTCGTGCTGACAAAAGTAGTCGCTCGGCCCAACGGCTTGAGCAATGGAGGAATGCAATGTCTCTTTATGACCCCGCGCTTGAGAAGGATAACTGTGGTTTCGGCCTAATCGCCCACACAGAAGGCGAAGCCAGCCATAAGCTTGTCCGACTCGCGATTTCGGCGTTGGATCGCATGCAACACCGGGGCGGTATCGCCGCCGATGGCAAAACCGGCGACGGTTGCGGCCTGTTGATGCAAAAACCCGATAGTTTCTTCCGCGCCGTGGCGGAAGACAAAGGATGGAACCTGGGCCGCAAGTACGCGGTCGGCATGCTGTTCCTCAACCCGGATCCGGTGCTGGCCGAACAGGCCCGGCAGATCGTCAACGAAGAGCTGGAACGGGAAACCCTGAGCCTGGTCGGCTGGCGCGAAGTGCCGGTCAATACCGGCGTGCTGGGCGAGATCGCCAAGGCCTCCCTGCCCCGTATCGAGCAGGTGTTCGTCAATGCCCCCACCGGCTGGGTCGCCAAGGATCTGGAGCGCCGCCTCTATATCGTGCGCCGCCGCATCGAAAAGCGGATCAACGACGACTATTTCTATGTGGTCAGCCTGTCCAACCTGGTGATGACCTACAAGGGCCTGTGCATGCCCGCGGATCTGCCGCGCTTCTACCTGGATCTGGCCGACATCCGCATGCAGTCCGCCATCTGCGTGTTTCACCAGCGCTTCTCCACCAACACCCAGCCGCGCTGGCCCCTGGCGCAGCCGTTCCGCTTTCTGGCCCATAACGGCGAGATCAATACCATCGGCGGCAACCGCCAGTGGGCCCAGGCCCGCGCCTACAAGTTCGCCTCACCGCTGCTGCCGGACTTGCACGACGCCGCTCCTTTCGTCAATACCCAGGGCTCCGACTCCTCCAGCCTGGACAACATGCTGGAACTCTTCCTGGCCGGCGGCATGGACCTGTTCCGCGCCATGCGCATGCTGATCCCGCCCGCCTGGCAGAAGAACCCGTCCATGGACGAGGATCTGCGCGCCTTCTACGACTTCAACTCCATGCACATGGAGCCCTGGGACGGCCCCGCCGGCATCGTCATGTCCGACGGACGCTTCGCCGCCTGCGCCCTGGATCGCAACGGCCTGCGCCCGGCCCGCTTCGTGCGCACCAAGGATGGCTTTATTACCCTGGCCTCCGAAATCGGCATCTGGGACTACACCCCGGACGAGGTGCTGGAGAAAGGCCGGGTCGGCCCCGGCGAGCTGTTCGTGGTCGATACCTATACCTCCAAGATCTGGACCAGCTTCGAGATCGACGACGACCTCAAGACCCGCCACCCCTACAAGGAGTGGATGACCAAGCACAAGCGCCGCCTGACCCGCTTCGAGGATCTGCCCGACGACAAGGCCGGCCAGTGCGAACTGGACCAGACTTCCCTGCGCACCTACCAGAAGCTGTTCGGCTACTCCATGGAGGAGCTGGATCAGGTGATCCGGGTGATGGGCGAGAACGGCCAGGAAGCGGTCGGCTCCATGGGTGACGACGCCCCCATGGCGGTGCTGTCCAGCCGGGCCCGCTCGGTCTATGACTACTTCCGTCAGATGTTTGCCCAGGTGACCAACCCGCCCATCGATCCGTTGCGGGAAAACCACGTCATGTCACTGGCCACCCTGATCGGCCGCGAGCAGAACGTGTTCAACGAGACCCACGGCCACGCCCACCGGGTACAGTTCGAGTCGCCGATCCTGCTCTATTCCGACTTCCATCAGTTGCTGGAGCTGGAGCAGACCCACCACAAGCACCATATTCTGGATCTGAACTTCGCGCCGGAAGAAGGTCTCAAGGCAGCCATCGAACGTCTCTGTGCCGAGGCCAAGGCCGCGGTACAGGATGGCACCGTGCTGCTGGTGCTGACCGACCGCCACATCAGTAAGGACAAGCTGCCGATCCCGGCCGCCATGGCGGTGGGCGCGGTGCAGCGCACCCTGGTCGAGAACAACCTGCGCTGCGACTCCAACATCATAGTGGAAACCGCCAGCACCCGGGATCCGCACCAGTTCGCGGTCTTGCTCGGCTTCGGCGCCACCGCCATCTATCCCTACCTGGCCTATGAAACCCTGGGCCGCATGGTGGAAGACGGCGTGCTCAAGATGCCCCTGCGCGAAGCCGTGCTCAACTTCCGCAACAGCATCAACAAGGGGCTGTACAAGGTGATGTCCAAGATGGGCATCAGCACCGTGGCCTCTTACCGTTGCTCCCAGCTGTTCGAGGCCATCGGCCTGCACCAGGACGTGGTGGACCTGTGCTTCAAGGGCGTGTCCAGCCGGGTGCAGGGTGCCAGCTTCGAGGACTTCCAGCAGGATCTGTTCAACCTGAGCCGGGTGGCCTGGCTTGCCCGCAAGCCGCTGAACCAGGGTGGCCTGCTCAAGTACGTGCACGACGGCGAGTACCACAGCTACAACCCGGACGTGGTCAACAGCCTGCAGCAGGCGGTACGTTCCGGCAGCTACGACGACTACAAGACCTACGCCAGGCTGGTGAATGAGCGGCCCGTGGCCATGCTGCGCGACCTCTTTACCCTGAAGGACAACGGCCAGGGCATCGGCCTGGATCAGGTGGAGCCGGCGCAGGATCTGTTCCCGCGCTTCGACAGTGCCGCCATGTCCATCGGCGCCCTGGGCCCCGAGGCCCACGAGGCCCTGGCCATCGCCATGAACCGCCTGGGCGGCCAAAGCAACTCCGGCGAGGGTGGCGAGGATCCACGCCGCTTCAACAGCCTGAAGAACTCCAAGATCAAGCAGGTGGCCTCCGGCCGCTTCGGGGTGACCCCGCACTACCTGATGAATGCCGAGGTCATCCAGATCAAGGTGGCCCAGGGCGCCAAGCCCGGCGAGGGCGGCCAGTTGCCCGGCCACAAGGTAACGGCCGAGATCGCCAAGCTGCGTTATGCGGTGCCGGGCGTGACTCTGATCTCGCCGCCGCCGCACCACGACATCTACTCCATCGAGGATCTGGCCCAGTTGATCTTCGACATCAAGCAGATCAACCCGAGCTGCATGGTGTCGGTCAAGCTGGTGTCCGAGCCCGGGGTGGGCACCATCGCCACCGGCGTGGCCAAGGCCTACGCGGATCTGATCACCATCTCCGGCTACGACGGCGGCACCGGCGCCAGCCCGCTGACCTCGGTCAAGTACGCCGGCTCCCCCTGGGAGCTGGGCCTGGCCGAGACCCAGCAAGCACTGGTTTCCAACGGCCTGCGCCACAAGGTACGGCTGCAGGTGGACGGCGGTCTCAAGACCGGCCTGGACATCATCAAGGCTGCCATCCTCGGCGCCGAGAGCTTCGGCTTCGGTACCGGCCCCATGGTGGCCCTGGGCTGCAAGTACCTGCGTATCTGCCACCTGAACAACTGCGCCACCGGCGTGGCCACCCAGGATGAAAAACTGCGCAAGGACCACTTCCTCGGCCTGCCCGAAATGGTGGAAAACTACTTCAGGTTCATCGCCGAGGAAACCCGCGAGCTGATGGCGCAACTGGGCGTGGCCAAGCTGACCGATCTGATCGGCCGCACCGACCTGCTCGAGGTGCTGCCCGGCATCACCGCCAAGCAGCAGAAGCTGGATCTCTCCGGTATCCTGGCCAAGCCCGAGCCCAAGCCGGGCCTGGCGGTGTTCTGCCAGGAGTCGAACCCCAGCTTCGACAAGGGTCCGCTCAACCTGAAGATGACCGAAGACGCCCTGAAGGCGGTGGAAACCAGCAGTGGTGGCGACTTCTACTACAGCATCCGCAACACCGACCGCTCGGTGGGCGCCCGCCTGTCCGGCGAGATCGCCAAGCGTCACGGCAACCAGGGCATGGCGGCGGATCCCATCCGCATCCACCTGGACGGCACCGCCGGGCAGAGTTTCGGGGTGTGGAATGCCGGCGGCCTGGAAATGATCCTGACCGGCGACGCCAACGACTACGTGGGCAAGGGCATGACCGGCGGCAAGCTGGTGATCAAGTCCCATGTGGGCGTGGCCTTCGCGTCCCATGAAGCCACCCTGGTGGGCAACACCTGCCTGTACGGCGCCACCGGCGGTCACCTCTACGTGGCCGGCCGAGCCGGCGAACGTTTCGCGGTGCGCAACTCCGGCGCCATCGCCGTGGTGGAAGGCCTGGGCGACAACGGCTGTGAATACATGACCAGCGGCATCGTCACCGTACTGGGTCGCACCGGCGTCAACTTCGCCGCCGGCATGACCGGAGGCTTCGCCTATGTGCTGGATGAAGAGGATGACTTCCACCTCAAGACCAACCATGAGCTGGTCGAGTTGCTGGAACTGGACGAGCTGGTGATCCATCAGGAGCACCTGCGCGGCATCATCACCCAACATCTGCAGGAAACCGGTAGTGACCGGGCGCAGGAGATACTGGCCAACTTCAGCCATTACCTGCCCAAGTTCAAGCTGGTCAAGCCGAAATCCAGCGATGTGAAATCCCTGCTGGGCCACCAGAGCCGCTCTACCGCAGAGCTGCGGGTCCATGCGCAGTAAAGGAAGATTGTGATGAGCCAGAACGTATTTCAGTTTATAGACGTACAACGTGTCGATCCGCCCAAGAAGGCCATCGGCACCCGCAAGATCGAGTTCGTGGAGATCTACGAGCCCTTTTCCGACAGCCAGGCCCAGATGCAGGCCGATCGCTGCCTGGATTGCGGCAACCCCTACTGCGAGTGGAAGTGCCCGGTACACAACTACATCCCCAACTGGCTGAAACTGGCCAACGAGGGACGCATCTTCGAGGCGGCGGACCTGTGTCACCAGACCAACAGCCTGCCCGAGGTGTGCGGCCGGGTCTGCCCCCAGGACAGGTTGTGCGAAGGCTCCTGTACCCTCAACGATCAGTTCGGTGCCGTGACCATCGGCAACATCGAAAAGTACATCACCGACAAGGCGTTCGAGATGGGCTGGCGCCCTGACATGTCCAAGGTGGTCAAGACCGATCGCAAGGTCGCCATCATCGGTGCCGGCCCCGCCGGCCTGGCCTGTGCCGACATCCTGGTGCGCAACGGCGTCACCCCCGTGGTGTTCGACCGCTATCCGGAAATCGGCGGCCTGCTGACCTTCGGTATCCCCGCCTTCAAGCTGGAGAAGTCGGTCATGAGCCGGCGCCGGGAGATCTTCACCGAGATGGGCGTGGAATTCCGCCTGGAAACCGAAGTCGGCAAGGATATCGGCTTCCAGACCCTGCTGGACGACTACGACGCCGTCTTCCTCGCCGTGGGCACCTACAAGTACCTGCGCGGTGGCCTGTCCAACGAAGACGCCAATGGCGTGTACGACGCCCTGCCCTTCCTGATCTCCAACGCCAACCGGCTGCTGGGCTTCGAGAAGCAGGCGGCCGACTACATCGACATGAGCGGCAAGCGGGTGGTGGTGCTGGGCGGCGGCGACACCGCCATGGACTGTGTGCGGACCTCCATCCGCCAGGGCGCCGAGCACGTGGTCTGTGCCTATCGCCGGGACGAGGCCAACATGCCCGGTTCCCGTCGCGAGGTGCAGAACGCCCGGGAGGAAGGGGTGAACTTCATGTTCAACCTGCAGCCCACCGGCATCCAGGTGGACGACTACGGCAAGGTCACCGGCGTGGAAGTGATCACCACCCAGTTGGGCGAGCCCGATGCCAACGGCCGCCGCCGCCCCGAGCCGGTGCCCGGCTCCGAGCAGGTACTGGCCGCCGACGCCGTGATCATGGCGTTCGGCTTCCAGCCTCACGATCAGCCCTGGCTGAAGGAGTATGGCATCGAGGCCGACAAGTGGGGACGCATCATCGCCCCCGAGCAGAGCGACTTCGCCTTCCAGACCAGCAATCCCAAGATCTTCGCCGGCGGTGACGCCGTGCGCGGCTCCGACCTGGTGGTGACCGCCATCGCCGAAGGTCGCAAGGCCGCCGAAGGCATCATGGATTATATCGGGCTCTGAACCCCGTCAGCGCCGTTCTCCAAGGCCGCTCATCGAGCGGCCTTGTTGTTTCTGTTGCCTTCCCCCGGAAGTGCGACGATTGTCGGTAACGACTCAACGAAGCGTCAGCAGGACCACCTCCACCGACACGCCCTGGCCGGATACACAGGCTTCAGGCAGCCTCTTGCGCTGCCAGTTGCCCACACAGATCGCCGATCGGCCTTTCCATCGGATAGTGGTACACTCCCGTCCATCTTTTTCGTTGCGGGAGAATCCCTTATGACTATCGGCATTATCGGCGCCATGGAGCAGGAAGTGGCCGAACTCAGATCCCGGCTGGCGCAGGCAAAAACCACCAGCGTGGCGGGCTGCGAGTTCTACCAGGGCCAACTGGCCGGCAGGGAAGTGGTGATCACCCGCTCCGGCATCGGCAAGGTGGCCGCCAGTGTGGCCACCACCCTGCTGCTCGAACGCTTCTCCCCTGCCTGCGTGATCAACACCGGCTCCGCCGGCGGCTTCGATCCGACGCTGCACGTGGGCGACGTGGTGATCTCCGACGAGGTGCGTTTCCACGATGTGGACGTGACCGCCTTCGGCTACGAGATGGGACAGATGGCCCAGCAGCCAGCCGCCTTTGCCGCCGATCCCGCCCTGATCGCCCTGGCCCGGGAATGCCTGGCCGGGCAGCAGGACATCCGCTCGGCGGTGGGCCTGATCTGCACCGGCGATCAATTTATGCATCGGGAAGATCAACTGAGCAAGGCGGTGACCGCGTTTCCCCTGATGAAGGCCTGCGAAATGGAGGCCGCCGCCATCGCCCAGGTATGTCACCAGTTCCAGGTACCCTTCGTGGTGGTGCGCGCCCTGTCCGACATCGCCGGCAAGGAGCAGGCCCAGTCCTTCGAGGCCTTCCTGGAAGTGGCGGCCCGCCATTCCTCGGCCATGGTGCTGGCCATGGTGGAACGGCTGCAAGGCTGATCCCCCATGCCCGCCCTGCTGGAACATCCGCTCACCCTGCTCAGCCTGGCCCTGTTGCTCAACCTGGCCCTGCCCCCGGGCAGGGTACAGCTCGCCCTGGTCGGCGGCCTGGCTCGGCTCGGCGGCCGCCTCAACGGCGAGCACTATGGCGCCCGCTACCTGCACGGGGCCGGCCTGGCCCTGCTGTTCTGCCTGCTGTTGCCCCTGGCGGCCGGCTACTGGGCGCTGGCGGTGCTGGCG
>NZ_NMUO01000063.1 GCF_002237365.1 Zobellella denitrificans
GGGACGGGCCGGGGCGCTGGGGGGGGGGGGGGACCGCGGGCCGCGGCTGGCCGAGCTGCGGGTGCCGCTGCTGCGGCTCTACGGCCGGCTCGACGGCCTGGTGCCGAGAAAGGCCGCCGCCCTGGTGGACGAGCTGGCGCCGAACAGCCTGAGCCATATCGAGCCCAGGGCCTCCCATGCGCCCTTTATCTCCCATCCCGACGCCACCGCCGAGCGGATCCGCCGCTTCCTGCACGAACTCGCCTGATCCCGGCCGTTGCCGGGCTCCTTGGCCGGGCGGAATCGGGGCGGGGAGGCCATAATAAGGAGGCGATCAACGGCGACGGAGGTGAATGATGGCATTACCGGTGATTTTGCCCAACCTGGCCCCCAACTGGGCCCAGCCCACCACGGAAGCGGCCCAGGCCGACAACGTGCGCCGCCCGGTGATCCCGGTGATCAAGGCGGTGCAGCCCTATGTGGCCATCCGCAAGCGGGACCAGGACAGGGACCGCAGCCGGCGGGAGGCGGCGTTCGAAGCCTGGCTGGGCCTGCACCAGGGCGGTGTCTGCTGGATTGGCGCCAGTCCCGTCATGAGCCGTCGGCTCCACGCGATCAGCCGGCGTTACCACGACCGGCACGAAAGCGCTGGCAGTGCCCTGGATATCGAAGTCTGATCCCCGGAGGTCTCCGCCATGGCCAGTTACCCCGTTTTTCTCAAACGCAAACAGCAGGTCGCCGATCGGACCCTGGCGTTCTATTTCGACAAGCCCGAGGGCTTCGCCTTTCGGGCCGGGCAGTGCATCCGGCTGGTGCTGATCGATCCACCGGAAACCGACGGGGAGGGCAACGGCCGCATCCTGTCCCTGGCGTCGGCGCCCGCCGAGGCGGAGCTGATGGTGGCCACCCGGATCCGCGGCAGCGCCTTCAAGCGGGTGCTGAGCGGTTTGGCTCCCGGCGCCGAACTGACCCTGAAAGGCCCCTACGGCGACTTCGTGCTGCCGGCCGATCCCCGCACGCCCGTGGTGTTCATTACCGGTGGCATCGGTATCACCCCGGTGCGCAGCATGCTGCTGCAGGCCCTGGCGGAGCAGGAGGAACGGCGCCTGGTGCTGTTCTACGCCAACCGCCAGCCGCAGGACGCCCCCTTCCTCGAGGAGCTGCAACAGGCCTGCGCGGGCGACGCCCGCTGCACCCTGGTGGCGACCATGACCCGGGCGGAGCCCGCGGCAACCGGCTGGCAGGGCGAGCAGGGCCATGTGGACGAGGCCATGCTGGCGCGCTACCTGGATGAGGTGCAGGCGCCGCTCTATTTTGTGGACGGCCCGCCGGCCCTGGTGGCGGCGATGAAAGCCATGCTGGGCCGGCTCGGGGTAGCCGAAGAGCGGGTGCGCACCGAGGAATTCGCCGGTTATTAGCGGCCCGGGCCGCGAAAATCCGCCGCGAAGTGCCAGGAAAATAGATCTGCCGCTTCTCTGTGTGTAAAATTCGCGCTCTTCCGATGAGCAATTGAGACGATCCCATGGGCAGAGCCTATCAAAACCGCAAGGAATCCATCGCCAAAACGGCGAACGCCAAGAGCAAGGTCTACAGCAAATACGGCCGCGAGATCTACGTTACCGCCAAGTCAGGTGGAGCAGACCCTGACGGCAACCTGTCCCTGCGCGGCCTGATCGAGCGCGCCAAGAAAGACCAGGTGCCGGCTCACGTTATCGAAAAAGCGCTGGAAAAAGCCAAGGGCGGCGCCGGCGAGGACTTTTCTCCCGCCCGTTACGAAGGCTTCGGCCCGGGCAACTGCATGGTGATTGTGGACTGCCTGACCGACAACCCCAACAGGACCATCGGCGATGTGCGCCAGTGCTTCAACCGGGTCAAGGCCAAGCTGGGCACCTCCGGCACCGTCAGTCACATGTTCGATCACTGTGCCATCCTGGCCTTTGCGGGCGACGATGAGGAAGCCGTGCTGGAGGCCCTGATGGCGGCCGACGTGGACGTGACCGATATCGAGAACGAAGACGGCCGCATCACCGTGTTCGCGCCCCATACCGAGTACTTCAAGGCCAAGCAGGCGCTGACCGAGGCCTTCGAGGGTATCGACTTCGAGGTGGATGCCATCCAGTTCGTGCCCCAGACCACGACCCCGGTCAGCGGCGACGACGTGGCCCAGCTCGAGAAATTCCTCGACATGCTCAACGACGTGGACGACGTACAGAACGTCTACCACAACGCCGAGTACTGATCTGGCAAGGGGGCCGATATGGCCCCTGTGTCGACAGACCCAGACCCTCCCCATGGAGGGTTTTTTTACATTCCCCGGCCGTACCGGAACCATAAATCGCTAACGATCTTCACCCTATTGGTGCACCAAAACATCGCATCCTTTCCTTCTTCTGGCCCGCCTGGCGCAGCGCCGGGCCACTGCCTTTGCCCAGGTAATCGACAAAAGCTTTTTATATTCAATGAATTATGCTTTCGCTGATGATCTTTTTGTCATGAGTGGCACGATAGTTGCCTTTATTTTTTACGATTAAAATTTATTTCGTAAACATGTTTACAGGATGTTAAATGTTGATCTAGTATTAAATCGTTAACAATAAAACAGCATTTATGTGAACGAGGAGTTAGCCGTGAGGATCAAGATCATCAACCCCAACACCACCCAGTCGTTTACCGATGCCTTGCAGCGGCTGGCCGATGCGGTGGCCCGGCCCGATACCGAGATCCTGGCGGTCAGCCCCGCCAGCGGACCGGCATCTATTGAAAGTTTTTATGACGAGGCCCTGGCGGTGCCCGGCGTACTGGAAGAGATCGCCAAGGGCGACCGGGAACAGGATATCGACGCCTATGTGCTGGCTTGTTTCGGTGACCCCGGTCTCTACGCCGCCCGGGAGCTGACCGACAAGCCGGTGCTGGGCATCGCCGAGGCGGCCTTCCACCTGGCGGCCATGGCCAGCGCCTGCTTCAGCGTGGTGACCACGGCCCCCCGGGTCCGCTTCATGACCGAGCACCTGGTCAGCCGTTACGGCTTCGGCGAACAGTGCAAGAAGGTACGCACCACCCCCATCCAGGTGCTGGATCTGGCCCGCTCGCCGGAGGCCGCCATCGCCAAGGTGATCGCCGAGTGCCTGCGGGCGCGGGAGGAGGACAAGGCCGAGGCCATCGTGCTGGGCTGCGCCGGCATGTCCCAGTATCGCGCCCAGATCGAGCAGGAAATCGGCATTCCGGTGATCGATGGTACCGTCGCCGCGGTCAAACTCTGTGAGGCCATGGTGGACATGAAACTGGGAACCAGCAAGGTGCTGACCTTCAACTGGCCCCGACCCGAGCTGGCTAACCCCGGGCGCAGCCTGAAAATCGCCTGATCCGGGGGCGGCCAACAGCGGCGGTCGGGGACACCCGGTTGCCGGAACAGGATGCACGGCCCAAGACGCGGCCGGCAGAGGAAAAGGGGGGTGGCAACACCGCCCCAGTGATGGAATACCGAGGACAAACCAATGGCAATCCAACAAGTGAACAGCGAAACCGCGATTCCCATGGCCCAGGTCGGCGCCCAGCCGGTCCCCGCCGGGGAGGTGCACGAGAAGAAGGCGGGCGATGAATCCCTGGCCCCCCAGAAACACCGCATCATGGGCCGGGTCTCCTACCTGCTGGCCTGGTTCGGCGGTTGCGTATCGATCGGCACCTTTACCATGGGTTCCAGCATAGTGGGCACCCTCAACCTGCTGCAGGCAACCGTGGCCATCGCCATCGGCTGCTTCGTGATCGGCATTGCCCTGGCCCTGAATGGCGCCGCCGGTTACAAATACGGCATTCCCTTCATGGTGCAGGCGCGCGGCGCCTTCGGCTTTGCCGGCACCCGCTTTCCGGGGCTGGTGCGGGCGGTGCCGGCCATCGTCTGGTACGGTTTCCAAAGCTGGATCGGTGCCGGCGCCCTGAACGCGGTGTCGGCCACCCTGTTCGGCTTCGACAACCTGGTGCTCTACTTCATCCTGTTCCAGTTCCTGCAGATAGGCCTGTCCATCTTCGGCTTCAAGGGCATCAAGTGGCTGGAGAACGTGGGCAGCGGCTTTATCCTGCTGGCGCTGGTGTACATGTTCTACAGCGTGATCAACCGCTACGGCGACGAGATCACCACCAACCTGGTGAATGTGGAAGGGACCTGGGGCCTGCCGTTCTGGGGGGCGACCATGCTGTTCCTCGGCATCTACAGCACCATGATGCTCAACGTCAGCGACTATTCCCGTGAGCTGAAGGAAGGCACCAAGCCGGGTCTGCTCACCACCATCTACGCCATGTCCATCCTGCCCTGCACCCTGTTCATGGGGCTGATCGGGCTGATGGTGTCCGGCGCCACCGGGGTGTCCGATCCCATCCAGGTCTTCGCCAGCGCCGTCGACAACACCCCGCTGCTGGTGATTACCCTGCTGTTCATCGCCTTCGCCCAGGTCACCACCAACGTGCTCAACAACGTGGTGCCGCCCACCTATATCCTGATGGACGTGTTCAAGCTGAAGTTCCGCACCTCCACCATACTGGTGGGCCTGCTGGCCTTCTGCACCTTCCCCTGGGAACTGGTGAAGGACGAATCCTCCGCCGGCCTGCAGCTGTTCGTGCAGACCTACTCCGCCTTCCTCGGTCCCATCTTCGCGGTAATGGTGGTGGACTACTTCATCCTGCGTCGCCGCAAGCTCGACCTGGACAAGCTCTATGACGAGAACGGGCCCTACCGTGGCGTCAACTACGGCGCGGTGATCGCCGCCCTGGCCGGTGCCGCCGTGGCCCTGACCTTCTCTTCCGTGTCCTGGTACGCCAGCCTGCTGCCCGCCGGCATCATCTACTACCTGCTGATGCAGCACTGGCAGCCCTGCCAGCGGTTCCGCCAGTAATCAATCCGGGGGCCGGGACTGGCCCCCGCTCCGACCTTCACATGAGGAATACCGATATGGACGATCGTCAGCTTGAGGTAAGGGGGCGGGATCCCCTGCTGTACAATGAGGATCTGGCCCCCATCAAGCACAAGGACCGCAGTTGGGGCTGGTTTGAAATCTTCAACGTCTGGTCGAACGACATCCAGAGCCTGTTCGGCTACACCCTGGCCGCCTCCCTGTTCCTGGCCTACGGCCTGAACGGCTGGGCGGTGATGGCCGCCATCATCCTGGCCGGCTTTATCGTCATGGTGCTGGTCAACCTGACCGGTAAGCCCAGCGTCAAGTACGGTATTCCCTTCCCGGTGATGATCCGCTCCAGCATGGGGGTGCGCGGCGCCAACTTTCCGGCCCTGCTGCGGGCCATCATCGGCATCTTCTGGTACGGGGTGCAGACCTACTTCGCCTCCACCGCCGTGACCCTGCTGCTCACCGCGCTCTGGGGCGTGGGCAACGGCAGCAGCTTCCTCGGATTGTCCGGCACCGCCTGGCTGTCGTTCCTGATCGTCTGGCTGTTCCAGATCCTGCTGTTCTGGCAGGGCATCGACAAGATCAAGACCTTCCTCAACTGGGCCGGCCCCCTGGTCTATGTGGTGATGCTGGCGTTGATGGTGATCGTCTGGATCCAGGCCGGTGACCAGCTGATCCCGGCGGTGGGCACCATCTTCAGCGGCGGCGGCAGCTATGAGGGCGGCAGCATCGCGGCCTTTACCGCCATCGTCGGCACCATGGTGGCCTATTTCGCCGCCGTGGTGATCAACTTCGGCGACTTCACCCGCTTCGTGCGCAGCGAACGGGAGATGAAGATCGGCAATCTGGTGGGGCTGCCGCTCAACGTGGCCTTCTTCTCCTTTATCGCGCTGATCATCACCGCCGGCACCATGGTGCTGTTCGGCGAGGCGCTGACCAACCCGGCCGATATCGTGGAGCGGGTGGATTCCCTGCCCCTGACCATAGTGGCGGCGCTGACCTTCTTCGCCGCCACCGTCGGCATCAACCTGGTGGCGAACTTCATTCCGCCGGCCTATGACCTGGCCAACCTGTTCCCCAAGATGATCAGCTTCCGCATCGGCGGCCTCATCACTGCCATCGTCGCCTTCTTCGTGGGCGCGCTCTGGGTCTCGGTGATCAGCCAAATCGGCATCCCCGGCTTCGTCAATGCCCTGGGCGCCATCGTGGCTCCCTTCTACGGCATCATAGTGGTGGACTACTACCTGGTGAAAAAGCAGAGGCTGGACATGGAGCAGCTGTTCTCCACCGATCCCAAGGGTGCCTACTACTACCAGAACGGCTGGAACGCCAAGGCGCTGATGGCCTTCGGCCTGGCGGCCCTGTTCTCCATCTCCACCGTGCTGGTGCCGGCGCTGGCCGATCTCAACGGTTATGGCTGGCTGATCGGTGCCGCCCTGGGCGGGCTCTTCTACCGGTTGTTGATGCGTAGCTCGGTGCCCCAGGCCAGGACCAAGGCCAGCAAGGCCGGCTGAAAAACCCACTGAACGAAGAAGGGGCCCGGGCCCCTTCTTTCCTTAACAAAATATTCCATTTATTGTTGACAATATAAGCCCTGTGCTAATCTGTGCGCGTTATCCGTTCCACCAACAGAGTGATCGCGCCCCTGGTGGCCGAATCAAGACGGCAGGAATCAAGAGCACCTCACCAGGGGGCCTGCCATGCATCCAAGGTAGCGCCATGCAGAATAAAACCAACGATCTCGACAGCGTCTATCAACGCATCTGGGAGGCCATCGTCGCCCACAAGCTGTTGCCGGGCACCCGCCTGAAAGAAGAAGATCTAAGCGAAACCTTTGGACTCAGCCGGGGCTTTGTGCGCAAGCTGCTGCTGCAGCTGTCCCACCACAAGCTGGTCCACCTGGTGCCCAACAGCGGCGCCTTCGTGGCCGAGCCCTCGCCGGAAGAGGCGCGGGAAATCTTCCAGGCCCGCCGGCTGATCGAGGCCGAGCTGGTGCGGGAGCTGGCGAGCAAGTGCACGGCCCGGGAAAAGCAGCTGCTGCAGGAGCACGTGGAGCGGGAGCACCAGGCCTTCGCCCAGGGGCAGCAGAGCCTGCGCATCCGGCTGTCCGGCGAGTTTCACCTGCTGATCGGCAAGCTGGCCAACAAGCCGGTGCTGACCTCCTTCCTGCACGAGATCATCCCCCGTTCTTCCCTGATCATCGCCCTCTACCAGGGTCCCGGGCCGCTCAAGGGCAAGGCGCGCCATTCCGGCCTGTCCTGCAGCGAGCACACCGGCCTGCTGGCCGCCATCGCCGCCCACGAGGTGGACAAGGCGGTGCAGCTGATGATCGACCACCTCAACGAAATCGAAGCCCAGCTGCAGCTGGAGCCGACCCACGACGAAGACGTCAACCTCAAGGAAATTTTCGCCGACCTCTGAGTACCCATAGGACGGCCATCTGCCCCATGCCCTGCCCCAAAAAGGGTAGTGGGGCCTCTTTGGGGGGCAGAGCCCGCCCCGCCAGCCTGTTCAGACGTACTCTTTCCCGCCGCCGGGTCCGCCCGGTTAGTGACTGATCTTCCACCACTTATTTTCTCCACCACAGCCATCGGCCGCGGTGGCGGCAGCTTTGGCACTATCGTTGCAGTTATCACCTCGCCTGAATCGAAAGTTTCAGGCTTGCCCGATACATGGACCCCACAGAGGTGAGTAATGGAACTCGTTAAATTGCATAGCTTGAAACAGATGATGGTTCACGGCCTGGCGGCCCTCGGCCTGCTGGCGGCGGCCAGCACCGCCCAGGCCAGCCAGTTGGCGGACATCGAACAACGCGGGGTGCTGCGGGTGGCGGTGCCCCAGGACTTTCCGCCCTTCGGCTCGGTCGGCCCGGATCTCAAGCCCAGGGGCTACGACGTGGACATGGCCGCCTACCTGGCGGAGGAGATGGGCCTCAAACTGGAGCTGATCCCGGTGACCAGCGCCAACCGCATCCCCTACCTGCAGACCGGCAAGGCCGACCTGGTGATCTCCAGCCTGGGCAAGAACGAGGAGCGGGAGCGGGCCATCGACTTCACCGAGGCCTACGCTCCCTTCTTCCTTGGCGTGTTCGGCAACGGCGAACTGCCGGTGGCGGCGGCCGCGGATCTGGACGGCCGGGTGGTCGGGGTGACCCGGGGCGCGGTGGAGGACATGGAGCTGGAGAAGGTGCTGCCCGCCTCGGCCAGGCTCCAGCGCTTCGAGGATAACAACACCACCATCTCCGCCTATCTGTCCGGCCAGGTACAGCTGATCGCCACCGGCAACCTGGTGGCCGCCGAGATCGCCGAACGCCATACGGACAAGGCGCCGGTCGCCAAGTTCATGCTGAAGGACTCTCCCTGCTATATCGGCCTGAAAAAGGGGGAAACCGAGCTGCGCGACAAGGTCAACACGCTGATCGCCCAGGCCCTGGCCGACGGCACCCTGGAGCGTATTTCCCAAACCTGGCTGAAAGCCCCGCTGCCGGCCGGCTTCGGCAGCTGAGAGACGCGCCATGCTGAACTTTAACGAGCTGTGGCCCTACCAGGAGCTGATCCTCCAGGGCTTGTGGGTCACGGTGGAACTGACTTGCTACGCCACGCTGGGAGGCGTGGCCATCGGCACCGCCTGCGCCGCCGCCCGCCATTACGGCGGCCGGCCCCTGCGGGCGCTGGTGGGGGCCTATGTGGAACTTATCCGCAACACGCCCTTTATCGTCCAGCTGTTCTTCGTCTTCTTCGGGCTGCCCGGCCTCGGGATCAAGCTCGGCGCCTGGGAGGCGGGCCTGCTGGCCATGCTGATCAACCTGGGTGCCTACAGCGCCGAGATCATCCGCGCCGGCCTGGCGGCCACCCCCAGGGGGCAGATAGAGGCGGCCCGGGTGCTGGGGCTCAGCCCCCGGCAGAGCTTCTTCCGGGTGGTGCTGATCCCGGCGTTCGAGAAGATTTATCCGGCGCTGACCAGCCAGTGCATCATCGTCATGCTGGGCTCGGCGGTGGTGTCGCAGATTTCGGTGGCCGACCTGACCTACGCCGCCAACCTGATCCAGTCCCGCAACTTCCGCAGCTTCGAGGCCTACCTGGTGGCGGCGGCGTGTTACCTGGGGCTGGCGATACTGATGCGGCAGCTGTTCGCGCTGCTGGGTCACCGCCTGTTCCGCCATCGGAGGGTCAAGGCATGATGGAATTCACCAACTGGGATATCTTCCGCAACCTTCTGCTGGCGGCGCGCTGGACGGTGGCATTGTCGCTGGTCGCCTTCGTCGGCGGCGCCCTGGTCGGGCTGCTGCTCACCGCCCTGCGCCTGACCGGGCGCCGGCCGCTGCAGTGGCTGGTGCGGATTTACGTGGAGCTGTTCCAGGGCACGCCGCTGCTGATGCAGCTGTTCCTGGCCTTCTTCGGCCTGGCCATGCTGGGGCTGGACATCTCCGCCTGGGCCGCCGCCGCCCTGGCGCTGACCCTGTTCACCAGCGCCTTTCTCACCGAGATCTGGCGCGGCTGCATCGACACCCTGCCCAGGGGCCAGTGGGAAGCCGCCCGCTGCCTGGGACTGGGTTTCGGCCAGACCCTGAGCCGGGTGATCCTGCCCCAGGCGGTGCGGGTGGCGCTGGCGCCCACCGTCGGCTTTTCGGTGCAGGTGGTCAAGGGCACCGCCCTGGCCTCGATCATCGGCTTCGTGGAGCTGACCAAGGCCGGCACCATGCTCAACAACGCTACCTTCGAGCCGTTCAAGGTGTTCGCCCTGGTGGCGCTGCTCTACTTCGCGCTCTGCTATCCGCTGTCCCTGGCCAGCCAGTACCTGGAGAAAAAATTCAATGGCACTCGTTAATATCGAACAAGTTCACAAGTACTACGGGGAGCTGCACGTGCTCAAGGGCATCGATCTCAGGGTCAAGGCGGGCGAGGTGGTGTCCATCATCGGCCGCAGCGGCTCCGGCAAGAGCACCCTGCTGCGCTGCATCAACGGCCTGGAGAGCTACCAGCAGGGCGGCATCGTGGTCGACGGCAAGGAAGTGACCAGCGACGAGGTGCAGGTGCGCCGGCTGGCGCGCAGCGTGGGCATGGTGTTCCAGAGCTTTAACCTGTTTCCGCACCTGACGGTGGGGGAGAACCTGATGCTGGCGCCCAGGCTGGTGCTGAAGCAGGCCAGGGAGGAGGCGCGGGAGCTGGCGCTGGAGATGCTCGGCAAGGTCGGCCTGGCCGACAAGTTCGACCAGTACCCGGACCGCCTGTCCGGCGGCCAGCAGCAGCGGGTGGCCATCGCCCGCGCCCTGGCCATGTCGCCCAAGGTGCTGCTGTGCGACGAGATCACCTCGGCGCTCGACCCCGAACTGGTGGGGGAGGTGCTCAAGGTGCTGGAGGCGCTGGCGGCGGAGGGCATCACCCTGATCCTGGTGACCCACGAGATGAACTTCGCCAGGGACGTGGGCGACCGGGTGGTGTTCATGCACCAGGGCAAGGTGTGGGAAAACGGCCCGGCCGAGGAGTTGTTCGCCCGGCCCCGGACCGCCGAGTTGCAGAGCTTTATCAATGCGGTACTGTAGCGGAACCCTTGTCGATCAGGACAGACCCGCATGAGCCAGCTTGGCGAACAGATCCGCGCACAGTTTTCGCAACTCGGCCCCCAGGAGCGGCGGGTGGCCAGCTTTATCCTCGACCATATGGACGATCTGGCCACCTACAACTCGGTGGAACTCAGCCGCTGCTGCGGGGTGTCCAAGTCCACCGTCAGCCGGCTGTTCCGCCGCCTCGGC
Source organism: Zobellella denitrificans (assembly GCF_002237365.1). Classification (GTDB taxonomy): domain Bacteria; phylum Pseudomonadota; class Gammaproteobacteria; order Enterobacterales; family Aeromonadaceae; genus Oceanimonas; species Oceanimonas denitrificans. Next base: position 10,627 of record NZ_NMUO01000063.1, read on the forward strand.
TACGACAGCTTCCGGGAGATGCGCGATGAAAACCGCCGCCTGCGCCAGTCCGGGGTGCCGATACCGGCGGCCCTCGGCGACGGACCGGCGGGCCTTATCGAGCGCCAGCTCAAGTGCGAGCAGGACAAGATTGCCCAGTTGCTGACCCTGCTCGGCAACGGCGCGCTCGATGGCCTGATCGACCGCCTGGCCGCGGCGCGGCGGGTGGGCATCATCGGCTTTCGCAACAGCTACCCGGTGGCCCTGCACCTGCGCCAGCAACTGGTGCAGGTGCGCGCCGGGGTGCAGTTGCTGCCCCAGCCGGGCCAGACCCTGGCGGAGGAGCTGGTCGATTACGGCGTCGACGACCTGATCATCCTGGTGGCCTTTCATCGCCGGCCGGCGCTGTTTCCCAAGCTGCTGGCCAGCCTGCGCCGGAGCAGGGTGCCGCTGGCGCTGATGGTGGAGACCCAGGCCGAACTGCCCGACGCCCCGGACTGGCTGCTGGAGCTGCCGCTCGATTCGGTGTCCGCCTTCGACAGCTACAGCGCCGCCATGTGCACCGTCAGCCTGATCTGCAACCTGCTGCTGCACCGGCAACTGGCGCAGGGGCGGGAGCGCATCGGCCGCATCAACGAACTCTACCGGCAGACGGAGGAGCTGGAGTTCAACCGGCTGTGGCAGTTTTCCAGCGGGGGCTGATCAGGCCTCGCCTTCGAAGGTGCGATCGCAGGCGCCGATCAGCCGCTCCGCCAGCATCCGGCTGTGGGCCGAGAGCTGGGCCTGGGCGTGCAGGGTCAGCTCCAGGTCCGGCACCGGCGGCAGACCGTCGCGCTGGTCGAGGATGCGGTGGCGTTCGGTAACCAGGCGGCGGGGCAGCAGCGAGATGCCAAGGCCGGCTTCCACCGCGCAGCACACCCCGGACAGGCTGGTGCTCACATAGGCCAGCCGCCAGCTGCGGCCCAGGCTGTCGAAGGTGTGGGCCATCTCGCTGCGGTAGAGGCCGCCGATGGGAAAGGTGACCAGGGGAATGGGGTGGTTGTCCAGATTGTTGCCGTCCAGGCTGTCGATCCAGCACAGCGGCTCGGGCCAGCTGGCCAGGCCGGGGGCGCTGCCCTGGCGCTGCTTGACCAGGGCCAGGTCCAGGTCGCTGCGCTGGAACTCGCGCCAGATGTCGCTGCACAGGCCGCTTTTCACCTCCAGGCGGATGCCCGGGTATTCGCTGGCGAAGGCCGACAGGGTGGGCATGATGGCGTGGGTGGCGAAGTCTTCCGGCACCCCCAGGCGGATCTTCTGCTGCTCGGCGCTCAGGCTGGTCTGGGCCAGCGCCTCGTTCATCAGCTGCAGGATGCGGCGGGCGTAGCTCAGCACCCGCTCTCCCTCCAGGGTGGCGGTGACGTAGCGCCCCTTGCGGTGCAGCAGCTCGCAGCCGAGCAGGGATTCGAGCTTGCGCACCTGCTGGCTGACGGTGGACTGGGTGAGGTGGGTGCTGTCGGCGGCGCGGGTAAAGCTGCCGGTGTCGACCACGGCGACAAAGCTGCGCAGCAGCACGGGATCCAGGGTGGTGTTCAGGTTCATGCCTTCCATCCAGTGGCAAAGCCACTAGTTGCCATTCGGTTATTTAATTTATAAATCAAACGGCCTTGCTCTACAATCAGGGGTGTTCAGCATTTAAACAGCAGCCTCGTCAAGACCACTGCTGATCCGTTGGCGCAGACCAACCACTTTGCATAAATAAAGGACAGATGTCATGGCCCGTAATTCTTATTATGCCCCCACCGGCGGTCTGCCGCCCCAGACGCAGCTGATCAACGATCGCGCGGTCTTTACCGAAGCCTACGCCATCATTCCCAAGGGCGTGATGAGCGACATCGTGACCAGCTTCCTGCCGTTCTGGGACAACACCCGGCTGTGGGTCATCGCCCGGCCGATGAGCGGCTTCGCCGAGACCTTCTCCCACTACATCATGGAAGTCTCCCCCCAGGGCGGCAGCGACAGGCCCGAGCTGGACTCCGGCGCCGAAGGCGTGCTGTTCGTGGTGGAAGGGGAAATGACCCTGACCCTGGAAGGCAAAGTGCACCAGATGCAGACCGGCGGCTACGCCTTCCTGCCTCCCGGCACCAACTGGAGCCTGAAGAACAACGGCGACGCGCCGGTGCGCTTCCACTGGATCCGCAAGGCCTACGAATACGTGGACGGCATCGAGGTGCCGGAAGCCTTCGTGACCAACGAGAACGACATTGCGCCGACCCCGATGCCGGACACCAACGACGCCTGGGCCACCACCCGCTTCGTGGACTCCGCCGACATGCGCCACGACATGCAGGTCAACATCGTGACCTTCCAGCCCGGCGGCGTCATTCCCTTCGACGAAACCCACGTCATGGAGCACGGCCTCTATGTGCTGGAAGGCAAGGCGGTGTACCACCTGAACCAGGACTGGGTGGAAGTGGAAGCCGGCGACTACATGTGGCTGCGCGCCTTCTGCCCGCAGGCCTGCTACGCCAGCGGCCCGACCCGCTTCCGCTACCTGCTGTACAAGGACATCAACCGCCATATGGTGCTGAACGCCTCGCCCGCCTACCGCGGCAACCGCAAGTAAGCGATATCGGTTAAACAAAGGGCGGCCTCCGGGCCGCCCTTTTTGCGTATGGCCGCGAGGGGAAAATCGTAAGGCGTGAGGGGGAAGAGTCGGTATTCTGCAACGGCTCACCCCTCACCCCTCACCCCCTAACACAGCAGCAGCCGGTGCAGTTCGTGCAGCGAACTCACCTGGTAGTGGGGGCGGATGCCCTCGGGGACGGGCTTGCCGGCGGGGTTCAGCCAGCAGGTGTGCAGGCCGGCGTTGAGGCCGCCGAGAATGTCGGAGTGGGGGTTGTCGCCCACCATCAGCACCTGCTCCCGGGGCGGCTGGCCCATCAGCTCCAGGGCGTGTTCGAAAATGCCCGGATCCGGCTTGGCCAGGCCCACCTGCTCGGAGATCACCAGGGGGGAGAAGGCGTCCCTGAACCCGGTGCGCTCCAGCCGTACCTGCTGCAGCTCGGTAAAGCCGTTGGTGATGATGCCGAGTTGTGCCTGGCCGGTCAGGGCGTCGATCAGCTCCCTGGCGCCGGGCAGGGGAGCGCAGATATCCGCCATGGCGGTGAGAAAGGCGCTGTTCAGCTCGCGGGGGCTGACCTCCAGCCGCTCCGCCCAGCCGGCGAAGCGCCGGTGCTGCAATTGCTCGGCGGTGATGTGGCCGTCCTGGTAGTCCACCCACAGCGGCTGGTTGAGGGTCTGGTAGTGGGCAAAGTCCTGCTCGCCGAAGTCGACCCCGAAGCCGGCGAACATGCGCCTGAGCCCCTGGTAGGCGTCGAAGTGGAAAAGGGTGTCGTCGGCGTCGAACAGTATCCATTTATATTGCATTTGTTATCTTCTCCAGCGTCTTTCGCGCTTTTGTGGGGGCTTTCTGCAAGAACGTGAGGATTGTATGCTTTTTGGCCGAGAAAGCACAGGATAGCCTTTCAAGACTCGAACATGTACTGTCATGCGGGCGCTTCCTTTCCCCCTCATGCGGGCTGGCCTAAGATAGGAGCCCGGCCCCGCTCAGGAAAACCCAAGGTGCAACTCAACTACAACCTGCTGCCCACCCTCAGGGTGCTGCTCGATACCCGCAACCTCAGCCTGGCGGCCGAGCGGCTGCACCTGAGCCAGCCCTCGGTGAGCAAGCAGCTGGCCCAGCTGCGCCGGGACTTCAACGACGAGCTGCTGGTGCGCGAGGGCCAGCGCTGGCTGCTCACGCCCCGGGCCGAACAGCTGGCCCGGGAGCTGGCCGACGCGCTCGGCGGCCTGGAGCGGCTCTACGCGACGCCCGGCTTCGAGCCGGCCCGCTGCGAGCGGGTGTTCCGCCTGGCCTCGTCCGACTATGTGGCCCAGTACATCTTGCCGGACATCTGCGCCGAGCTGGCCCGCCAGGCGCCGGGGGCGGCGCTGGAGTACGAGCTGTGGGACAAGCGCCAGCTGCCGCTGCTGTGGGAGTCGCCGCTCGATCTGGTGTCCACCATCACCGAACAGGTGCCGGATCTGATCCGCGGCCTGCGCCAGGGGGAAGACGGGCTGGTGGTGCTGATGGGCCGGCAGCACCCGCTGGCGGGCCGGCCGCTCGGCTTGGACGACTACCTGGCCTGGCCCCATCTGCAGGTGAGCGGCGGCGGCGACAAGGACAGCCCGGTGGAGCGGGTGCTGGCGCCCCTGGGGCTGGCCCGGCGCTGGTTTGCCCGGGTGCCCTTCTTCCAGGCGGCGGTGGAGGTGCTGTGCCGCACCCACTGCCTGCTGACCACCCCGGCCCATATCGCCTGGCAGCTGTCCCAGGCCCATCCCCTGGCCTATACCGCCCTGCCGTTCGCCACCCAGAGCCAGCAATACCACCTGATGTGGCACCAGCGCCACCACCAGGATCCGGCTCACCGCTGGTTCCGGGAGCTGTGCTTCCCCTTCCTGCGGGATCACCTGCAGCGTACGGTGCGGGAGAGTCGCACCAAGCTATAGCCTGTGGTTATGAAATCTATTCCTAACTTTCATTATGGGCATGGTTAGGGCGGTATTAAGCTGAGACCCAGAACCCCGGTGACAAGAGAGGAAGAGGATGGAACTGACCAGTTGGCTGGCCTTGGCGGCGATTTGCGTGATGGGGGCCATCAGCCCCGGGCCCAGCCTGGCCCTGGTGATCCGCAACACGGTGCGGGGCGGCCAGGGGCACGGGGTGGCCACCGCCCTGGGCCACGGCCTGGGGGTGGGGCTCTACGCCCTGATCACCGCCCTGGGGCTGGCGCTGCTGATCACCAAAACCCCGCTGCTGTTCGACCTCATCCGCTACGGCGGCGCCGCCTTTCTCGCCTGGCTGGGGCTGAAGGCGCTGCTGGCCCGGCCCGGTGACGCAGGGGGCCGGCAGGGCAGCCATAGCGTGCGCGGCCGGCGGGGCGCCTTCGAGGGCTTTATGGTGGCCTTTCTCAATCCGCAGCTGGCCATCTTCTTCCTGGCCCTGTTCAGCCAGTTCGTGCGCGCCGACACCGGCTGGCAGCAGGGCGGCATCATGATGCTCACCGCCGGCGGCATCGACGCCCTCTGGTACGTGCTGGTGGCCCTGGCGCTGTCGCGCGGGCCCGTGCTGGTGTGGCTCCAGGCCAAGTTGCGGATGATCGACAAGCTCAGCGGCCTGGTGCTGCTGGGGCTGGCACTGAAGGTGGTGTTCTGATGGAAGCCCATACCCTGCTGATGTTCGTGATCGCCACCCTGTCGCTCAACCTGATCCCGGGGCCGGACGTTGTCTATGTGGTGTCCAGCACCATGCGCGGCCGGCTGCGCACCGGGCTCAAGGCCGCCCTGGGCCTGGGCCTGGGCTACCTGGTGCACACCGCCGCCGCCGTGCTGGGGCTGTCGGCGCTGATTTTGAGCTCCGCCTTCCTGTTCGGCCTGGTGAAGTACCTGGGCGCCTGCTACCTGCTCTACCTCGGTGCCATGGCGCTGCGCAACAGCTGGCGCGGCACCTCGCCCCTGCGGCCGCAGGCCGGCGCCGCGCCGGCGCGGGGGGTGTTCCGCCAGGGGGTGGTGGTGAGCGTACTCAACCCCAAGGTGGCCATCTTCTTTTTGTCCTTCCTGCCCCAGTTCGTGAGCGTCAACTCGGCCAATCCCGCCGCCGAGCTGGTGCTGCTCGGCCTGCTGTTCAGCCTGCTGGCGACCCTGAGCAACAGCCTCTACGCCTGCCTGGGCGGCCTGGTGTTCGGCAACCCCGCCGGCGCCCGCTATACCCGGGCGCTGGAGGGCGGCTCCGGGGTACTGCTGCTGGGCCTGGGCGCGCGCATCGCCCTGAGCCGGGGCTGACCGGCTGTAGGCGGCTCAGCGCCGCTGGTAGAACACCTTGCCCACCCGCCGGATATGGTCCAGCAGGGCGGGATTCTCTATCTCCCGGTAGGCGCTGAGGTCGAACTGCCAGGGCAGCAGCAGATCGTCCAGCCGGTTGCACAGGTTATCCAGCAGCCGCTGGTCGATATCCTCGCCCACCAGGGTCAGGTCGATATCGGAGCCGGGGCGCTCCCGGCCCATGGCGCGGGAGCCGTACAGGATGGCGCGCTCTATCTGCGGGAAGCCCGCCAGCACCGATCTGATGCGCCCTATGGCCTCATGGCCGAGTCCGTACGAAGCCTCAGTCATCCATCAGCCCCGAGAGCCGACTCCTGAGCTGCTGGAACAGCGGGAGGTACTGGGTGCAGACCGCCTCGACAATGGCTTCGGCGGTCGCCTTGTTGTAGGTATGGGAAGTGCGGTTGCGGCTGGCGATCATCGCCATCCACAGTTCACCTTGTTCGATCAGGCCGACTTCAAAGGCTTTGCGGGTCGCATCGCGGGAGTCGAAGATGTCCTGGGTGCCCTGGTAACGCAGAAAGTCCTTCAGGCAGTTCCAGGCCAGCTCGTGGGTGTATTCAAAGGCCTGGATCAGCCCCTGCTTCTCCAGGTCCGACAGGGGACGGGTAGTGCCGAGCGTGACGGCATCGGTGAGCTGTTGCAAGGCCAGCTGGTAGTTCTGGAAGCGCTGTTGCCAGCGGATATCCTCGGACATGGAATCCCCGCGATCAGGTGAAGGTGGTGGGGCTACTTTACCTCTTTACGGCCATGGGCGGAAACCGCCATCGGCCTCGGCGGCATCTGTGCCTCGATGCGGATAAACTTCAGCAAAAGGGCTGTTATTTCATGGAGTGCAGGCCGACCACATTGCCTTCGGTATCTTCCACCAGGGCGATAAAGCCGTGGGGGCCGATGGCGAACTTGTCGCGCACCAGGCGTCCGCCGTTGGCCGCCGCCCGGGCGGCCTCCACGGCGCAGTCGTCGCAGCCGAAATACACCAGGGTGCCGTTGCCGCCGGGGGCGCAGCCCTCCATACGCGCCAGGGTGCCGCAGGCCCCGGCGCCCTCCGGCTGGCCCGGAAAGGCCCACATCTCCAGGTTGGTGCCGTCGTCGACGGTGGGGTCGGCCAGCGGCTCCAGCCGCACCGCCAGCATGGCTTCGTAGAAGGCTCTGGCCCGGGGCATGTCCGCCACATAGATCTCGAACCAGACGACCGGATTCATGTTCATCACCCTGCTCCTTGTTGTGGTCAAGCGTTATGGTCAAGGCCTTAACTATAGCCGGCTCTAGAGCGCCATATGGTTTGAAAATCAAGCTGTCAGGCGTGTGCTATCCCAGCCACTCTCATCGGCAGCAAACGACGTTTGCAGATTGACACCTGACTGATGGAGCGCAGGCGGCCCGCCTGCTTTCCCGCGTAGCGGGAACCTTCGGACTGGCTAACTACACCACAAGTTTAGAGAGGTTCGAGGCAGAACAGGCATTGCGGGTTGGGCTGTGCCTTCGCCTACCTCGGTGCCCCCTCATGCGGGCGGGCCGCCCGCGCCCCAAAAAACATCATGCTGCTCAACTTTTAAACTGATCGGTGCTCCGGCCGGGATGGCGCCCGGGCTCAGTCTTCCTCCACCTGGCCGCGCAGTATGGCCTCGAGACTGACCTTGGGGCAGACCGCGTCGTTGATGTAGTCGATCAGGTTGCGCGCCGCCCGGCGGATGTATTTTTCCGTGCCGGCATCGAGGCAGTGGCCTTCGGCATCGAACACCTGCTGCACATTGGCCACCGACACCGCCAGGGGCAGGGGCACCGCCCCGATATGGGCGCAGATGGCGCGCAGCTGCTCGGTGGACTTGATGGCGCCGATGGTGCCCGCCGCCACCCCCAGCAGGGAGACGGGCTTGCCGGCCAGCTTGCTGGGAAAGCCCAGGTTGTCGATGGCCAGCTTCATGGGGCTGCTGATGCCGCCATGGTATTCCGGCGAGGCCAGCAGCACCCCGGTGGCCGAGGCCACCGTTTCCTGGAACTGGGCGATGGCGTCCGGGTTCTTCGCCGGCAAGCCCGGCAGGGGCAGCTCCAGGCCGTCCAGCCGCAGGGGGATCAGCTCCACCCCGGGCATCTTCCTGAATTCGTCATGGACCAGTTCCAGCGCCATGGCGGTGTAGTTGCCGGGGCGTACGCTGCCGCAGAGGGTCACTATCTTGATGGACATGGCTGTGTTCTCCTGTGGGTAAGGCAATTGGGCTTCTCCGGGCCCGGGGCTGGATACGAGTATAGAAAGGAGAGCGGCCGGGCGCCTGCCCGGTGGTCGCGGGCCGGGCCGGAATGGCGGCCCGGTTGTCCGGCGGCTCAGGAGGGAATCAGCAGCACCGGGTTGGTGGCGTGCCGGCAGATGCCTTCGGCGGTGCTGCCGAGGGGCAGCTCGGCGATGGGGTTGGTGCCGCGCTTGCCGAGGATGATCAGGGGCGTTCTGACGTTGCTGGCGGCTTCGCAGATCTCCTCCACCGGATCGCCGACCACGGTGCGGACGTCCAGGTTGGGATTATCGGTGGCAAAGCTCTCACCGGCCTGCACTTCCTCGAAGGCCACCTGGTGTTCGGGGCTGCGCACTATCATCACCATGCCCTGGCGATCGGTACCCACCAGCTCGGTGAAGCAGGCCCTGGCCCTGGCCGAGGCCGGCGAGTTGTCGGTGGCCAGCAGCAGGGGGGCGTCGTCCGCCACGGCCCCCAGATCCGAAGGCACTATCAGCAGCGGCAACTTGCAGAGGCGTGCCAGGTTCAGTGCCACGTTGCCCATAAAGAATTCCCGGCTGCGGGAATGGCTGCGGTTGGCCACCACTATCAGGTCGGCCTGTTTCCTTTTGGCACAGTCGAGGATGGAGGACACCGCAAAGCCCGAGACGAACTGGGTATGCACCGTTATCGCCAGCTCACGGCTCATGTCCGCCGCCACCTGCTCCAGGTGGAGCTTGCGATTGGTGCGATCGTTGGCGTCCTTATGGGCCCGGCGGTGGGGTTCGTCCGCGTGCACCAGGGTCAGCTCCCGGATATCGAACAGGGCCACCATCTGCCGAAGCCGGGACTGCACCCTGTCCCAGCCCGCCGAAAAATCAATACCTGCAACGCAATGCCTGAACATAAGGCGCCTCCTGGCGTTGGATCCAACCAGACATGAACTGTCACCTCACTCAAGGATAGCCCAGGCCCCGGGGAGCCGCCTTCGATCCCGATCCAGTTCTGGCCCCGGGCCTTATTCGAGGCGGCTCGCCCGGCGAATGTGCAACAGCTCTATGCGAAGGCCGACCATGCCGCTGGTCGGGCTGTCCTCCCGCAGCCGGGCCAGGGCTTCTATCGCCAGGCCGTCCTGCTCGAAGGCGGGAGGCAGATTGACCGGGTGGTAGTGGGTGCCGCGCACATCGCGGATCACATAGAGGCCCCCTTCCAGGTTGAGGTAGCGGATGGTGCCGCTGATATAGAGGCTGGGTTCGCCCGGGGCCAGTTCGAACCAGCGGGGAATATTGGCGTGCACGGCGGTGGTCAGCATCAGGAGCAGGCCGAGCAGTCGGACACGCCAGCGATGGCAGTAAGGGCATGGCATACAAGGCTCCTGTCGGGCGCCATATGATTCTCTATATCGCCTGCAAGGTAATGGTTTATCCCCGTGCTCCTTGCCATGGCTCAGGGTTAACTATAGTCAGCATCCCCCGGATCTACGGCATGTCGTTGATCCGGCAAAAGCGGCCGGGCTGACGGATACTGATAGCAATGGCGCATCGCCGGCCGGGATGGCGCCTCTCTCGTTTCCGACGTCCGCAAGAGGAGAATAGCGATGAAGATAACCTTTCTCGGCGCCACCCAGACGGTGACGGGCTCCAAGTTTCTGGTGCACAGCGGCGACACCCGCATCCTGGTGGACTGCGGCCTCTACCAGGGCTACAAATGGCTGCGCGAGCGCAACTGGCAGCCGTTGCCGCTGGATATCGACCGGCTCGACGCCATAGTGCTGACCCACGCGCACCTGGATCACTCGGGCTATATTCCCGTGCTGTACCGCCAGGGCTACCGGGGGCCGGTGTATTGCCATCCGGCCACCCGGGCCCTGTGCGAGATACTGCTGGCGGACAGCGGCAACCTGCAGGAAGAAGACGCCCGTTTTTTCTCCCGTCACCAGCTGAGCAAGCATGCCGAGCCCGAGCCGCTTTACGACAGGGCCACGGCGGAGCAGAGCATGACCCTGTTCCGCCCCCTGGAGTTTGGCCAGGTGCTGGATCTCGGCGGGATGCGCCTGCACCTGCAGCCCGCCGGCCATATCCTCGGGGCCGGCAGCCTGATCCTCGAGGCCGAGGGCAAGCGGGTGGGCTTTTCCGGCGATGTGGGGCGACCGGACGATCTCTTCATGTATCCACCCAAACCCTTGCCGGAGCTGGATCTGCTGTTGCTGGAGTCCACCTACGGCGATCGCCGCCACGAAACGACGGATCCCTTCCTGCAGATGGAGGAGCTGGTCAACACCACGGTGGCCGGCGGCGGCATCATGCTGATCCCCAGTTTTGCGGTGGGCCGCGCCCAGGCCGTGCAGTATTTGCTGACGACCCTGATGGAACAGGGGCGCATTCCCAGGCTCAAGGTGTTTCTCGACAGCCCCATGGCGATCGAAGTGGGCGAGATCTACGAGCGTTTCGCCGACCAGCACAAGCTGAGCCGGGCCGACTGCCGGCGGATGAGCCGTACCATCACCCTGGTGCGCAGCGTGGAGGACTCCAAGGCGCTGGCCGACGAGGTCTACCCCCATATCATCATCGCCGGCAGCGGCATGGTGACCGGCGGCCGCATCCTCCACCATATGAAACGGTTGCTGTCGGATCACCGTACCACCCTGTTGCTCACCGGCTACCAGGCGGGGGGTGGCCGGGGGGCCAAGCTGCAGCAGGGAGCCGAGAGCGTGCGCATTCACGGCGACTGGGTGACCAATCGCGCCCGCATCGAAATGCTGCACGGGCTGTCGGGCCACGCCGACTATGTGGAGCTGCAGCAGTGGCTGGCGGCCTCGGCGCTGAGTGTCGACACCCGCATCCAGCTGGTGCACGGCGAGCCCGATGCCCTGGAGGCCATGCGTGACCACCTGCGTCGCACCAGCCCCTACCGGGTGGAGATAGGGGAATACCAGCGGATACTGACCTTTTAGCCCGCCAGCCAGTGGCGGATGGCGGGCAGCAATGCCGGGGAGAGGTCGATGGCATTGCTGGGGTGGGCGACGCCGTTGCCGGTGAGCAGCCGGCGCAGCCCGGCCCGGGCCAGCTCATCTTCTATGTCGTCGGCGAACAGGCCGTGCACGGCGGCGCAGTCCACCGGCCCCATCCCCTGGGCGCGCAGGGCCCGCAGGCAGCTCAGCACGGTCCGGCCGCTGGCGATCACATCGTCCAGGATCAGGGCGCCATGGCTCCGGTAAGCGTTCAGATCCGGCAGGTTTACCTCCACCTCCCGGTCGCCCCTGCGCACCTTCTCGCCCACCACATGGGGCCGGCCACTGGCCCTGGCCAGCGCCGCCACCCATTGTTCGCTTTCCGCGTCCGGGCCCACCAGCAGCACCGGCTCCGGCCGGCCGCGCAGCCAGTCCGCCAGCAGGGGGGCGGCGTGCACCACTGTGTTCGGCACCGAATAGATGTCGTCCAGGCGGTGGATGCGGTGCAGGTGCGGGTCCACGGTGATCAGCCAGTCGATGCGGGGGGAGAGCAGGCGGGCGAAGCTGTGGGAGCTGAGCGCCTCGCCGGGGTGGAAGCGGGCGTCCTGACGCAGGTAGCAGAGGTAGGGGGCCACCAGGCCGACCCGGGCGGCGCCCAGCTCCCGCAGGGTGTCGCACAAAAAGCACAGGGGCAGGAACTTGTCGTCCGGGCGGGACAGATCCGCCAGCACCAGGCAGGGGCGGCCCGCCACCTCGCCCAGCAGGCGCAGGTAGCTTTCGCCGTCCGGAAAGCGGCGCCGCTCCAGCCGGCCAGGCTCGGCACCCAGCCCGTGGCAGAGCGGGCCGAGCAGCGGATGCCCGTCTTCCAGCGCGAACAACAGCGGTGTCATGGCGTCTCTCCGATCATAAACAGATCCTGGTTGTCGGCGTAGTAGTCGGCGGCATAGTCCAGCTCGCCCTGGCTGTCGGCGTAGAGGGTGAACAGCGGCTGGCCCCGGGCCAGGGCCTGGCCCCTGGCTCTTATCCACTTCTGCAGATAGCTACGAATCAAGGAGGTAGG